>JAKSBV010000468.1 GCA_022360955.1 Bacillota bacterium
GAAACGGTGAAATACATATTGGATCAAAGGGACAGGTCATTAGCCGGTGCTACGGCTCCGGCAAAGGGGTTGTTTTTATATACAATAGAATATTGAGGGGTCAGGCTTTTATCAATAGAATATTGAGGGGTCAGGCTTTTATAATTTTATAATATGCAATATAGTGAAATTAGGCTTTTTCAAGCAAGTTTTCACAGGATGCAGCCCCCGCTTTCTCGTTATGCAATGAGCGAATCAGTGCGCGAACGGATACGTTGTTTATAGTGCGGATACCGTCGCTTTCGAGACAATGGACGGGTTTGCGGCAAAGGCAGATTTGTTGATATATGAATGCAGCTCCTAAAGTATACACAGGTATTTTGAACAGCACTGTCGGATCGGCACAGCGGGTCCTGACATGGGGAGGCTGCAGAAGAGGAGAAGGGGTTATTTTGCCGATGCGTTTGCATCTCTCCATTTAAAATTGGCTGCTGCGGCTAAAATAATCAATAAACCGCCTATAATACTGAAAATATCTGAAACTTCTCCCCATAAGAAAAACCCGATGACAGCGGCAAAAATGATACTAAAATAGTTATAAATAGAAATCTCGGCAGCCGGTGCATATTTATAGGCAAATGTGATGGTGATTTGTCCAATGGCAGCAAAAACCCCTGTCCCCAGCAGAAATATCAACTGCGGTAAAGTAGGGATACGTATATTGAGCAGCATAATAGGAAGGGTTGCAACCACCGAAACAAATGAAAAATAAAAAACAATGGTAGAAGGATGCTCTTTATTTTTTAAGAATCTCACAAGAGTATAAGCTGCTCCGGCACAAATGGCGGAAGCAGCTCCTGAAAGCGCAGGGAGCATACTGAAACTGAATTGCGGCTTGATCACAAGTAATGCGCCTATAAATACCATCAGTAAAACCGGTATTTGTATTTTAGATAGTTTCTCTTTTAAAAAGAGATAAGCAAATACCGTTATAAAAAAAGGAGACAATTTGTTGAGCATTGTAGCGTCTGCCAGATATAGATGATTGATGGCATAAAAGTAGAAGGCCACACCCAAAACCCCTAGTATAGATCTGGTCAACAAATATTTTTGATTCTCTTTTTTTCCGAATACATTGATTTTATGTTTATATAACATACCTAAGGCGATAAATAGGCTTACCAAATTTCTAAAAAACACCTTTTGAGCAACGGGAATATCTCCTGCTAATCTAACCATTGACGCCATAATAGCGAAAGCAAATGCGGATAGAATCATAAAAAAGACTGCTTTAGGTTTATTGTCCATCGTCTAATACCTCTTCTAAGGATGATATTTTTCAATATGTATATAGTACTTAATATATAGGACATAGTCAACACCGGAAAAGTATTTATAAAATTATAAAAGCCTGACCCTGTGTGTTTCATTGTAAAGCGAGCTATTATGCTTATTAAAAATGGGGAAACTCAAAAAATTTAGGAGGTATTGACAAAATGCTATAAAAAGTATATGATATAGAAAATGAAAGTAAGCACTTGCATTTTGGCGAGAGGTGATATAATGCATCCTAAATTATCAACTGGAGATAAAATACTGTATGCTTCAGCCGATCTATTTTCCAAGTATGGATATAAGGCCGTTACAACGAAGCAAATTGCTGCGGCTGCTTCAGTGAACGAAGTGACCTTGTTTAGACACTTTGGTACAAAGAAAAATATATTCGAGGAAACCCTTAACAAATTTGTCTTTAAGGACGGTGTAAGAAAGATATTTGAGGAAGGGATAGTTTGGGATTTAGAAAAGGATTTATTCTTTATGAGCAAAGCATATAATAAAATTATGGATAAAAATAGAAAGATGTTTTTAATATTAATAAAGGAGTTTAATATATTAGAAAGCAGTAAAAATCCCTTTATTAAATTTCCTAGAAAACTTAAAGAGTTTTTGACTGAATATTTTTTAGAAATGCAGAAAGGAGGAAAGGTGAGAAAGGATAATCCCGAAGCACAGGCCGTTTCATTTTTACTTGTAAACTTAGGAGCACTTATGTCTGGAATAATTGCAAATAACATTTTAACGGAAATTTCCTTTGAGGATTATCTATCCCATGCTGTTGCTATATTTATTAGGGGGCTAAAACCATGATATATTTTTTTAACTATTAAGCAAGCAATTACTTGCATGCATTTTAGTTAAATACTTCTATGATAGTAAAAGGAGGTAATTTTATGAAAATGAGGTTTTTTAATAATAAAATAGCTGCTATATTTATTCTAATGTTGCTAATTTCAATAATAGGGGTACGTTATTATTTCAAAACCAATGAAACAGCGGTTGAAAATACTGTAAAACCAAGGCCTGTGAAAGTCATAGAAATTAAAGAAGAAACCTATCCAATTACTTTAGACTATATAGGAACTATTGATACGAAGGAGATTAAAAATATTTCATTTAAGATTCCAGGAAAGATAAAAAAAATCTATGTTAGTAAAGGAGAGTTTATATCAAAAGGAGAAGCTATAGCCAGCTTAGATATAACAGATTTAGGATTCAATCTCGATGCAGCTAGGGCCCAGATGGATATGGCTCGAGCAAACCTTAATAAAGCTGAGGAGGATAATAAGTTCACATTAAACCTTTATAATAAGATAGTCCAATTATATAAAGAGGGAACAGTGTCTAAGCAGCAGCTAGACGAAACTGAGCTTAAATTGAATGTTAGCAATGAATCCCTTAAGGCTGTGAATGCTCAGTATGAACAGGCTGAGGCAAACCATGAGTCCATAAAAAACACTATAAAGGATGCAACTATAACCTCCAATAAAGCCGGATATGTTGTAGAAGTAATCGGCAAGGAGGGGGAAAACATTAATGCTGGAATGCCGGTGGTTTTGACGCGACCGGAAAAACAAATTGTTCATGTAGGACTTACACAGGAAGATGTAAAAAAAGTATCATTAGAACACCATGCAAAGGTTAAGATAGATAATCTTAAAGGAGAGGGGAAAATATCAAATATCGATTATATTCCAGATCCTAAAAGTAGAACCTATGATATAGAAGTTGAAATGATAAATCAATTTTCCTCTGAAGAATTTTTAATAGGCTCTATTGTAAGGGTGTCTATTAATGTAGATGATAGAAAAGGTATATGGGTGCCCATAAAAACTATTATGACCGATGGAGAAGATTATGTTTATGTAGTTGAAAATAATAGAATTGTACGAAAAAATGTTATACTTCAGCAGATATATGAAGATAAGGTCTTAGTTAATGGGCTTTTAAGTGGTGACTTGCTAGTATCTGAAGGAATGAGAAATGTTAAGGATGGATACCTTGTATCTATTGAAGGATAGGGGTGAGAAATATGAAATCAATCATTAGTGCTGCTATTCATGGTCGCAGGGTCCTCTTATTCTTTGCCTTGATTTTGGCAATAATGGGAGTGGTATCCTATAATCTTATACCAAAACAAGAGAATCCCAATGTATCTGCACCGGCTGCTATTATTACAACAATATATCCAGGGGCATCGACGGAGGAAGTAGCTGAATTGGTGTCTAAGAAAATTGAAGATAATATCACAGATATTGAAGGTTTTGATAATATGGAAACCACTTCAAAAAAGGGTATTTCAAATATTCTGGTAATGCTAGATATAGAAGCAGATACCGATAAAGCTTGGAATGATTTAAAGGAGAGGATGGATGAAATCAAACAAGACCTGCCCTATGGCTGCTTTGAACCTCAAATTAATACAGATATAATAGAAACTGCCGGACTCATAATTAGTTTATCTGGAGAGAAATACAGCTATGAGCAACTTGGAAGCTATGCAGAAGATTTTAAAAAGGAGCTTGGCAGAATAAAGGGCATTTCACGTTTTGAAATTGTTGGAGAAGTAGAAAAGGAAGTAAAGGTAGAAGTTAATATAGAAAAGCTAAATCAACACGTCTTTTCACTTGAGGATATAGTAGCTGTACTGAAGGCACAAAATCTTGAAATTCCATCGGGTTCCATACAATTTGAAGATGGGAAAATAGATGTTTCGACCCAGGGAAACTTTACGTCCATAAAGGAAATCGAAGATACCATTATTGGAGGTGCCATGGAAAATGGCTCAGTCATAAGGCTTGGAGATATAGCAGAGATTTATATGGGCTTAGAGGATGATACTAAAATATTCAAACAAGATGGTCAGAACGCAGTCCTAATTACCGGATATTTTAAAGAGGATGAAAATATTATACATATTGGAAAGGAAGTAAGAGAAAAATTAGAAGAGATTAAAAAACGTTTTTCTAAGGACCTGATTATTCATGAAGTATCATTTCAACCAGAGGATGTGGATAGATCAATAACTGGTTTTGTTATGAATCTACTACAGGGAATGGGATTTGTAATCATTGTTGTTTTCTTTATAGTTGGATTTAGGAATGCCCTGGTAGTTTCAACTGCTATTCCATTGTCTATGCTGATTACCTTTAATATGATGAAGCTATTAAATATAGAGATTCATTTCATGTCTACGGCAGGTCTGATAATTGCCCTTGGGATGTTGGTTGATAATGCCATAGTAGTTAGTGATGCAATTCAAGTAAATCTTGATGCAGGGATGGATAGATTTGAGGCTGCCCTTGAAGGAGCCAGCAGGTCATCAACTCCTATTTTTACATCTACATTAACTACTGTTGCAGCTTTTTTGCCTTTATTATTGATTCCGGGGGCTCCGGGGAAGTTTGTTGGAGATATACCTAAAATAGTTATTCTTACATTGTCAAATTCATACTTAGTAGCTATGCTTGTCACACCGGTTATGGCTTATTTGGTTTTTAAGCCTGGAACAGAAGATAAAGCTGCTAAAAGAGGGATAATTAAAGATTTTTTTGAAGGTCTTCTTGATATTTCTTTGAAACATAAGAAAAAAGCACTTTTACTTACTCTAATTCTATTTATGTTGACAGTACAATTAAGGGGAGTAATAGGTCTTCGGTTTATGCCCTTTGCAGATAAGAATATCCTATATTTAGAAGTTACTTCAGAGGTGGCAGGAGATATAGATGCAACTGAGGAGCTGGTTAAACAGGTAGAGGATATTTTAAAGGAAAGTCCTGAGGTGATATCATCTACCTCAGCCATCGGTGATGGTATCCCTAAATTTTATATGTCTATGCTTCCCGCTGTACCATCAAAGGATTATGGTCAAATAATGCTTAGGTTTGACCTTGAGAAAGGAGAGAGATTTGAGACGAAAGAAGAGCTAACAACATATATACAGGAGGAAATTAATATCCGTATCAGAAAAGGAAAGGCAATAGTAAAAATGCTGGAATATGGAAAGCCTATTGGAAATCCTGTAAGGATAAGGGTAATGGGCGATGATTATGATAGTATATATAAAGAGGTGCAATTAATTCAAAGGGAGCTTGAGAATATTCCTGGAACAATAAATGTAGAGAATAATGCTTCTGAAAGAACCTTTGTATATTCTGTAGAACCCGATGATGACCTATTAAGAAGATATGGATTATCTAGGTATGACATTCAAAAACAAATCAATATTGCACTAAAAGGCACAAAGGCTTCAACCTATAAAAAGGCGGGTAATGAATATGATATTTTAGTAGAAAGTAATATTAATACCTTAAAACAGCTGGAAAACCTAAAGATTAAGTCCTCTATGCTGGGAAATAAGGTTTTATTAAAACAATTTGCAAAGATTAGATTAAAAACGGATATTGATACCCTCAGAAGGTATAATGGACAGATGAACATCATGATTACAAGTGATGTTAAGCACGGATACAGCGGAGTAGATATTCAAAATATATTAGAAGAGAAGATATTAAAAATGAATTTGATCAATAGGCCTATATTTGACGGCGAGCGGGAAGAAATTGAAAGAAATTTTGGAAGCATGGGAATGCTGTTTGTTTTAGTACTCCTATTAGTGTATTCAATTTTATTGATACAATTTAATTCCTTTATAAATCCGATTATTATTTTGATCACTATACCATTATCTATTATAGGGATTTTTAACGGACTATTTCTTGCAGGAAAACCACTGGCCTTTATGGTTATGCTTGGAATAGTAAGCCTTGCAGGAGTGGTTGTAAATAATGCTATTTTACTCATTGAGTATATTAATGATGCTAGAAAACGGGGTTTTCCTGTGGAATTAGCTTGTAAAGATGCCGTTAGCAAAAGATTTAGACCTATTATTTCAACTACTATGACAACTATTATGGGTCTTGTGCCCCTTTATTTATCCGGTAATCCATTATTTGATGGCATGTCAATAGCATTAATGAGTGGACTTTTAGTTTCAACCTTGTTGACTATGATTGTAATTCCAACTATTTATGCATTGGTCAC
>JAKSBV010000329.1 GCA_022360955.1 Bacillota bacterium
CTAAAATTGTTTAGCACCCCTCTTTGCTTCATCATACCGGCAAATGCGGCTGATTTCATGATATCTGCGTTTTCAATGGCATCTTTGTGGTTTATGATTTTATCCTTATCTGTAAATACAGGGAACCATGCGCCGGACATACCCTGCATTCGCAAACTTATACCATGCTTTTTGGCTGCCGCCTCAAAGCCTTCCTTCATCATGTTGCCTAATCTGTTAATTCTCTCAATCGCACCATCTTTTTCAAGCTCTGCGACAGTAGCCAGAAGGGCTGCGGCTGCAACCGGGTGACCATTATATGTGCCCATTGCAAGTACTCTGGTATTTGTGATGCTATCCATAATTTCCTTTTTGCCGCAATAAAGGGATACCGGGAATCCACCTCCGACAGCCTTGGCAAATGTGCTCATATCAGGTGTAACGCCAAAATACCCTTGGGCTCCATTGAGTCCCAACCTAAATCCTGTTAAGGTTTCATCAAAGATAAGAACAACATTGTATTTTGTACATAACGCCCTCACCCCTTCAAGATAACCCGGCTCCGGCGTGCATCCCCCTACATTCATCATGATCGGCTCCATCACCACACAGGCGATATCATCGGATTTTGCTTTAAACAGTTTCTCCAAAGCATCCGGATCATTCCACTCAACCATGTAGCAGTTGCTTAAAGTATCTCTTCCGCGGCCTTCGGTACTGCAAACCATAGAATATAAATCTTCTTCCTTCTCACCTTCTATTACAACCGGATTTTCCGGATCTTCTACTATACCTCCTAGTATATAATCCAAGCCCCCATGATATTGTCCGTTAAATTTAACACACATGTTTTTACCGGTATATCCCCTTGCTACGCGAATCGCATTGAACACGGCCTCTGAACCCGAAACAGAATACCTTATCAATTCTGCCGACGGGATCAGCTCTTGAATTTTCTCTGCTGCTTCTATTTGAATGATTGAGAACTCACCACTATACATTTTATCTATTTGCGCTTTCAATGCTTCTTTATAATTTTTATTAGAATGCCCTAAAATGACCGGACCAAGAGACAAAGCACAGTCAATATATTCTTTTCCGTCAAAATCAGTCACTCTGGCCCCATTTACACTTTTCACATAGACCGGCTGACTCCCTGCCTCTTTCTTAAAATTAGACAACAACCCACCTGCTATCACCTTACAAGCCCTTTCATAAATTTTGGTATTTTTTGTACGCACCAACATAATAACACCCCTTCTAAAAAATGATTTAGTTCTTTTTACCCATGATCATTTACATGCCTTTTTTTGATTTTTATTTACTTTCATTGTATGAATTCGCATCATTTTTTACATTTTTAACCAAAAGTGCGAAGTCATAACCTTTATAAAGTCATTGAACACACCAATATCATTTTCCGGCATGTAAATTTTTGAGTGCATTCAATATATTACTTGTTTTGAACATAAATTTTACAAAAACCTTTTATGAAACATCCTGCTTTTAGTATCATTTACGGGAATCGAATTTACATATTTTGGTTATTTAGAAAAATTTAACAGTTAGTGCGTATTAATTTATAAATGAAATAATATTTTAGGCTAATCTCCTAAATGGCCCTATGTTTGTTATATAATTCACAAAATTTTGGAAAAAAAACTACATGTGGTAAGAATTTTATGAGTTTTGTTCCGAAATTTACTAATTAAAATCCAAAAAGTAAATTAGTTTAGAATAGGAATAATAATGAAAATGTTCATATTGTTTACATCTTTTGTTCCATATAGTACAGTATAATATAATTA
>JAKSBV010000106.1 GCA_022360955.1 Bacillota bacterium
AGTAGCTTTCACTTTGCTGTCACTGCGGGTAATCACAATGCCCTCTGTAGAATCTATCACTACCCCGTTATAAGGGCTTCCTTCAAGAATGACACCACTGGCCAGTTGGTCCACCGGTAAACCATTAGTTATGGTCAACGCGGACCCAGCTATAGTTACACCATTTTCATCTACCCGGAATGATTGGCTGTCAGTACTTTCTATGGTTAAATTTACTCCGGCAATTAGTTTTCCATATATATAATCACCGACAATACCATTGGAAGTAATGGCGTGTTTAAAGGTATTGCCGCCATCATTGGTAAAGGCCAACACATTGTGCAGGATTCTGATAAAATTATCATGGTCAGCAGGGTCGCTGATTTTTATGCCCTGCCTGTCGATATTGACACTTTGATTAACACCGGCGACAATGGCCTGTTTGGCAGCATCAATTTTATTGTTGATATAGTTCTCTATTTTGCTGTTAGCAGTGTAGCCCTCATCCCATTTGCATTTATTGGTGTTTAATACGGCAGAAGTTGAAACAGACTTTTTCAGCAGCTCAACCCACTCATAAAAGCCTCTGTTAATATCTGTGGTGTTGGCAATCTCAATATTTAACTTGTTGGCGTCAATATTGCGGGTGATTCTAATTATTTTTGCCTTAATATCTATCTTAAATTTTTCGTATTTAACAGTAACAATGTCTCCGATCGCCAGCTTGTCCCAGTCATGCTGGCACTCCACGACCTTTAAAAAATCTACAATATCGAGAGAGTAGGCAATTTGCGGTTGACTGGCCTTTTTAAGCTCAGTAATACCTCGCTGATACAGCTCATTAGCATCGCTATAAGAATCATTAGTCCACTTTCGCTCAAAAATGAATAAGTCACGCTCTTGTAACTGCTCTGGTGTAAAGGTATTTGCTAACTCTAAACTGGTCCTTAAAGATTCAATGTTACCGTTAACTACATTAATCTCGGCTTTTTTTGCCTCTGTTTGAATTAGCTTGGCATTGTAATCCTCTTCAGCACTGGTAACTGCTGCAATCAGGTCTTGATCCTCATCTTCATTGTGTTTGGCATTATGAAGAGCAAGCTCATCCTTAGCCAGTAATAGATTTTCATCGAGTTGTTCCAACTCTTGCTGCAGGGCTACCAATTGGTTATTTAAGGTTTCGAGTTCATTAAAAAGGCTTGTAAAATTACCCCTCTCATCTTCCAGAGCCTTATTATGTTTTAAGATTGCATGGCACAGTTCGTCACTCAGATAATGGCTGTGAGCATTAACGGTATACAAGTCATTTTGAACATCTGTAATAGTTTCACTGTAGGGGTGCAGGTAATATGAAAAGTCCTCAAGATAAGCTGTACCAGTGGGGTTTACACTGATTATCTCTAAACCATCTTTACCATAAACATAAAGCCTGGTACAGACATCATCGAAGTTGGGGTTTTTATTGATATCTTTCAGGTACTTGCCATAGCTAATACTCAGGCCCTTATCGGTACCTACATTCTCGAGTTTATATATGCTGACAGTTAAATTCTCGGTATCGAATTTTAAAACCCCATTATAGGCTTCAGCAATATCAAATAGAAATTCCAGTTTTGTTTTTTCATTGACCTCGAACTTACGGAGCTGAAGGGCAAAATCAGCATCGACATATGCTACTGACCACGGGGTATCTGCTAAACAGATATTTAATATCTCAGTCGCATTTTTTTCTTCTGCCAATGAAAATATTGTTTTTCTTCTCAGCTGATAGGGCAGCAGTTTAGCTTCAATCTGCATCGACTCTTTACTGGAGCTGCTTTGATTATTTGATATTACAAACCAGTCCGCATCGACTTTCAATAAATAATGTCCTCGTAATAAATCTACATGCTTATTCCGGACATTTTTATTGTGCCTGCTGATTTGATAGGGAATTTCCAGGCTTATTTCATGAATACCATTCAGGTTTTGAATGATATTAATGTTGTAAGCTTCACTCAACTTACAGATAATAGTTCGGTCAGGCTTGGCTAGATAAATACTGGGATGGTAGGGTGCTAACTTTTTATTAATTTCACCTAACATAATCTTACCCCCAAACCCGGTACTGGTACCTGAGGGTTATATTACATGCGCCCTCAACCTGCAGGTTATTTGTCCCCCGCCGAAGTTTTAAGAATACGCCATTATGGTTTTGATAACGATAGGTGTCTATTAAGTCTGTTATGATCTCTTCACTCTCATTTTTAATATAAACAGTTTCATTATTCAGCAAATTGCTGATAA
>JAKSBV010000314.1 GCA_022360955.1 Bacillota bacterium
AACGATGATTCTGCGTTTTTTGTGTAAATATAAATTCGATTTTAAAGTTGGGTATCCATAAAGCGCTCAAACAGTTGCTGCTTCCTCCCTCTGCGGCACTAACAGGCTCTAAGCCTTTCCATAAGGTCATTTCCATGATTTTCTTCAACTGAATGAAGTGCACCCTGTAAGATGGATGCCAATTGTAATTTGGTTTTGCAATATTTATGATTTTAAATTGCATTTTTTCAAAAACAGACTTGCAATTTTTTTGAATATATATTATAATCTAATTACATTATGAATAGTTAAATGAAGGAGCAAAGGCGTTCCCAACGAATACCACAAATGTGGTTTGATTGGGCACGCCTTTTTTCTATGGTCCCTTCATTTCGGCATTATGTAAACTCGCGCAGGAAGACATATGAAAAAATTCATCTATATTTCTTCGTAGCGGGTTAATGTGGTTTTTGTGCTTCTTACGAGCTCTAATGCGATTTCCCCGGCTTCGCATTATGACATAGACTCTATAAAGATAGCCAACTATAATTCAATTTTAACAGTTGGGTATCTATAGGAGGAGTTAAGGCAGTTAATTTACTACCCTAAAGAGGCGACAGGTTACAAAGAACCATTTTGTAATCGTGCCGTCCCTTACAATTCCCCGGCAATAGCATCGGATATAGCCTGAGCCGGGGCCGATGCTGTTGCACACTAAAAACCGCAAAGACATCAAGTCTCTCCGATTCCGGTGGGATTTTGTGATGTGAAAGGGTGCGGAGCAATAGTTCGTCGTTTGTGGTTTACAGTGAACCGTCAATATAGTCAGTCATTTCACTGTGGACCGTGTATTGTGAACTAAAAATACTTGTTTAATACAAGCCTAATTTTGAACTATCAGTAAAGATAGCCAACTTTAAACCTAAAAGTACTATTTACACAAAAGGCGTTTTAAAAAATACATTATACATGTTATGTATGTCCACGGGTAGTAAAATCTCAAGGGTATTGAACCCTTAAGATTTTGGTCGGATTTTACTGCGTAAAATGACCTACATCAATTCTACTTTTTTCAAACGCCTTTTGATCGGTTATGGATGAAAGAGTATCCAAAACAACGATGGTTTTGCGTTTTTTGTGTAAATATAACTTCGATTTTAAAGTTGGGTATCTATATAGAAAGGTTGAATGACATGAAAATGACCGGTTTACCCCCTAAACAAGGACTTTATGACCCGCGCTTCGAGCATGATGCTTGCGGCATGGGTTTTGTTGTAAACCAGAAAGGCCAAAAGTCACACCAGATTGTGACGGAAGCATTGGAAGTGCTTGAGAATCTTACACATCGCGGTGCAGTCGGAAGTGAAGTGAATACCGGGGACGGCGCAGGTATTCTGATACAAATACCCCATGCATTTTTTGAAAAAGAATGTGCTGCAAGTGGCATTACGTTACCTGCTGCAGGCTATTACGGCGTTGGTATGATTTTTGCAAACCGGAATGCCGAAGAGCGGCAGGCCTATGAGGAACAATTTGAGAAAATTGCAGCAGAAGAAGGACAGACCGTGTTAGGCTGGAGGACTGTGCCGGTGGATAGTTCGCCTTTAGGGGAAACTGCAAAGGATTGTATGCCGCATATACGACAGGTGTTTATCGGACGCAATCCGGATATAAAGGATGATATGGATTTTGAGCGAAAACTTTATGTGATCCGCAAGCGTTCGGAGAACAGCATAGGGTGTCACGGACATTTTTATTTTGTCAGCCTTTCTCATAGAACCATTGTGTATAAAGGCATGCTTACGTCGGAACAATTGGGAGCGTTCTACAAAGATTTATCCGACCCGCTGCTGGAGACGTCTTTGGCCCTTGTGCATTCGCGTTTTAGTACAAATACTTTTCCGAGTTGGGAACGTGCTCACCCGAACAGATATATCGTTCACAATGGTGAAATTAATACCCTGCGCGGAAACATAAACTGGATGAAGGCACGGCAAAAGACATTAAAAACCGATTTATACGGTGAAGATATATCGAGGATACTCCCGATTATTGATGAGGACGGCAGTGACTCCGCGATGTTTGATAACTGCCTGGAGTTCCTTGCGCTTTCCGGCAGATCCTTGCCCCACGCGGTCATGATGATGGTGCCGGAACCGTGGACCAAAAATGAGGAGATGCACGAAGAAAAGAAGGCATTTTACGAATATCACAGCTGTCTGATGGAACCGTGGGACGGACCTGCCGCCATGGGATTTACCGATGGCAGGATGGTGGGTGCGGTGCTTGACAGAAACGGTTTGCGCCCTTCCAGGTATTATGTTACAAAAGACGATAAGGTGATTCTGTCATCGGAAGTAGGTGTGCTTGAGATCCCGCCGGAAAATGTAATGTATAAAGGCAGGCTGCAGCCGGGCCGTATGTTGTTGGTAGATACGGATAAAGGAAGGATCGTTACGGATGAGGAGCTGAAATCTCATTTTGCATCGCAAAAGCCTTATGTTTCGTGGCTGAACGAAAACTTAATAAAGTTGGAAGCATTATCCGAACCTCCCAGTGCCGAGCCCCTTGAACATGAATCGGTGCTTAGCAGACAAAGGGCCTTTGGATATACCTATGACGATTTGAAGATGCTTATTGAACCTATGGCAACAGAGGGGGTTGACCCGGTTGGCGCGATGGGTAACGATACCCCGTTGGCAGTTCTGTCGGAAAAACCGAAATTATTGTATGAATATTTCAAGCAGTTGTTTGCCCAGGTTACCAATCCACCCATTGATGCGATACGGGAGGAAATTGTTACTGCTACGGAGCTGCTGATCGGCTGTGAAGGAGACTTGCTTACGGACAGACCTGAAAACTGCCGTCAGATTGAGGTGAAAAAGCCCGTATTGACCAATGAAGAATTGGAAAAGCTGCGGCATATTGACCGGCCGGGGTTCAGAGCGGTTACATTGCCGATACTTTTTAGTGCCGACCAAGACGGCCCAGGCCTTGAAAAGGCGATGGATGAATTATTCCTGGCTGCGAACAAGGCTATTGACGAAGGGGCTAACATCATTGTGCTTTCCGATAGGGGGATTAACAAGGAGAAGGCCGCAATACCGGCACTTCTTGCGGCAGCCGGCTTGCATCATCATTTGATCCGGGCAGGAACCCGTACAAAGGTGGGGCTTGTACTAGAATCCGGGGAGCCCCGTGAAGTACACCATTTTTGTACACTGATCGGTTATGGCGTAACGGCAGTCAATCCTTACCTGGCCTATGAGACCATTGAAGATATGATCGGGCAAGGCATGATTCAAGATATCACCTATGAAAAGGCCGTTAAAAATTATATTAAAGGTGCGGTCAAAGGGATTGGGAAGGTATTGTCCAAGATCGGTATTTCGACGGTGCAAAGCTATCAGGGCGCTCAGATTTTTGAGGCTATCGGCATTCGGCAATCGGTGATTGACCGCTATTTCACCTGGACCCCTTCAAGGGTTGAGGGGATTGGTTTGAAGGAAATCTCCGAAGAAGCCGCAGTCCGTCATCGTGCTGCCTTTGGTGAGCGTCAGACAGACCATAAGACGCTGGACATTGGCGGAGAGCACAAATGGCGAAAAAATGGGGAATATCATCTGTACAATCCTGAAAGCATACACAAGCTTCAATACGCATGTCGAACCAACGATTATGCGTTATATAAAGAGTACTCGGAATTGATTAGCGGAGAAACGGAAAAGTTATGCACGTTGAGGGGATTATTTCATTTAAAGACGGATGCGTCACAGGCTGTTCCGATTGACGAGGTGGAGTCGGTAGAATCCATATGCAAGCGTTTTAAAACCGGTGCCATGTCCTATGGTTCCATCGGTCGGGAGGCCCATGAGTGTCTCGCGATTGCAATGAATCGAATTGGCGGCAAGAGCAATACGGGAGAAGGGGGAGAAGATCCGGCCAGATTTGTTGAGGCTGAAAACGGCGATTCCCGTTGCAGTGCCATTAAACAGGTGGCCTCCGGCAGATTTGGCGTAACAAGTCATTATCTGACCAATGCCCGAGAGATACAGATAAAAATGGCGCAGGGTGCAAAACCCGGGGAAGGCGGTCAGCTGCCCGGCAGAAAGGTTTACCCCTGGGTTGCCAAGGTGCGTAATTCGACACCGGGTGTTGGCTTGATTTCACCCCCGCCCCACCATGATATTTACTCTATAGAGGACTTGTCCCAATTGATTTACGACCTCAAAAATGCGAACAGGGATGCCAGAATCAATGTAAAACTGGTTTCCGAAGTAGGTGTGGGGACGATAGCAGCTGGCGTTGCGAAAGGGAAGGCGGATGTTATTTTAATCAGCGGTTTTGACGGCGGAACCGGTGCGGCACCGAGAACGAGCATAAGGAATGCGGGGCTTCCGTGGGAATTAGGCCTGGCAGAAACCCATCAGACCCTGGTGTTGAATAACCTTCGTGATAGGGTCGTGGTAGAGAGTGACGGCAAGCTGTTGACGGGCAGAGATGTGGTCATTGCGGCATTGCTTGGGGCGGAAGAGTACGGATTTGCAACAACGCCGCTGATTGTTATGGGGTGTGTGATGATGAGGGTATGTAATCTTGACACATGTCCTGTTGGCGTGGCAACGCAGAATCCCGAACTGCGCAAGAATTTCAAAGGTGACCCGCAGCACGTAGAGAATTTCATGCGTTTTATTGCACAAGAGATGCGGGAGTATATGGCCCTGCTCGGTTTCAGAACAATTAACGAGATGATTGGCAGAACGGATAAGATTGAGGCGCAAAAGGCCGAGGAACATTGGAAGGCCAAGGGTGTAGACGTATCTGCAATACTCTATCGGCCGGATGTTTCGGCGGAAGTGGGACGTTACTGCAGGACAGCACAGGACCATGGCTTGGAAAGTACCCTTGATATGCGGCAATTGCTGTCTATATGCAAGCCTGCATTGGAGAAAGCCGAGCAGGTAAGTGCGGTCTTGCCGATTAAGAATACAGACCGTGCGGTGGGCACCATACTGGGGAACGAAATATCAAAGGTCTATGGCGGTGAAGGACTGCCTGACGATACGATCAAGTTACATTTTAAAGGTTCTGCGGGACAGAGTTTAGGTGCGTTTACACCGAAAGGGATTACCTTTGAACTGGAAGGGGATTGCAATGACTATATCGGGAAGGGACTTTGCGGCAGCAAGGTGATTGTATATCCGCCTCAAAATGCCAC
>JAKSBV010000040.1 GCA_022360955.1 Bacillota bacterium
CAAACTATTTATTGTCCATTCTTTTCGCGCTCAATAAAGACAACCAACTTTAAACCTAAAAATACTATTTACATAAACAACGGTGCTTCTGCGTTGTTTGTGTAAATATAAATTCAATTTTGAAGTTGGGTATCTATAGATTGAGCGAATTTGTAAATCGCAGCCTGCCCAATTTCACGATTAGCCGACATTACGATATCACCCTGCTGTGTGTTAATGATATTGACATTGCTTGGCCCTGCTTTTTCGTCCAGCACAATATTTTCATATCTCTTATGCCCTTTGTCATACCAAACTGCAAATAATTGCTGTGCTCCCCTTCTGGCACCGCCGATAATGGCCGGAATACCGTTAAGGGTTGCCGCAAAAACGGCGTGATAAAAATCCATATAGGTTGGATAAGCATAGACTTCTTGATACACCCCGTCTATTTTTTTATAGATAGCAAATTTATCCCCATGGAAAGGCTCAATGACCGCAAATTCTATCTCCCCGTCCCCATCAATATCAATGACCGCAACATCACTGATCGGCTGATCTAAGATTTGCTCAATCTTCCAGCTATCGTCTTCGGATTGAGGCGGCGTCACTGCCAGCAAACCCTCTTCACAGCCAATAAACCCGGCCTCTTTTTCATTCCACACCCCTCTGCCGTAACCGTGATTTTTGGTAAGACCTTCCTTCAATACTTCAACTTCTATGTCCATTTCTCCATCTAAATCCTCGGGGATTGCAGACACAAATAGCTTTCCGGGACTTGACCAATCCTCTTTGCTTTCTTTCGCAGAACATAGGGAAGCTCCCAGAAAATATCTCTTTCCGTTGGCATTTAAGATATCAAATCTATGTAAATAGGGTATTTCCATGATCTTCTCTGCTTTAAAACCGCCGTCTCCATATCTTACAAGCACCACATGAGCCGTTGTTGCCTCCACCATAGAATAAAATCCTCTAGAGGCAAAGAAATACCCCTCTTTTTCCGGTACGGGCACAATAGACATGGTTCCGCCCCCGCCTTCCCAAAGTGTTTGCTTTGTCCTAAAGTCTTTACCGCTAAAAACATGGCAGCCGCCGTCACCCTCCGCTGCAAATACAAGGTGGGGGCAGCCCCCTATATGCAGGGAATGAACCGCATAACATTTGAATATATCGTCTATAATTTGCTTTTCGTATTTCATCCTCTTTTCCACCTCATTTACAGCAGTGATTTAAAAGGCAGGTCCGGCTCAATTGCAAAGGCGTCATGAAAACCTCGGTCATACATATATTCCATTTTGTCTTTATCATTGGGCCAGGTGAATTTTCCCCCGACTTCCCATATGAAAGGTTTAAAACTATAATTTAAGCGATCCTTTTTCATATGCCAAAGGGCTGTAATCTCTTTTGGGTCCGCCTTAAAATTAGTCCAAATATCATAATGAATAGGTATAACCACCTTTGCTTTAAGAGATTCGGCCATTCTTAAAATCCCCATCGGTGTTAATTTATCAGTCATCCCACGTGGATTTTCACCGTATGATCCTAATGCCACATCTATCTCATGGTCATTGCCGTGCTTAGCAAAATAATTGGAATAATGGGAATCTCCGCTGTGATATAGACTGCCGCCCGGCGTCTTGAATAAATAGTTGACTGCAAGATTATCCATGTCTTGAGGCATTTTATCTTTGAGCTCATTTCCTGGAGCAGTCGTAACAAGTTCCGTTCTGTCAAAGGAGTCAAGCGCAAAAATCTTTGTATCTTTCACTTGCACAACATCTCCGGGCTTAACAACTATACATCTTTCGGCCGGAACGCCCCAACTGACCCAAAGATCCACACAAGCTCCGGGTCCGATAAACGGAACCTCCTCACTGCAATTTTGGATCACCGCAGCAGCCACATTGATATCTATATGGTCACCATGATCGTGCGTAGCTAAAACGGCATCCAGTTCTTTAATGGCAAATGGATCAATCACACAAGGCACATTCCTTAAATTCGGCTGTATCTCTACACACCCGATCATTTTTTGATGCTGGTGACCTTTGCGCATTAATCCGTTGCCATGGCTCCTTTTACCGGTCTTTACCCATAAATCGATCAGTATATTTGCATGGCCTTCGGATTTTAACCAAATACCGGTGCATCCTAACCACCACATTGCAAATGTGCCGGGCTCCACCACCGTTTGCTCTATTTCCTCATTGAGCCACGTACCCCACTCGGGAAATGTGGCTAGAATCCACTCTTCCCTTGTCAATGTATTTACATTCATCTTTTTACCTCTTTCTATAGATCCCGAATTTTTAAAAACTTATCCAAACAGTCCTTCACCGCTTCCGCCGTACCCATCTCTAACACTTGCTCAACCAGCTTTTGGGCCTCCCGAAAGGATGCATTGCGAATCATTTTCTTGACTTTCGGTATGGAAACAGCACTCATACTAAATTCATCCAGACCCATCCCCAGCAATAGTATGGCCGCTCTTTCATCTCCTGCCAATTCCCCGCATAACCCTGTCCATTTACCGGCTCTATGGGACGCATCTATGATCCGCTTTACCAAATGAAGCACGGCAGGGTGTAACGGTTGATAAAGATGGGCTATTTTTTCATTGCCTCGGTCCACCGCAAGGGTATATTGCGTTAAGTCATTTGTACCTATACTGAAGAAATCAACTTTTTCAATCAATTGATCTGCGATAACCGCCGCTGCAGGCGTCTCGATCATTATACCGATTTTTATATCTTCATCGAAAGGTGTATCTTTCTCCCGTAATTCCTCCTTAGCTGTTTCCAGAAGTTCATTGGCCCTATGGATTTCGTTCATATCGGTGATCATAGGATACATGATCGCCAGGTTGCCCTCGTCACTCGCCCTTAATATTGCCCTTAGCTGGGTCTTGAATATATCCGGCCTGTCCAAGCACATCCTGACGGCTCTCCAGCCCAGGAAAGGGTTAAGCTCTTTGGGAAAATTCATATAGGACAGCGCCTTATCCCCACCAATATCCAGTGTCCTGATGATCACCGGACGATCTTTCATTGCTACGGCTACCGCTTTATAAGCTTCAAATTGTTC
>JAKSBV010000379.1 GCA_022360955.1 Bacillota bacterium
CAACCTTGCCTTCCTTAAAGTTAGCCATATATTTCCCCTTCAAGCAGTATTCAATTTTGATAAAAGAATTGGAAAAACAACAATCACCTATATTATTTTTAAATTGATCTTTCAACGTAAATTCATTTAAGATTAAATACATCCCCTGGATGATTGGATAGATAACTATCTTCCCGTTTCCATATTCTGGAGTCATCTGGTATGTTACTTTCTCTTTACTCCTCTCTTGTTCCATTGCATATTTTTTTAAAAAAGTATTTTTAATAACACTTATTTCCGGTTCACCTCCCTTGGCTAAGCGCAAATCAAGGAGACACACCTGCCTTGATTTGCTCTCCTTGAAAATCACCAAGCTTTAACTCTCTCAATCTTCCAACTCCTTGCTGTCAACCGCCTCTGCCAGAAATCAGGCCAAAGGTTTGTTTCGCTGCGGCAATCACTTCTTTTATATTGACATCAGGTTTGCCGAATTTGATCGGGATCATATGGGCAATAACCAACTCCACACTTTCAATATCATCTACAAAATTCTTTTTATAGCGCCCTGCCCCTTTCTCATTGATGTCACCTAGGGGTAGCCTGGTCATCTTATCAGCAAACTTTTTTCTAATTCCCATTAAGGTATCATAGGCCGCTTCGTGGGAGGCGTCCAGAGCCAGGGCAACCCCTCCGGCTATCTTTTTCTAAAGGCACTCATCATTAACCTCCTCCGGACTCCTAAGGACTGTGCCCCACAAACAAAGCAGACAACCTCTTAAACTCTATTCTTTCTTCAGCCTTATTCCCGCTGCATCAAATTGAGATGGCTGGCCGTGAAACCGATAGTCGGATATTTTATCGGCATCAAAAACAACTAATTCCTTCATATAGGAAAGGGGGACAAAAGCCAGATTTTGATGAATTTCCGTCAGCAACAAATTATAGGTCTGCTGGATCTCTTTCTGCTCACTCATGGCCAGTAAGTCGGCGATAATCTCATTAGCATTTTTTAGGTGAGCAAGTCCTTGGGCCAGACCATAATCTCCCCGATCAGGATTCATATTGTAAATCATCGAATAGGGCTCATAGGGTATCCCATGTGTCTCGCGATAGGCAAGATCATAATTACCCTGCCTTAATTCAGCCATATGTGCCATGAAGTCAATTCCTG
>JAKSBV010000233.1 GCA_022360955.1 Bacillota bacterium
CAAATATGAGGTTTGTGATGACGGCAGTCCAGTTGCATGCAGTGTCGCTAAAGTCAGTATTGATGTGATGGAAATTCTTCCAGTTGCTGTTCCTGACTTTGCAATTACAGAAACTAATGCACCTGTTCAGATTAATGTATTTGAGAATGATTCAACAACTTTTGATCCAAACACCATTATAATTACCCAGGCACCCAATAATGGACAAACTTCATCGGATGGTTCCGGTGTTATTATCTATACACCCAATGATGGTTTCGATGGAGAAGATTCTTTTATCTACGAAATTTGTGACGAATTCAATCGATGCGATACTGCAATCGTAACTATAACCATTGAAAAAACACTTTTGCTTTATGAGGTTTTTACACCTAACGGAGATGGGCAAAATGATACATATGTTATTGATGGAATTGAAAACTATCCCGACAATCGATTTATTGTTTATAACCGCTGGGGAAATATTGTTTACGAGAAAAAAGGGTATATGAACGAATGGGATGGTAGTTCAAATTCATCTATAGCCGTTGGGAATAAACCACTTCCTGCAGGAACATATTTCTATGTTATTGAATATTCTGAAGAAAAACGTAAAACAGGGTTTATTTATATTTATCGCTAATTTTTTTATAATGAAGAAGATTGTAAAAATACATATAAAGATTACTTACGTCTCCCTATTATTACTGGTATCAGTATTTTGTGAGGCACAACAAGACCCTTTATTCTCACAATACGTTAATAATCCTGTGTCTATTAATCCTGCTTATGCGGGGAGCCGTGGTACTTTTAATGTCACTCCGATTGCCCGTCAACAGTGGGTTGGAATTGAAGGGGCTCCTGAAACCCTGAGTCTTTCTGTTAATTCTCCCTTCCAGGTATATCATGTAGGGGTTGGATTAAACCTAATTTACGATGTAATTGGCCCCGTAAAACAAATTGGTCTGTATGCTGACTATGCTTATCACTTAAAAGTTAGCAGAAAGTCAAGATTAAGCTTCGGGTTAA
>JAKSBV010000102.1 GCA_022360955.1 Bacillota bacterium
TCACCTGCACTAAATACACCCATGAATTGGAGGTCGGAGGCCGGAATATAGCCAAACAGGAGCATAAAGCAATCGGCAAAAAGGTGCCGTGAAGGGCGGGCGGTTCTTTCTCAACCCTCGACTACTTTTTAGTCCTGGCATACCCGTTGCCGGCGTATTGTTATATGTCCAACTTTACAGTGTGTTATCTCTAGAGATACCGCACTGTAAAATTGAATGGATATTTACACAAAAACGCAGCATTATTGTTGTTTGTTTTAGATTGCAGTTGGATATCTCTAATGAATATATAAAGACTATTTTTGAAAAATGAAATGCACCCCATGAATATGATATATTGAACGGGTGCTGCAGATGACTATAGGATTGTTTTGTGTTCAAGAGGACTTGATAAGATAATAAGGGTTTCGGTATGGCCGAATTGTTGAAGTTTGCAAATTAATGATTTTAATTCGGATGTTTTCTTAAATATTGTTTTGATGATCATAGAATATGAGCCGGTTACATGATGACATTCCACAATATTATTATTTCCGTTTACCAGGTTTAAAAATTCCTTGTGCATTTCGGCCTTCATCGATATGCTAATGATCGCTTTAATGGTTTTGCCCAGTTTATCAGGGTTAATAATGGCTCGATAACCGGTAATGATATTATTTTCTTCAAGTTTTTTAACCCTTTCCGCAACAGCAGGAGGGGTTAAGGAAACCAATTCACCTAATTTTTTCATTGATATTCTTCCGTATTTTTGTAGTAACTTGATGATACGATAATCGGTAATATCCATGATGATTCCTCCTAACATAAGATTCCTAATGAAGAAAGATAGGGGATAATTGTAAAATCTTTTTATATCTTATTATAGCAAATCTATATCCATAACGCACTATTAAAAAAAATAAAACTTTAATAAATAAGGTGATAATGACTTATTTGTTAATATAGTAAAATAAATAACATCATTTAATTAATAATGTTATATAATGCTGCAATTCTATTTACTTTCATAAAATCAAATGTTATGATCACGGTGTAAGGAAATATAAACCATTCGACGTATTTTAATTTTGTTTATTGAGCTTAAAAAGGAGGTCACAAAAATGTCTGAAAAAACATTAAATC
This sequence comes from Bacillota bacterium, assembly GCA_022360955.1. GTDB lineage: Bacteria > Bacillota > Clostridia > SK-Y3 > SK-Y3 > JAKSBV01. The sequence continues at coordinate 1,123 of JAKSBV010000102.1, forward strand.
CTTTTAAAATTGCACAATTACAATTAAGAGAAGCATGTCATGCACTAGGTGAAGAAGAAGCGGTATACCAAATACTGAGCGAGCCTGAAAGGGTATTGGAAGTAACGATTCCGGTAAAGATGGATAACGGAAGCTTTAGGGTATTTAAAGGCTATAGAGTACAACACAATGATGCGTCAGGTCCGGTAAAAGGGGGTATTCGTTTTCATTCCCATGTAACGAAAGATGAAGTAAAGGCATTGGCCATGTGGATGACTTTTAAATGCGGGGTAGTGGGATTGCCTTACGGTGGTGCAAAAGGCGGCATTATCGTAGATCCCGATGAGTTATCAAAAGGTGAATTGGAAAGATTATCAAGAGGATATGTACGGGCAATTGCCCCGATTATTGGTGAAAGAAGAGATATTCCCGCACCGGATGTCAATACGAACGGACAGACCATGGCGTGGATGGTAGATGAATACTCCCACTTGCGGGGAGTAGGACAGACGTTACCTGCGGCTTTTACCGGAAAGCCGGTTGAATTTGGCGGGTGCTTGGCCAGAAAAGAGGCAACGGGGTATGGGGTTGCTTTAATGATAAGAGAAGCAGCAAAATACAGCGGATTAGATATAAAAGATTTGAAAATAGCCATACAAGGGTTCGGAAATGTAGGCAGCTATACCGCTATGTATGTTCAAGCTATGGGCGCTGCGGTTGTGGCGGTGTCGGACGTTTCCTGCTGTCTGGTAAATGAAGAAGGGTTAGATATCAAAGAGATTATGGATTATACGGCAGCAAATAAAATACTTTCGGGATTTCAAGGAAAGGCCCGACAATTGGATAGAGATGAAATTTTCAAACAAGTTTGTGATATCTTTGCACCTTGTGCATTGGAAAATGCAATTACCAGTGAAACGGTGCATGATCTTAAGGTCGGTATTATTTGTGAAGGAGCAAACGGGCCGACTACACCGGAAGCTGAAAAGATACTGCTTCAAAAAGGTGTATTGATTGTACCGGACATCTTAGCGAATGCGGGTGGTGTTACCGTATCCTACTTCGAATGGGTACAGAATCTGCATAACTATTATTGGAGATTTGAAGAAGTGCAGCAAAAACAGGAGATCAAAATGACGGATGCCTTTAAAAAGGTTGTGGAGCTGGTCAGAACCCATGCCGTAGATATGCGAAAGGCCGCTTATATGCTGTCTATTAAAACCCTTGCAATGCCGATGCGGTTAAGAGGATGGGTTTAAATCGGACAATAGGCAAAAGGGTTGAAAAGAAGTGAAAAAGAAAGAAATTTGACCTATTCTTGAATGGGCATGTAGTTTATTTATCATGTTATATATAGGATACTTATCGCGGATATTTGAAAAAATATTCATCATACCTGCGATAAGTTTTTTTTATGCGATTTTTTCCTCTTCCATTTTCCCTCTAAACAATGGTATAATATTTTAAGACATGCTTTTGTACCAACCATTGATTGCATTAAGAAATTCAGTTATATTGAACAGGAAAAAGAATTTGCACTTGCTACTATAGATATCACGCTTTAAAATCGAATTTATATTTGGACAAAAAATGCAGAATCGTCGTTGTTCCGGACACTATCGAATCCATAGCGGTTCAAAAGGAGTTTCAAAAAAATACAATATATTGATCATTGGACATTCGTAAAACGAGTAATGTATTTTTTAAAACGCCCTTATCCAAATGTATTTATAAATTTAGAGTACGCTATCCTTAATAAAAGCGTTTGAGTGAATGAAAAAGACCATTGTTTATAACCGTATTTCTAATACTGATCATGGGGTTTATCAACCAGTATTTAAGCATTTTGATTCAATATGGGTTTAAAGGATGAGGGGAATCGACAAGGAATCGTTGACACAAGGAAGTTTTTAATGGTTGTTTCCGCAGCGTATTTTGTGATTAAAAGGAGGAGTCGTTTTATGTCAAAAGAAATTAAATTGCCATCATTGTGGCAAGCATTTTTAGTGTTGGTTGCTTTTCTTGTACTGGCGTTTACGTTTACAATGTTAGAGATTGAAATCCATTTAGCAATATTTTCCGGTTGGTTTATCGCGATGTTTCTGGGGAAAATCCTGGGTCATACCTATAAGGATATGGAAAAAGCGATCACCAAAGGGATATACAATGGTCTGGACGCCGTATTAATCCTTTTAGCGGTAGGTGCTCTTATAGGAACCTGGATTTCAGGCGGGATTGTTCCGAGTTTGATTTATTATGGTTTAAAAATCATTCATCCTTCAATATTTTTGCTGGCTACATTGATTATCTGCTCTATTACTTCTCTTTCAACGGGTACTTCATGGGGTACCGCAGGTACCGCAGGGATTGCTATGATGGGCATTGGTGCAGGATTAGGCATACCGGCGCCAATGACAGCCGGTGCGGTATTATCCGGGGCATATTTTGGGGACAAGCTTTCTCCTTTATCCGATAGTACCATCTTAACCGCTACGATGTCCGGTATTGATGTAGTGGACCATGTCAAAGGCATGCTGCCGGTTTCGGTTACCGGGTACATCATAGCAGGCGTAGGATATACAATTGCAGGCTTTACTGCTATTGGAGGCGGTGCTGCAGATTTGAGCAATGTGAATGCAGTTATAGGTGCAATTGACGGTATGTTTAATATCAGCCTGATCAATTTGCTTCCGATGGTATTGGTCATTGTATTATTGGCCATGAGAAAACCCTCTATTCCGGTTATTACATTTGGGGCATTTTTAGGTATTGTTTGGGGTGCTCTGTTCCAAGACTTATCCTTTATCGAAGCCTTGAAAACCGCTTGGGCTCAAATACCTAAAGATACCGGCTTGGTATTTATAGATAAGATTTTAGGCCGCGGCGGAATGAATTCTATGCTCTGGTCTGTCGGTATCATTATTTTTGGTTTAGGTTTTGGAGGGCTTTTAGATCATATCGGTATCTTAAAAGTGATTGCGAAGAAGATAGAAAAAGGGATCAAAGGCGGTGGGTCTTTATCGGTTACCACCATTCTCGTCGGCTTCTTTGGGAACCTATTTGGCAGTGCAATGTATGTTTCCTTGATTTTAACCCCGAAGCTGATGGCAGAAAAGTATGACGAACTGGGCTATGACAGAAGAATACTTTCAAGGAATACCGAGTTTGGCGGGACGCTGACTTCAGGGATGGTGCCATGGAGCGATAACGGTATCTACATGGCCGGTATTTTAGGGGTTGCAACCTTTCAATATCTGCCCTATATGTGGTTATCCTTTGCGTGTATTGCGGTGACGATTTTCTTTGGCTATGCCGGTAAGTTTATGTGGTCGGCCCATAAAGATCAAATCGCAGCATAATGTTTTCGAATCCGAATCAAGTGTATTTAATGCATTTTAAGAAAATGATGTACCCATCCTAACCCTATTGATCGATAACTTTTGGAAGGGCGTTTACGCCCTTCCAAAAGTTATTTAAAGCTTTTTAGATTTCAGATGAAGAAGTGGAGGTCGTTCATGAAAAACATACTTTTAATTGCCACCGGAGGTACTATTGCATCCTTAGCCACCGATAACGGATTAAAACCTTTTTTTGATGCGGAAGGTTTGCTGTCCTTTATTCCTGAGATCAAAGAGATGTGTCACATTGCCGGTGAGATTATCATGAATATTGACAGCAGTAATATGAACCCATATCTAATGGCTGAAGTTGCGGAAACGATTTATAATCGCTACCATGAATATGACGGGTTTGTGGTAATGCACGGAACCGATACGATGGGGTATACTTCTGCCGCATTAACCTACATGCTGCAAAACATTAAAAAGCCCGTTGTTGTAACCGGCTCGCAAATTGTTATAGGCAAACTATATACGGATGCAAAGAAAAATTTACATGATGCCATCAAATTCTCCATTGAAGGCCTACCGGGTATTTTCGTTGCTTTTGACGGAAAAATCATTAACGGAACGCGGGCCGTCAAAATCAGAACCAGAAGCATGAATGCATTTGAAAGCGTAAATTATCCCTATATTGCAGAGATTAAGCTGGGCAGAGTGATCTATCATAAAGATATCCAGGATATATTTCCGGTAGATACAAGCAAACCCTTTAAACTGCAAACTTCTTTATGTACGGATATCTTTCTGCTAAAGCTTTATCCCGGTATAAAGCCTGATCTTTTTGACTATTTGAAGAAAAAATATAAGGGTGTCATTATTGAAACTTTTGGTATCGGCGGCATCCCTTGCAAAGGAGACAATATCCTTGCAAAAGTCAAAGAGCTTGTTGATGCGGGACTGGTTGTCGTTATTACCACCCAATGTCTTCAAGAAGGTGTAGAGTTAGGGATCTACGAAGTAGGGCATGAACTTGCTAAAAATGCAGTGATCTGTGCGAGGGATATGAATACGGAAGCAATTGTTGCTAAACTGATGTGGGCATTGGGCAATTTTGATAATCTTAAGGATGTCAAAGAATTTTTTGAAACACCGGTGTCCGGGGATATGTGTATATAGCTGAGGTCGGAGAGCGGAAATTGGAATAGCCGAACAGGAACGCAAGGTAATCAGTGACAAGGTGTCGTGAACGGTGGGCAGTTCATTCTCAACCCTCATCTCTCAGCCCTAAACTATTTTTACCTTGGAATACCGGTTGCCGGCGTACGATGATATTTCAAACTTTACAGTGCGTTACTTATAGCACAGCAATACCACAGCATAGGCCTGCAGGGTAAAGGACCTGTTTCCTCTATGGCGGACGGTTAAAATCATAAAACTGACGCCATAAAGGGGGGAGTTCATAAACCTGCAGGCCTATTTTTTTTGAAAATTCAGGATAAGAAAAGACTTTGAAATCAGGACTTTCGAGCCGGGTATTTTGAATAAAATATAGGTCTTAGGTCAAAAGAACTAAGTATTTGATATAAAGAAAATACGGATTTTAATCGATAAAGAATATAGAAAATTTTAGAAAAGAGGAGAGATAATATGAAAATAGACAATATAACAGCTAACGGTATTTACAATATGAAGAACCAAGGCGGAGGCGGATATGAACCCATGCCTGTAATCAAAGGTTCAAATGGGCTGGACGAAGGTTTCATTTTTAAAGAAATAGAAAAATTACACAAGGAAGTTGATATGGATAATACCAGGGTACAATTTTCAATCCATAAAGCCACAAAACAGATTATGGTGAAAGTCATTGACAATCATACGGAAGAAATCGTCAAAGAAATTCCACCTGAGAAAATACTGGATATGGTGGCAAATATGATGGAGAGAGCAGGCTTAATCGTAGATAAAAAGGTATAAAAAGCGGAAGACTATGATGAAATTGTGGTATTCAAGCAAAATATTAAAAAAAATGTAAA
>JAKSBV010000372.1 GCA_022360955.1 Bacillota bacterium
AAGTGTCAAGATAAATGACCGGGAAGAAATAGCCTGCAATGTGGTTGTGCCGGCTATTGGCCATAGCGCGAGAGACACTTATAAAATGCTGCTGGAAGCAGGCGTTGAAATCATTCAGAAACCTTTTTCGATTGGGGTACGCATTGAGCATCCCCAAAGGGTAATAGATGTGGCACAGTATGGGGATTATGCAGGCCATCCTCGCCTGAAAGCGGCAGATTATCAACTGGTATATAAAAGTCAAAACAGGACTTGCTATTCCTTTTGCATGTGTCCCGGCGGTGTTGTTGTAGCAGCGGCATCGGAATACAATTCTATTGTTACCAATGGGATGAGCGAATTCGCGAGGGATCAAAAAAATGCCAATAGTGCATTGGTGGTATCGGTAGGACCCGGTGATTTTGGGAGCAGTCATCCACTGGCCGGTGTGGAATTTCAGCGCAGGTGGGAGAGGCTGGCCTTCGAGGCGGGCGGCAGCAACTATAGTGCACCGATACAGCGTGTAGAGGATTTTTTGCAGGGCAATCCCACTGAAAGCATTAAACAATCCGGCATAAAGCCCAGCTATACAGGTCATGTTATGCCTTCGGACCTGACCAGGTGTTTACCCGGCTATGTCACGGACACCATGAAAAAGGGATTAACATACTTTGAAAGGAAAATCAAAGGATATTCCGCCGATGATGTATTGATGACAGGTGTTGAGACCAGAACATCGGCCCCCATACGCATACCAAGACAAGAAAGCGGCGAATCCGTGAATATCCAAGGATTATATCCAACCGGAGAAGGCGCAGGATATGCAGGAGGCATCGTAAGTGCGGCAGTAGACGGCATCAGAATTGCCGAAGCAATTATCAAAAAATATGCACCACCCACTTAATCAAAACGTAAGATAATAATGAATAATTAATAATTATTTGTAATCTGAACAATGGTTTTTTACTATATATATAAATGTAGTGACATATTTCAAAAATAATACTAATGAAAGCTATCATTATTCATTATTAATTATTCATTATTAATTGAATTTCGGGGTGGTTGCAATGAAAATAGGGCTTGCATTATCGGGTGGCGGTGTAAGAGGTGCTGCGCACATCGGTGTATTAAAGGCACTTGAGGAAGGCGGTATACCTATTCATATGATAAGTGGTACGAGTGCCGGGAGTATTGTTGCAACTTTGTATGCCGGTGGTTATACGCCAAGAGAAATAGAAGAGATATTTCTGCGGTTTGGCCATAGAGCCAATGATTCTCATTGGGAAAAGTTTTGCAAAATGATGACAGAAATATTTCTGTTTAAAGCAGAGAGGGCCGGTTCAATCAAAACATTGCAGATGTTGACTTATGGGGAATGCTGGCATTCTGTTTTAATTGGCTTTTGACACGCAGAGGCAAAATTGACGGTTTGATAAAGGGGAACATGATTGAAGGGATTGTGCGTGAATATTGTTGTGAAAGAAAAGCACACCTTATCCGGGATGCTCAAATACCGCTTGCGATTCCGGCAGTAGATATTAACAGCGCTGAGACGATTATGTTCGTATCCGACAAATCTCTTTTTAACGATTCAAAGCATATTAAATATGTTGACGACGCCTATCTCTGGGAAGCCGTAAGGGCAAGCATAGCCTTTCCGGGTGTATTTAAGCCTAAAATGTTTAGAGGCAGAAGGCTGGTGGACGGAGGTATATCGGACAATGTTCCGACGAAAGTGCTGGAGGATATGGGTGCGGATAAAATATTAGCCGTTAATTTGGGATATTCCGGAAGGCCGGAAGAAGATATTGATAATATTTTTGAGATTGCAGCCCAGTCAATCGATATTATGAGTTATCAAATCTCGCGCCTAAAGTCGTCAAATGCAGATTATGTATTTGATCCTAAGATTTATGATATAAAATTGCTGCAAGTTTCTAAAATACAAGAATGTATTGACAGGGGTTATCTCGCTGCAAAAAAAGAGATACATAAGGTCAGAAAGATCATGGGAATGAGTATTATGTATGTTAAAAACGGTTCACAGTTTACAAAAAAAAATGTAAGCTAAATGTTATTGAGAATTTTGAAATTAATGGTATAATGGGTAGTAATAGTTGACAACTGACCGTAAACAGTTATAATGATTGTTGTAGGCGGATAATGAGACAATTCAATGCGGCTTTGCCGTATAACTGTTAATTGTCAGCTGTCAACTGCTGTCTAAAGACAGCGTATAGCAGCCTTAAGATACATTTGGATTGAACAACGATGGTTCTGCGTTTTTTGTTCAAATATACATTTAATTTTAAAGTACAATATCTATAATATTGGGGGTACATACATGGGAAGACTTTTTGGGACGGATGGTGTGAGAGGCATAGCCAATACGGAGCTTACGCCTGAATTGGCATTTAAAGTAGGGCAGGCCGGGGCCTATGTTTTAACGGAAGAAACACATCATAAGGCAAGGATACTAGTGGGCAGAGATACCAGGGTTTCGGGCGATATGCTGGAAGCCGCATTGATTGCAGGAATATGCTCGGTAGGTGCGGAGGCGGTATCAATAGGGATTGTGCCTACGCCGGCCGTAGCGTATCTGACTAGGTTCTACAATGCGGATGCAGGTGTTGTGATATCGGCTTCACATAACCCGGTTGAATATAACGGCATTAAGTATTTCAATAGTAAAGGGTACAAGCTTAGCGATAAGACGGAAGAGAGAATCGAAGCCATTATTCTTGACAAAGCAGAATCTATTCCTGTACCGGTAGGGGCAGATGTAGGATGCAGGACACAAAAAGAAAATGCTTTTGAGGATTACATAGAATTTGCACAAGGTACGATTGATTGTGATTTAAAAGGGCTGAAAATTGCTGTTGACTGCGCAAATGGGGCAGCATACCGGACTGCGCCTATGGCCTTGTCTGCGCTAGGTGCGGAAGTACAGATCATTTCCAATGATCCCGATGGATATAATATCAACTTAAACTGCGGTTCTACCCATATGGAGCGGCTGCAAAAGCTTGTGCCGGCATGTGGTGCCGATCTCGGTCTTGCGTTTGACGGAGATGCAGACAGGGTTTTGGCTGTTGATGAAAAAGGAAATATGATTGATGGTGACCGGATTATGGCGATCTGTGCCCTTGCACTGATGAAAAAGGGCGAATTGAAAGACAATACCCTTGTGACGACAGTTATGAGTAATCTGGGATTGTTTATCATGGCAAAGGAAAGAGGCCTGACGATTCGACAGACAAAAGTAGGGGACAGGTATGTACTGGAAGAGATGGTCAACGACGGTTATATTATAGGCGGTGAGCAATCGGGACATATTATTTTCCTTGAGCATAATACAACAGGAGACGGTTTGGTTACCGCGTTGCAATTGTTGGCCGTATTGAAACAGTCGGGCAAGCCATTATCGGAATTGGCGTCAGTGATGCAGGTTATGCCGCAGGTATTGGTTAATGCAAAGATAAGCAATGATAAAAAGAACGTCTATATGGAAGATGAGACAATTGTAAAGGCGATCAACAATTTGAAAGCAACCTTTCAAGATAACGGAAGAGTCCTCATCAGACCTTCGGGAACAGAACCACTGGTTCGTGTCATGATAGAAGGAAAGGACAAAGATTTCTTACAGCGGAAGGCAGAGGAATTGGCCACATTGATTGAATCAAAATTAGCGTAGCGATATATTACGCGATTTTGTCGGCTGTAGTTTTCAACTCATTTGAAGGGGGTGGTTCCATTGTTCTGCTTAAACGGACCTTTGCTTTATTTAAAGAGAAAGCAAGTGTCCGGCACAAACAAATATAAAGCGCCTGAACTATCCGGTATGTTTGAAGCATACAGGCCGGGTAGTTGACGAGGAGGAGGTTAATCGAGTGTTCGGCGGATGCCTCCCGGTGACCTATCACCGATAGAGATCTTTCAAAAGCGTAAGCGATTGCGTTACAAATAAGGTCGAGAATGGGACGGGATTGTTAGCAGTAAATAAGCAGGTATAGATATCCAACGTTAAAATCGAATTTATATTTACACAAAAAACGCGGAATCATCGTTGTTTATGTAAATAGTATTTTAAGGTTTAAAGTTGGTTATCTTTAATGATCCTATGGTTATTTGGGGTTTATGCTCCGTTTGAAAGCGGGGTATAGCCGTTCTGCTTGAATATGCGTATATGAGTTCTATCTGAGCTATAAATGAGAGAGAAAAATAATCGGAAAGCGGATGTGAGGAGTGAAACGAAACGTTTAATCTCTAAATTTGAATGTGTTTTTGACAATTAAATATTAAATCATTGAGCAGAATCTTGATTAGCGATTTGATTGCAAATGACTAACAAATGAGCGCTTCTTGCCTCCGCTTCATAAGAATTGGAGGTTATGTAGAATGTGTGGGATCGTTGGATATATAGGTAAAAGACAGGTTACACCTATTCTTTTGGAAGGATTAAAAAAGCTTGAATATAGAGGATATGATTCTGCCGGTGTAGCGGTATATCATGAGAACAAGGTAAATGTCATGAAGGCAAAAGGGCGATTAAAGATACTGGAAGAGCGGCTGGATGGGGGTAAAAAGCTGACGGGCACCATGGGCATCGGCCATACCCGTTGGGCGACTCATGGGGAGCCTTCTGATGTCAATTCCCATCCTCATACCAGTACGTCAGGGTGCATTGCTATTGTGCATAACGGGATTATAGAAAATTATCTCCGCTTGCGCGAATTCCTGACGGGAAAAGGCTATACGTTTGTATCCGATACGGATACGGAGGTAGTCGCACACCTGACCGATTACTACTATGAGGGAGATCTGGTTGATACGATTATCAAAGTAATGCAGAAAGTAGAGGGCTCTTATGCATTGGGCATTATATGCAATGATAAACCCGGCGAATTGGTGGCGGTCAGAAAAGACAGTCCGTTGATTGTAGGTCTGGGTGAAAATGAAAACTTCATTGCATCGGATATACCGGCTATTTTGGAATATACGAGGAATATTTATCTTCTGGAAGACAAAGAAATTGTACGGCTTACACAAGATGAAGTAACAATTTACAATAGTGATAAAGAGGAAATTTCGAAAGAGGTATTTACCGTTAACTGGGATGTGTCTGCTGCCGAAAAGGGCGGTTATGAGCATTTCATGATTAAAGAAATATGTGAGCAGCCTAAGGCGATCAAAGATACCATTGGCCCGAGAATTCAAAATGGCGGCATTACCTTAGACGATATTAAGTTGACAAAGCAGGATATAGAAGCAATCCGTAAGATATATATTGTAGCTTGCGGGACAGCATGGCATGCAGGGATAGTGGGCAAAACAGCCATTGAACGGTTAGCAAGAATTCCTGTTGAAGTTGACCTTGCCTCTGAATTCAGGTATAGAAACCCCATTATCGAAGAAGGCACCCTTGTGATTATTATCAGCCAATCGGGAGAAACGGCCGATACGCTGGCAGCTTTAAGGGAGGCTAAGAAACGAGGGGCACGTATCCTTTCCGTTGTCAATGTGGTAGGTAGTTCGATTGCGAGAGAATCGGACGACATATTGTATACCTGGGCAGGGCCGGAGATAGCGGTTGCTTCTACGAAAGCATATACAACCCAGCTGTCTGCGATGTATTTAATTGCATTGCATATGGGAGTGGTGAAAGGACACATCACCCAAGATGAAGTTAATACAATCGTCCGGCACTTTGAGCAAATACCGGATAAAGTACAAAGTATTTTGGAAAATAAAGAGAGCATCCAGTACTTTGCGTCAAAGCACTATAATGCCAAGCATGTATTTTTTATAGGAAGAGGGCTGGATTACAATATAGCGCTGGAAGGCTCTTTAAAGCTCAAAGAGATTTCCTATATTCATTCCGAAGCTTATGCAGCCGGTGAATTAAAGCACGGTACGATCGCCCTTATCGAAAAAGGTACACTGGTGGTTGCCCTTGCGACACAGGATCATCTTTTTGAGAAAATGTTAAGCAATATCAAGGAAGTGAAAGCCAGAGGCGCAGTCGTACTGGCCATTGCACAGGAAACCAATAGGGAAATAGAAAAAGAGGCAGACTTTGTATTGTATATCCCGGAAACAGATCCCCTGTTGACCACCATACAGACGGTAGTGCCCTTACAATTGTTTGCGTATTACGTATCGGTGGAAAAAGGGTGCGACGTGGATAAGCCGAGGAATCTGGCGAAGAGTGTTACGGTGGAGTAGTCTGTGGGATGGATGAGTGTATAGATATCCCACTGTAAAATTGAATTTATATTTGAACAAAAAACGTAGAATCACCGTTATCTGTTCAAATTTATTGATAGGTTTACAGTGCGATATCTTTATTATGAGTTCTCAAAAAGCTTGAAAGATCAATAAAGGATCAGTTTTCTTACACTGATCCTTTTTACCTTTTCTATAATATTCTTTGAAGGGTATTGTTATATATTCATAAAGTTACTAAGACGTCCATCATTTTTTTAATAGAGATATTTTACAAACGAATACTGTGTAGTTGATTTTATAAGAAAAGCAATGCATAATGTGGATGAGAATTTGAGTAAAACATATCGATTCTCATTTGATGTTACCAAAGATAATTTGAATTTGGCACCTTCGAAAAATGAGGTGTTTGTAAGGCTAGTGTTTGATAATAGTAACAAAAGAATTCCTATACAAAAGAAGGTGTTGACATGTTGAAGTGTTTTGAAAGATATGAAAAAACTGAGCTAAGAAATATTGTACTATTGCTTATTGGACAATTTAGTACAATGTTTGGAACACAAATATTTGGTTTTGCTATGTCATTTTATATTCTTAGTATCACAGGATCAGCTACAGCTTTTAGCTTTTCATTAATTATTAATTTCTTGCCTAAATCTGTATTAAGTATGTATGCAGGAATACTGACCGAAAAAAAAAAAAAAAAAAGAATCATTGTCTTTTCGGATTTAGTTGCAGGAATATTTCTGCTAGGAGTAACTTATTTTGATAGTTTTGAAGGGCAATCAATTATTACTATATACGTCGCTCAATTTGTTCTAACATGTATTAATTCATTTTATACTGTTGCTTTTGATGCTGCAATACCGCAAATAGTAAGCAATGAACATCTTATGAAAATAAACTCGGTAAACAATACAATAGGGTCGCTATCACGTGCAATAGGTCCTGTTTTGGGTGGTACAATTATTATGATAATTGATTATAAATTCTTTTTTGTTATTAATGGAGTAACATTTGTTTTGTCAGCAGTATGTGAAATGTTTATAGATTTTAATTTTAATAATCCGAAAAATATTAAAAAATATGCCACTCAAAAAGATGGGGGATTGGGTAATGGGCTATCGTATATTTTAAAAAACACTACTATACGATTCCTATGGATTTATAGCCTTATATTTAATGGTGCACTTTATTTTGGACTGATAGTTCCAATGCCTTATGTAGTGGTTCAGAGCATGCAGATATCTGCACAAAATTACGGGATCATACAAAGTGCAATGTCTGTAGGAGCATTTGCAACAGGATTATTACTTTCACTCATTACTTCTACAATTAGTGAGTGGAGATTACTGAAAATATCTTCACTAATGCTCGGAATAGGTATCGGAGCAATTGGAGTAATTGGAGCAATTTCGAACAATAACAACTATTTTTTATTAAGTATAGTATTATTGGTTGTTGTAATGTTTTTACTAGGCAGCTCTATAGTACTTTCTTCTGTTGCAACAACGTATCTGTTGCAGACTCACGCAGCTAACGAATTTAGGGGGAGAGTCATGGGAACATTGAGATCTTCGGCGAATTTAGTTATTCCAATAGCAATAATTATTTCAGGAATATTACTAGATCGTATCAACCCCTTATTAATGCTAATTATCTTTGGTTTTGCTTTAAGTGGTTTAGTTTTTTTGCTTGCCAAATATTTTGCTGTATTAGATAGAGGCGGGGGAATTGTCAACCTGTCGTTACATTCGGGACGGACACCATCAAAAAGCTGATTAAGGCCTATCAAAAAGTGGAAACTCTTATATGGAAGACATTCAAAAAAGCGTATTATTGACGATCATGCCGTTAAGCTGATTATTGGATGCGAATTGTCCTAGGAGGTAAGGATCATGGAATTTCAATGTCAGCGTAAATTAGATTGCAAAACGGAAATATAAAATATCTTTGGACCATGGCAGTTTCTACGAAATGGAAGTGACAAGCCGTGGCAGAACCTTTTGTGGAACCGTGAAAAGCTAACAGATCTCGGTATCATTGATGCCATAACTGTAACACAAGTGTTGAAAATGGCACAGGATTTATCATGAAAAAGACGAGACCATATCCTAAAAGATATAGAGATATTTTACAAACGAATACAAAGTATTGTCCTCTAGGTTTAGCAGAAAACAACTATTGTAGAGCTTAGCGGAATTTTGAGCCTATAAGGATCTGTTTAGAACATAATTAAATTTTGATTTAGGGTATTGTGCAGCAGCTGATTTATTTCGGACAAGTGACTCACCAACTTCCGGAATAGCTGATCTTCCATATCGGCATATGCAAAATATAAAATAGATATTAAATGGGGTGTAGGTGATGATTACAATTGTAAAATCAATGCAACAGGTTACAGGTTCCGAAATAATTTTATTTGGTTCTGTTTGTTGTGCAGTGTTCTTTATTTTGGTATTTGTGATTTTTAAGACAAATCGAAGCCGAAAAGCTATTATTATATATCTTATAGCATTACTTTTACTTTTTGAAGTTTGCGATGTTATATGGCTTGCGTATTTTTTCCCTGAAGGGGAATATGTAAATCGTGGAATCGCACCGGTGGGTCCCTTTTTGATATTTCCATTGTTTTGCATAATATTAAATACTATTTGTACCATATTTAATTACATCAGCAGAAGAAAAACTTTGAGAAAATAGCAACGTCATGAGAAGGGGGTTATTTTGTATTTTGTTTATGAGAAGGGAAGATTATATGTAGGTTAAAGCCATCTGTCAAGGTGATGAGTTGTGGCAAAAGATAATAGAGTACGCATTAAGGTGTCCCGTGTAAAGCAGAACCTTTTTATTTTATATTGCAAAACAAAGATTCGTATATAACCTTTAGAAAGGGGAATAACGATGAGCATAGAAAATATTGTAAAGCCTGATTTTAATGGCGTTATCTCTGTCAGTAAAAATAGAAAGATAGTTTTCCAAAAGGCTTTCGGATACGCAGATTTACCCAATAAAATAGAAAATGAAGTTGACACAAAATTTGCGACAGCATCAGCCGGAAAGTTTTTTATAGCTGTTGCGATTTTACGGCTAATTGAACAGCGTAAATTATCTTTTGATAGTTGCATAGGAGATACTTTGGATTTTAATCTCAAAGCGATTGACCCTAAAATTACAATTAAACAACTATTAAACCATACTTCCGGAATTCCGGATTATTTTGATGAAGCTGTCATGAACGACTATGATGAATTATGGAGAGATTACCCTAATTATAAAATTCGTACTTCTTCTGATCTATTGCCTCTTTTTATTAATAAGCCAATGATGTATCCGGCCGGAGAAAAATTTCAGTATAACAATACAGGCTATGTCGTTCTGGGACTTATCATTGAAAAGCTTACTGGCCTTTTGTTTGATGAATATCTTAAAAATGAGATTTTTAAACCTTGCAATATGTTAAATACGGGATATTATGAGCTTGACAGGCTCCCTGCCAAATGTGCAAATGCGTATATTTTTGATAAAAAGCGTAATGAATACTACACCAATATTTACAGTGTTGATGTAAAAGGAAC
>JAKSBV010000241.1 GCA_022360955.1 Bacillota bacterium
AATACTCCCCCGCTAACAGCCTCGAAAACAATTAATACTTTATTTACTACAATCACTCATAAATCCCCAAAACCCCAATTCTTCATTCTTCATTATTCATTATTCATTATTAATTCTCAACCCGTTCTTCTCATTTAATCTTAAACTTTTCAATATAACGTGACAGTTGTTGTGACGCATCACTAAGCTCTTGTGCAAAGCCGGCCAATTCCTCAATACCGGATACCTGTTCTTCCGACGAAGCGGTGATCTGCTGTGAAGAGGCAGCCGTCTGCTCCGATACGGCGGAAATACTTTGCATTGCCAAAACAGCTCCATTCTTATGGGTCTCCATCTCTATAATTTCGGCCATGATTTGCTCCACACGGGTTACCAGTGAGTCCATAGAAGTTACGATCTGCTTAAAAACCGAAATGGTTGTGGCCACCGATTGATTCTGAGATTTTACAATTTCATCGGCCGTTTGCGCGCGTGCTACGGTTTCAATGGTTTGTTTCTGGGTCGCTTTAATAATGGCAGTAATTTCCTTGGTAGAAACCATTGACTGGTCTGCCAATTTTGTAACTTCCGCCGCAACCACGGCAAATCCTTTGCCCATTTCACCGGCTCTGGCCGCTTCAATAGCCGCATTTAACGCCAGCAGTTTCGTCTGTTCCACAATACCGTTAAGTACTTTGGTAATCTTATCAATAGACCTGGATTGTTCTTCCAATGAATTCATATCCTGCATAATGGTTCCGGTAACGGAGGCCGTATCATGGGATTTTTGGTCAAGGTCTTCAACAGCCGATAAACCTTGTTGAACCAGTCCCATCGTATCCTGGGATATATTTTGAATCATTTTTGCATTATCGGAAACATTGCCGATTTTTGTGGCCAGCTGGTCTATTTTTAGTGTACCCTTCTCAGCATCTCCGGCCTGTTCGGACGCACCACGGGAAATCTCCTCAATGCCCCTGGCAATTTCCTGAGAAGACGCAGCGGCCTGTTGTGTGGTACTGGCCACAACACCGGCCGAATGATCCACCTTATGGGCCACATTGATGACCTGCTGTATCAGCTGCCTTACATTGGCTATCATTTTTGCAATGCTTCTTGTTAAGATCCCCAGTTCATCCCTGCGGTTTGATACGGGGTTATCGGTTAATATACCGGTTTCGGCACGTCCTGCAACCTCAATAATACGGTTAATGGTTCTGCCCATCCCCACGGCCATATATAACCCCATGCCGACAGCGGCAAGTGCGGCCAATATCAATAATCCCAACGTCCAATCGTTGATTTTCTTGGCGGCGGTAAACAATTCGGCCCGAGGCAGAAGCCCTACCAGCACATGTCCTGTGCTCGGCAGTTTCTCAAATACCATCAAATATTCGTTCTGCTGATATGTAACTGTTTTCAATCCGCTTAACTCGGGATGATTTTGGATCTCCTCATAAAAATCCTGTTCAACGATTTGCTTGACATCATCGGACTCAATAGAAGATACCGCATATCCGTCGGGACTGATAAGATGCAGTTCACCGCCTTCGCCCAAATGGATATCTTTAATAATATCTTCAACAAACTCACGCTTTATGTCTAAAACTATTATGCCTGCTTGCTCGCTGGAAGAATAGCTTTTGACTATCCCTATGGCAGATAAAGCATAGTCTTCCACACCTGTCTCACCAATCAGAGCATCAAGTTCAGGATGTTGCCCGATCCATGTGATGCCACCTTTTTCCACTGCCCTTTGATACCAAGCGGTTTCATTAATTTGTGTAAAATCAAAATTATGTAAAGAAGACCCTACCGTTCCGATCGAACGGTGCCCTTCCATTAAAATTGCAGCACTGGAAAGATATTCGTTTGACAGCAAAAAATTCGTCAATGTTTTCCCTGCTGCCTGCTTTAATTCAAATATTTCAAAAAGCTCCCCGTCATTATCGGACGTGTTTATATATTTCTGAACCGCATCATCAGCAAAAACTTGCATATATTGATTCTGAACAACGGCAAAAAATAAGTCCATGTACTCCCCTGTTTGCTTCACGGTCTGTGCAACAGATTGCTTGGCCTGTTCCTCCACAGCATCGGACGTCAGGTTTTGCGAGACAAAACCCAGTACGGATATGGGTATAATCATTACCAAAAAAGCTGCAACCAGCTTGACCCGTATGCTATGGATACCTGTTTCATACTTGTTTGACTGTACATTTCTTTTTTTCATTATGCTAAAAAACTTCATTCCAAATGCCTCCTCATCTCATCTTAGAAAAAAGTATGATCCATATAATTTAAGTAATCGTATTTTATATTCGACATTTTTTCAAGAATTCCTTTTTTTTCATGTAAAAATAGAAAAATGTTGTAAATGGAAAGAAAATATTGAACTACAGCCGTGCATCAAATAAAAATTTTGCAAACAACTTGTCAAAACAAGAAGGATTTTGTCGAAATATATCGAATTATTATAATGGGGGACGTGTGTTTTTATGCAAGCCAAATTATAATAAAGGATTGAATCATACATGCTACAGTTAACGCTATTAGAACTATTTACAAGAACGATTCCCGAAGGAATGATATTTATTTTTGCCGGTTATGTGTTTTCAAACAAGCCGCTGAATATGAAAAAATTGGCCTTATCCGGCGCACTCCTGGGCTTAGGAACCTATTGCATCAGGCATCTTCCTATTCATTTTGGGATACATACCATCCTTAACCTTTTAATGCATATGGCCTTATTGGTTTGGATAAATAATATTGAATTTTTTCAGGCAATTTCAACTGCTTTAATATCCATCGCCATATTATTGGTTTGTGAATGGGTTAACATCCTGGTAGTAACAGAAGTATTTCATATTCCTGCCGACTTTTTTTTGAATAAAGATCTATTGCGAGTACTCGCCAGTATACCCTCGTTGTTATTATTTTTTTTCATAATCTATGTGTATTATTTAAGAAAAAACAGAAAGGGTTCGTAATATGTTTTTGATCGAAAAGTTCTCACACCATCTGGCCTCTAAAATAAGCAATGCTTTAGCTCTTGACAAAGATCGTGAAGAAGTGCTTGCCTATGGCGCTTTTACCATTGTGCAGACCGTATGGACCATTTTGTTAATTGTACTATTCGGAATGTTGTTCCGTGTGTTATGGAAGGCACTTTTTATGGCTTTTATCGGTGCTTTATTGAGAAAGCATTCCGGGGGAGCCCACGCGTCCTCCCCCAATCGTTGTGCCGTTATCAGTGCTGTCACGTTCAGCGGGCTGGCATGGATCGTTAATGGGATGATCGTTTATTCCACGATCGTCATAATATTGTTATGCGGCCTATTAAGTTTCCTCGCCGCATACTATATTGTTTGCAGATACAGCCCGGTTGACAACCCCAACAAACCTATCAAAAAAGAAAAAACAAAGCAGCGTCTCCGAAAAAGCAGCATACGAACTCTTCATGTGCTATTAATCATCACACTATTATTGACCCTATTCTATTTTAAATCGAGAAATAAAAATGTACTGAAAACTATCGTTTGTATTTATACCGGTGTTCTCTGGCAGTCTTTTGTGCTGACATCTCCCGGACATTTCGTCATACATAGCTTGGATGGATTGTTTAAAAACATAACAGCTTTCATCGGAGGAGGTGAAAAAAAAATGAAAAAGAAATTGTTTATGTCCATGGCTGTTCTTGGTGCCTCTGTACTCACATTTTTCGCGTTTATGGCATCGGCGTCGGCATGCTTCTTTGGTTATTATCAACCTGAAGAACCTGCATGCTTAAAGCAAGAGTAGCATAACGGGCCGGAATAACCGGCCTGCTGCGCTGCCGGAAATAAACTAAATCTATATGGATGTGAAAACATGAAGCTTTTTGAAGAAGATAGGCAGAAAAAAATATATAAGATCGTATCAATTGTTAAATTGCTTTCACTATTTTTAGGCAGCCTGATTATTTTAAACCGGTACTATTTTTCAAAAGAAAATCAGCATACCGCTTACAGTGCAATGACCGGTATGCTTTTGATCAGTATAGGCATTGCAGCTGTGTATTTAATAAATACGCTACGGATATTTAAATCTAAAAAAAATGGTGTGCAAGGAAACATTAAAATAAAAGATATCGTTGAAGTGACCGTATTTATCGGCATATTTTCAATTTTGATCATTGTGTCCGGGGGGCATTTAAGTCAATATAAATTTATGTTTTTATTTATTATCATCTCTTCCACAATACAATTTGAGATGTTATTCGGTATGGTTATCGCTGCAGTATGCTCTGCCTTTGTACTGACCCTAGACCTTCTGGCCTTACCCTCCGACATTATAAACCACTACTTTGAAATTGACTTAATACTCGTAGGCATTTTCATCTTAACGGCATGGTTGTTGGGTGATTATGGAAATATTGAGAAAAATTATAGAGAGCAGCTGGCTAAGCTGGCAAACGTAGATGAATTAACGGGGTTGTATAACCATCGCTTCTTTCAAGATGCTTTATCAAAACACGTTAAATTATCTCAAAAATTAAATGTGCCGGTTTGCCTGTTGTTCATGGATATAGATTATTTTAAGTACTATAACGACCTTTACGGGCATCAGGCCGGTGACCATATTTTAAGCAAAATCGGCTTCCTGTTAAATAAGAATCTACGCCCACAGGACATCGCCGCGCGTTACGGCGGGGACGAACTTGCAGTCATTCTGCCCGATACTTCGGAGGAACAATCCCTTGCAATTGCTGAAAAAATCAGGAGCGAAGTGGAAAATACCCGCTTTGCAGGTGAAGAGGCTCAGCCTAACGGTCAACTAACCGTTTCGATCGGGGTTTCGTGTTTACCGGACAAAGCAAAATCCAAAAAAGAACTTATTAATAGTTCCGATGATGCCCTTTACCGGGCAAAATTCTTTAATAAAAACAGGGTTGAAACCTATTACTCCGTCTTGGAAGAACTCAAAGCAGAGATAGATGATAGACATATTGATCTCATCAGTTCCATCAAAACTTTAATCAGCGTTGTGAATGCAAAGGACCGCTATACCTATGGTCACGTTGAAAGGGTTGTCATCCTCTGCGACTTAGTCAGTGAAAAAATAGGGCTTACGGAACAAGAAAGAAAGATTTTAAAATATGGCGCCTATCTGCATGACATCGGTAAAATAGAAGTACCTCAGGAAGTGTTGAACAAAAAAATGCCCTTAACCGATGAAGAGTGGGACATGCTTAAACAGCATCCGGCCACTGGCGCGGAAATCATCAAACCTGTCGATTCCCTTCGGGAAGTGCTCCCATTAATTTTGTATCATCACGAACGTTATGACGGTAAAGGCTATCCGAATCAGTTAAAGGGTGAAAATATCCCTTATTTGGTCAGGATACTGACGGTAGCCGATAGTTTTGACGCAATGACATCGGACAGACCGTACAGGCACGGCAAAACCTATGATGAAGCCATTATCGAGCTGAAGAAATGTCGTGGATCCCAGTTCGATCCGGATATTACAGACACTTTTATAGAAGTCATACAAAATAACAAAGATTACTTTGAGCATTATAAATAAAGGATCTCTCATTCTACAGATGCCTTGATGTATGCAATGCAAAAATTTCAAATCTCATAGGTCAAATGCTTTTTTCCGTTCAACATCGAAAAGGGCATTGAGCCCTTTCGATGTTAGTCGGATTTTACCTTGCAAGTACTCTCTTCTTTGCCAAGTGAAAGAATGGCTGCCGGACAGTTTACCACACAAGTGGAACAGCGGATGCAAAGATCATTGTCAAATTGATTTTTACCGGAGAACTCTAAATAGGGGGTTAACTGCATGGGACAGACCCTGGCGCATTTTGCGCACTGATGGCACTTATCCGTATCTGCAATAGATATCTTTTGATCCATCTTTCGGGTCACACCAATCCATTGGCCCAACCTGTAAGAAATACTCTGCATCAGCCCCATAGGACAGACGTTACACCACGTTCTGGGCGCAACCAACAGGCTCAAAAAGCCTCCCACAATGGTTACCATTAGATAACTGGCAACAAAAACAAATCCAAGTTGATCCCAAAAGGCCATGGTTCCCAATAAACCGGTAACTTTCACAATCCTTCTCACCAAATTAAATCCGAACCATATAAGGAATACCGCCCCCACTATCTTGGACTTAAAAAAAGCCGGGATTTTTACATTTCTGCTGAGAGGCATCATGAAGAAATCAAATAAGCTGCCATGGGCACAAAAATTCCCGCACCAATACCTGCCTTTAAAAAGTGACATGATCATAAGGCTTAGGATGACCGGAATGACCAAAAGTCCCAGCTTTGGATACCATAGTCCACCAAATGCTACTGTCAGCGTAAATATCCATCCGTATTTACGGATGGCTGTAAATGTACGATTTGTTTTAATATTAAATGATGCCATTAATCAAAAAACCTCCTCCAACCTCAATATACATATACCCGGTATAGGTATATTTATATTATATGCAAAAAGCTGTGATTTGTCAAAGATTTTTTAAAGACTATAGAAACGGCGTTTTTTACCCACCATGTTTTGTGGATAAAAAACGCCGTTTCCCGTCTATTTTCTGCTTAATTCATGAATAGGGCTATATCTTCTTCCGCATTGGTGATACCGCCAATGCCGAATGTTTCGACCAGCACATTGGCCACATTCGGAGATAAAAAGGCCGGCAGGGTAGGCCCTAGATGAATATTTTCTACCCCTAGATACAGCAGTGCCAATAATACAATGACAGCCTTTTGTTCATACCATGCAATATTATACGCGATAGGCAGCTCATTGATGTCCTCCAGCCCGAACACTTCCTTCAACTTTAATGCGATCACTGCCAGTGAGTAGGAATCATTACATTGTCCCGCATCCAATACCCTTGGAATGCCGCCGATATCGCCCAAATCAAGCTTGTTGTATTTATACTTTGCACAACCTGCTGTTAAGATCACGGTATCCTTCGGCAATTTCTGAGCAAATTCCGTGTAATAATCTCTGCTCTTCATCCGGCCATCGCATCCGGCCATAACAAAGAACTTTTTAATTGCCCCTGATTTTACCGCATCCACCACTTTATCCGCAAGGCTCAATACCGTATTGTGGGCAAATCCTCCGACAATCTCGCCTCTTTCAATTTCGACAGGGGGTGCGCACTTTTTAGCATGTGCAATGATTTCGGCATAGTCTTTTGGCTTGCCGTTTACACGATCCTCAATATGCTTTACACCGGAAAATCCTGCCGTGCCGGTGGTATAGACTCTATCTTTATAGCTTTCCTTTGGCGGCACAAGACAATTGGTTGTCAGCAATACCGGGCCGTTAAAAGTCTCAAACTCTTTATCCTGCTTCCACCATGCATTGCCGTAATTCCCTACAAAGTGCTCATACTTTTTAAATGCAGGATAATAATGTGCCGGCAGCATTTCGCTGTGGGTATAAACATCTACACCTGTTCCTTCCGTTTGCGCCAAAAGTTCTTCCAAATCCTTGAGATCATGTCCGCTGATCAGGATACCCGGATTATTTCTTACACCGATATTAACCTTGGTGATTTCCGGATTTCCATAGCTAGCGGTGTTGGCTTTATCTAAAAGGGCCATAACATCCACACCATACTTACCGCATTCCATTACCAATCCTATTAATTCATCGGCTGTGAATCGATCATCGGTGGTTGCCGCCAACGCCTTTGGCATAAATTCAAAAATTTCGGCATTGGTATAGCCTAAATTGTAAGCATGCTCCGCATAAGCCGCCATCCCTTTCAGACCGTAAATCAGCAATTCCCTCAGAGATCTTGCATCTTCATTTTCAGTAGCCAATATACCAACGGTTCCCGCCTTTTCCTCAAAATCTTCTGCGGTCTCTCCGTGCCAAATTGCTGCATCATGCATGTTTTCTTCGATTTTGCCTCCGGCTTTTATCACCTGCTGTTTTACTTCCTCCCTCAATACCAAACCTTCTTTGATTTTACTTATAAATACGTCCCTATCAAAATTGGCATTGGTAATGGTTGCAAATAAGCTTTCCATGATAAAAAGGTCTGCCTTTTCGTTTTGAATGCCTAATTTTTTTGCCTTTACGGTATAGAGTGAAATACCTTTTAATACGTAGATCAACAAATCCTGCAAATTAGCCACATCATCCGTTTTCCCGCATACCCCTTTCATTGTACAGCCTGTTCCCTTTGCCGCCTCTTGACATTGATAACAAAACATCTTGCATTCCATCTTAAAAAAACCTCCTTTGTTTTAGTGGACAGTGTATAGTTGATAGTTGACAGTGGACAGTGGACAGTTATTACTCATTTTTCAAGTCCATTATCAAATCTGGGATGCATTTCATTCAGTTGAAGAAACTTATGGAAAGGCTTAAATCCTGTTAGCGCAGTATTCTCAATCCTCATCTCTCAGCCCTCAACTATTTTTTAGTCTTATAACACCAATTGCCGAAATACTATTCTATTTCCAACTTTACAGTTCGTTATCTATATAAACCTTTTACATGGTTTTTTCTAATATCTCAAAAGATTCAAGGTATTTTGATATAGTTTCTCTTTTGCCGTTCAATATCTTAACTTTTATATTAAGAGTTGACCTAACCTCTTATATCTCCCTCAATGCTCACGACAACTTCTCTGTACGGTACGATGGTCTGGGACTGCAGCATAGCAGTTTTAACCGAACGGATGATGCCGCTGCAGCACGGTACTTCCATTCTGACAACGGTAATACTATTGATGTTGTTTCTTTTGAATATTTCCGTAAGCTTTTCGGCATAGTATTCGTTATCATCCAGTTTAGGACATCCGATGATGACCACATGATCCTTTATAAAATCTTTATGAAAATCACCGTAAGCGTAAGCCGTACAGTCGGCCGCTATGAGGATATTTGCGCCCTCAAGGTAATCTGCTGCCGGATTGATAAGGTTAAGCTGTACCGGCCACTGTCTCAATTGGGAAGGTCTGCTGCCTTCCGCCGTCACAGGCCTTTCTGTCTGCGCCTGCTCTTCCGCCTTCTCTTGCCGGACGATTTTTTTTGCCATTGTCCCGGGACATCCACAGGGCATGGGCTCAGACTTATTTTCCTTCTGTATTTTAAGTTCATCAACGGCTTCCTGGCTGTATTCTTCTGCTTCCCTCTCAATGATTTCAATGGCTCCCGTAGGACACGCCGGCAAGCAGTCTCCCAAACCATCACAATATTTATCACTAATGAGCTCTGCTTTGCCATCTATCATTTGAATAGCTCCTTCGTGACAGGCACTGACACACAGACCGCAGCCATTACATAATTCTTTATGAATCTGAACAATCTTTCTTTTCATATCAAACACTCCTCTCTACATCTCCAAATCTTTTAACGGGATGCATTTTTAATTCCTCTCTTGCTTCTGAATACATTATACTAAGATTAACTATAAAAGTACGTAACCTATGTTACCGGCAAAAAAATCTATGTTTTTTTATCATGCCGCAAGGAATCCATCCTCAGCTTTCAGCTCTCAACTACTTTTAGTGGTTGGAATCATTTTCTTCTACCCAAATTTATACACCCGCATATGCACAGCACCTTGCATTATTAAGCATCTTGTACTATTATTGAAACAACAGCATGTAAGGAACACTGCACTGTAAAAGATTTTTATGCGTATAGGCTTTCCCTTACAATCTTGGTACCGGGAGGTTAATATGAATCCTTTAGTAAAACCGTTAAGTCACTGCCTTTTATTTAAAAACGTTGAAGAAAAATGCATATTAAAAGTGCTGCATTCTCTAAGATACAACCTTTGTGCATATCCCAAAGACAGCACCGTCGCCATTGAGGAAGATGATTGCTATCAGCTGGGGATTTTGCTGGAAGGCCTGTTAACCATACAAACGATTTATCCTTCCGGCAAAGTATTGACCTTGACCCAGATACACCCTTCGGATATTTTCGGTGAGGTTGTACTCTTTTCACAAGTACACAAATATCCTGCAACGATCACTGCACGCCAAAAATCAAAAGTACTTTTTATAGAAAAAAAAGCATTTATCGATCTTTTGAGTGAACATCCCTGCATCATGGAAAATTTTATATCCTCCCTCTCTCATAAGCTTTTAATGTTGAACCGAAAAGTAAAGACCCTTTCCCTTGAAACAATACGTCAAAAAATATGCAGCTTTTTATTAAGCGAATATAAGAAAAAAAACACGCCTGCCCTTCAACTGGCCCTATCCAGAAAGGATATGGCGGAGTATATAGGCGTCCCGCGCCCTTCCTTATCGAGAGAACTCATCAAAATGAAGGATGAAGGCATCATTGATTTTAAAAAAAATGTTTTTGCCATTAAGGATCTTGAGCGCTTGGAAAGAGAAATTTGATAGGAAGCGTACAAAAAAGTCCGTCCCCGATGTCCATCAAAATTATAGTAACCATTTCATATTCGAATTAATATATTATAGTAGTACTTAAAAAGGAAGAGGTGATTTGGTGGGCAGCGAATTCAACAAAAAGATATCAGATATGCTGAACAGGGTGAGTAAAGAAGAAATCAGTCAAAAATTAAATAGCGTGAATAAACAGGAGCTAATACAACAACTCAACGAAATGGATTTATCACAATTGTCACAGCTAAATGTAGATAAAAATGACGTGCAGCAAAAAATTAATAGTGTGGACCCGGAAAAATTAGCAGAATTGTTTAGTAAACATGGCGATGAAATCTTAAAAAATATGCAAGACATGTTTAAGTCATAATGAATAAAATTTTTAAAAGCAATTTTGGACAGCTTCTCAATACATAGGCAATGAGACGCTGTTAAACAGTGCCTTATTGCTTCTGTATTAAAAAAAATAAGCCGCTTGACAAGCGGCCTATTTTTATGGAATTTTCTAATCGTTACAACCTCTGAATGCATCTTCCGCCCCTTCAAATTCAAATTTCTGGGGTGGGAAGAATTCATCGACCGGGAAGTTGATTCTTTCAAAGAGCTCACAGGGATCATCTTCCGTAGCTGCAATGCATTCTTTGTCGGGCACACAGAAATCAAAGGCCGGAATCAATAATTGGACGTTTCTCTCAAGCTTAATAATGCTAAATAAGCCGAGGGAAACGAATACCCTCTTTCTTTCCCCGCCAAGGACCAGGTCATCGTCAAAACAATTGCATACGCTGCTCGGTATTGCGGCCAAATCCAGGTCATCATCGCAACAGCAGTCTTTCACGTCGGCTATTTTTGCTGCCAGACAAATCGGGTCAACCACTTCTACTTTCGCTTTCGGCAAGTTGGTCTTTTTCCAAAGCTGTGGATCAAACTCATGTTCTTCGAATTTAGATCTGAATATTTTTGCCTTTCCTTGGGAACCGAAAAGTATAACCGTTTTATCAAATGAAGCAAGTCCTTCTACTTTTTTAGGTCTTCCGACTCTTGTAAATGCATCAAGGGTAATTTTAAAGAAGTATTTTACCGATACGGTGAAAAATCCCTTATTAAACGGAACCGGTTCTACATCAATAAAAACCCATATAATTTCGGATTTTCTGCATTTTACGTTAATGGATTTGTCAATATCATCCTGTCCGTCTTTCGTTAGGAATACTCTGACATCTTCCAAGCAGTCTTTTTCTTTACATGAATCATAAATTTTATCGGTTTGTATACATACGGCTTCTTTAAATCTCGGCGAACCCGAAATTGGCCCCGGTCTGAGTCTATCGCTCATAATATAACCTCCTTTTGAACTTTTTTAAATTATCTATATGGATTTAGATAACTCCATTAACATAATATGCTTTCACTACTTTATATGTTACTCCATCTGTCTTGAAGTTATGAAAAATAAAATTCATGTAAAAGTTTATCACGAAATATATAGTAACCATTAACATAATCCGTACATATAATATTATTAAAGTAACCCCCGCTGCTAGAATTGCACGATCGATATCCCACTTTAAAATTGCATTTATATTTAGACCAACAATATAGCATACAGATACATCTTGGGTAAAAAGAATGCTCTTTCGAATAATGCACCAAATTGATCTGTGGAGGTGAAAATCAGTGGAAAAGGATTATCGATGTCCTGACTATAGTATGCATTCGATGTACTCAATGCAGTCCATGCAGTCTATGCATTCGATGCAATCCATGTCGAGCATGCATTCCATGCACTCAATGCCAAGCATGTGCTCAATGAATGCCATGGCTGCGATGAATGCGATGAATGCCATGGCCGCTATGTATGCAATGAATGCAATGAACGCCATGTATGCAATGAATGCCATGTGCTCATGCTCAATGCAGTCGATGCAATCGATGACGTCTATGCAGGCTATGGAACCTACTACAGGGATGTACGCTATGGTTCCTATGGCATAGGATATAAAAGTGCCGTGGAGAGATGCTCCCGCGGCACTTTTTTCAGTCACGACAGACTCAATAAGTTTTTGAGATGATTCTGGTCTATTGTACAGGCAGCATATTGATCCTTCAATGCTTTATAAATTTTTTCCACGCCTTCATATAAACAATTGGCTTTCAGCTTGCAGCTCCCGCAATTCCAGCAGCTCAATTGTCCATAACGATTAAGTACTTGTTCCGGATTCCCCAAATCCGTCATCACCGCATGAATGATTTCTATCGGATAGAAAGTACTCAAAAAAGCGATTGCAGCTTGTTCATCCTTATAATCTATACGTGCTCCTATATAATCCCTGACACATTTGTAGTAGATTTTCTCCATCCGGTTGCAAGGATTGGCCTGATACTGCCGAATGTATCTATTAAATGCATCATACGCCTCTGCAAAATTGCCCTTTGTATAATGTACGGCCCCTATGAACAAATCTATTTTCACGTAATACCACGGAAACATATTTTTTGTCGGAAGATTCAGCATCTGTACGATGGAAGCCTGGCTGTTGTAACGGGTATGATTGAAAAAACGGATCAGTTCCTCCGTTTGTTCATCGGACCCGGGGTCAAAATTTCTGATAGACCTTTTTGCGTTGTTATAAGCAGCATATTCTTCTATCTCCTTGATATCGTCCAATGCGTTTACTTCACTTAACCCGGGAACAATAATGTGAAAACTCGGAAATCCAAGAAACGATACGTCTCGTATAAAAATATCATACCCTTTGCTCTCTACCAGACCGATGAGATAAGCCGCCATTTCTCTGTTGCTTAACTGCCGGACATCCTCAAATGCTTTATAGTCATAGCTAAACTTTTGACCAAAAAGTTCTGTCGGATAATACCCGGAACCGTTGACCAATATCCCCATTAAATTACCGGCGTCATCCTCAACACCGCTTTTGTAAGAAAATTCTTTCGTCCCCATCATACTATTGACATTTTGTCCTTGTAAAAGCTCGGTAAGGGTTCTTTCTACAGCGATTTCAAAGATCGGATGTGCACCGAATTTAATAAAGTACGTTTGATCCGCCTTGTTAATAAAAATAACACCAATGACGGGATAACCTTGATTGAGAGAACAATCTTTGACGATTACATCATAATTCCCGCTTGATTTTATTTTCGTTATCATTTCAGCAATCCTAGGATATGTTTTGAAATGATCGTTGGGAATCGTCGGCGGTGTCACTTTTTCATTTAAGATTTTTTTATTCACATGCCGCTCCAGCACTTCGGATAGTCCCTGTACCAATGCTTCTTCCTGCGTATTTCCTGCGCACATGCCGTTGGACATGTACATTTTCGATATCATTTTAATAGGTATATAGGACAACCGATGGGTTTTCACATTCAAATAGGGCAAAGCGATAAAGTCTGAAGGCGTCTTCTCATAAGAAACCCCTTGCCATTTTTGTAAAAGTTCTTTTTTATCAATGCTCGGGTCAAGTCGGGCCGTTTGCTTCTGCATCCAATCTTCTTTACTGTTGAGGACCTCTGCCATACTTAGGTGTTTTTCGTCCGGCGCATAGTAAAACCCTTTATATTGTAATGCTTCCTCGCTCAAGTCCGTATTGAGTCTAAAGGGCGCCTGATTCTGCAGCCTTTCCATCATTTCTCCGTAGGCACTGGCCAATGCGTACTCATAACTGGTGCCCTTACCGTTCGTCGTCAGATTCGTATCACCAATCTTTAAGCTTACCGAATAGAAGCCGTCCGCCGAATGGTTCCAACATGTTTCTACTGCTAAAATACCTAGGTCATTTAGTATATTTCTTATTTTTCGGACAGTATGCAGCGGCAGCTCATCTTTATATTTTCTTGTACATAATATATTTATTTCTACCACCCCATCTTAAATATTTAGCTGATGGTTACAATCCAATACTTGCCTTGGATGACTAACCGTGAACTATTTCAATTCCGCGTCTATTGATTCATTAATCATTTTATATGCTCTCGCCATCATATTGTTGAACTCTTTGCCCGCACTTAAAAACCTGGTAACTTCCGGAATTTTTGAAAGGCTTTGAAATTTTTTATTTAATTCGGCTACTTTGGCTTCTACCTCTCTTTGAGACTTATTGGACGTGAATATCTCCGTCTGCCGTTTGACAAAGGTATCTACTTCGCGCTTCAATTCTCTATTCCTGTCAATATCGGCTTTGGCTCGCTTTAATTCTGCAAACTCTCTTGTCGCTTTAACACTGGCTGCCAATTCTCTTGCCTTTTCATATAAACCCACTGTATTCACCTCTTAAAATTTTTTTTGATTTTCCTACGCAGCATACAGGTAAAACCGATATTATTATATTCTCCACCGACGTAATGTGTTACTTCCCGCATAAAGCGGCAGCACATATTTGCATTGAATATAGTTTGAAATCATTCAATTCTGGTTATAATAATCTCCGTATAAATTTTAAAGAAAGGAGGGATCAAGAATGCCGGAAATTAATGCGAAGGAAATTGCTCAAAAATTAAACATTACTGTTGAACAAGTTAACAACAGCGATGCCATTAAAAGCACCTATTATGAAATCAAAAACAATCCTTCCTTAACAGAAGAAGATAAAGAAGAGGCCTATCAAGAAATGGCAAGCATCTGTAGAGGAATGATACAAGGGAATCCATCATAGGAAAAATGTTTACATGCTTTTGGTCCATGCATCAGCTCCTTTTGTCATGGGTCCGACGTCTGTACATCGATTCACAGGAATCCTACTCCACAGAAGACCGAGTAGGATTTTTTTTTGGCCTCATTTTACCGCCGGCACCTTGCCATACTTCCCTGTCAATTAGTACTCAAGTCTCAAAATCATATTAAAAACTTTTCTTTACCCACTACTGTGGTGTATAATGTATTTGGACTTGCAGGTACACGGCAGAAACTAAAGAAAGGAACGGTACAAGTTGCATGGGTGTCCGTTTTTAAAGTTTTCGTTCCGCAACCAAGCACTTGACACGAACGTAAGTTTGGTGTATTGTGAAAGATATCATTTTAATCAACGCACAATTGAAAAGCATCCAGCCCGGCGTTAGATCCGTTGAGGGCTGTCAACCATACATTTTACATAAAGGGTGGGATCTGAAAGTGGCAAATAATCACAAACATAAAGAATATGGCAATGAAAGCATCTCTTCACTAAAAGGTGCAGATCGGGTTCGATTACGCCCAGGCGTTATTTTCGGCTCCGACGGACTTGAGGGATGCCAGCATTCCGTATTTGAAATTATATCCAACGCAATAGATGAAGCCCGGGAAGGTTTTGGAAATATCATCGAAGTCACACGCTTCAAAGACCGGTCTATTATGGTTAAAGACATGGGCCGCGGTACTCCTGTGGACTATAATCCGAACGAAGAAAGATACAATTGGGAGCTGGTATTCTGCGAGCTCTATGCCGGCGGAAAATATAAAAACAACGCCGGAGAAAACTATGAATTCAGCCTTGGCTTAAACGGCCTTGGAAGCTGTTCGACACAGTACAGCTCCGAATATATGGATGTAACGGTATTCAGGGACGGTTACCGCTATGATTTGCATTTTGAAAAAGGGGAAAATATCGGCGGCCTTCAAAAAGAAAAGTGCCGCTATGAACACACCGGTACCATTATCAAATGGAGACCGGACCTTGACGTGTTTACCGATACTCATATCCCTTTAGCCTATTTTCAGAATATATTGAAAAAACAAGCGGTGGTCAATGCAGGTCTGACCTTTAAGCTCTATGACGAAGTTTCCGATCATCCTGCAGGTTTTGAAACGTATACCTACTATTATGAAAACGGAATCGTAGATTATATCAAAGAAGTCAATCATGATAAAGGATTTACCGATATACGGTTTTATGAAGCGGAAAGAAAGGGTAAAGACCGCGAAGATAAACCGTCCTATAAAGTCAAACTACAAACTGCATTTTGTTTTAACAATGAAATCAATTTGTTGGAGTATTACCATAACTCCAGCTTTTTAGAACATGGCGGCTCTCCCGACAAGGCTGTTAAGAATGCTTTTGTCTATGAAATCGATAAATATTTAAAGGCAAATCATAAATATAATAAAAGTGAAAGTAAAATCACTTTTTCCGATATTCAAGACAGCTTAATCCTGGTAAGCAACTCTTTTTCAACGGTTACCAGCTATGAGAATCAGACCAAAAAGGCAATCACCAATAAGTTTATCCAAGAAGCCATGACTGATTTTCTAAAGCAGCAGCTGGAAATCTACTTTATCGAAAATAAGGCTGAGGCCGATAAAATTGCAGACCAGATGCTTATCAACAAACGAAGCCGTGAAAAAGCCGAAAAAACGAGAATTAATATTAAGAAAAAATTAAGCGGCGGCATCGACATCGCCAATAGAGTACAAAAATTCGTCGATTGCCGTACCAAGGATATCGACAAAAGAGAGCTCTATATCGTAGAGGGGGATTCGGCCTTGGGGGCCTGCAAGCTAGGCAGGGATGCAGAGTTTCAGGCAATTATTCCCGTAAGGGGTAAAATCCTTAACTGCTTGAAAGCCGACTATGATAAGATCTTCAAAAACGATATTATTATTGACTTGTTGAAAGTACTGGGCTGCGGGGTGGAAATCCAGTCAAAGCATAATAGGGATTTGCATTCTTTTGACATTCAACATTTGAAATGGGACAAGATTATTATCTGTACCGATGCGGATGTGGACGGATTTCAGATCCGGACGTTGATTTTAACAATGCTGTATCGATTGGTTCCTACACTGATTGAAGCGCATAAGGTATATATCGCCGAATCTCCGTTATACGAAATTAATACAAAGAGCAAAACCTACTTTGCCTATACGGAAAAAGAAAAGGCCGTCATTCTCTCCAGGATCAAAGGGAAATATACCCTGCAACGTTCCAAGGGACTTGGCGAAAACGAGCCGGAAATGATGTGGCAGACGACTATGAATCCTGAGACCAGAAAGCTTATTCAAGTGCTTCCGGAAGATATGGAAGCAACCCAGCAAATGTTTGATTTACTATTGGGGGATAATTTGCAAGGACGTAAGCGCTTTATCGCGGAAAACGGACATCGGTACATTGAGTTAACGGATGTTAGTTGAGTTAGTGAATAATTAAGAATGAAGAATGATATAAATATCGATAAAGCATTGACATTAAAGTACCAAGAAATAAATAGGACATATGGAAATCAGAGGGCGGAAGCGTGAAATCTGAATTTATAAGCTATTTATCGTGTTATATATATTTCATAATATATTAAATGCTAGACTAATCGAGGTGAACAAGTGATGCCAATGAAGAATTTAATTGAACAAAAGATTACCGATACGTTAGAAAGCAACTATATGCCCTATGCGATGAGTGTAATCATATCCAGGGCTATTCCTGAAATTGACGGCTTTAAGCCCTCTCATAGAAAGCTGCTATATACGATGTACAAAATGGGGCTGCTGGCAGGTAATAAGACAAAGTCTGCGAATGTCGTAGGCCAGACCATGAAATTAAATCCCCACGGGGATACGCCGATTTATGAAACCCTTGTAAGATTAACAAGGGGCAACAGCGCCTTGCTGCACCCTTTTATAGATTCCAAAGGAAATTTCGGTAAACAATACTCAAGAGATATGGCCTATGCGGCACCAAGGTATACGGAGGTAAAACTGGATAAACTCTGCGGCGAAATCTTTAAAGATATTGATAAAAACACCGTTGACTTTGTCGATAACTATGACGGGACACTAAAGGAACCGACTCTGCTACCCACTACTTTTCCCAATATACTGGTCAACAGCAACCAAGGAATCGCCGTAGGGATGGCAAGCAATATGTGCAGTTTTAATCTAAAAGAAGTGTGTGAAACTGCCATTGCCTACCTCAAAAATGAAAATGCGGATATTGGCAAAACGCTTAAAGCACCGGACTTATCCTCCGGGGGGCAGCTCATATATAACGAAAAAGACATCAACCATATTTATAATACAGGCCGAGGCAGCTTTAAGCTAAGATCAAAATATAAATTTGACAAGAAGAATCATTGTATTGAAATTTACGAAATTCCCTATAGCACAACTTCGGAGGCTATTATCGATAAAATTATCGAATTGGTAAAGGCAGGTAAGACCAAGGACATTACCGATATCAGAGATGAAACGGATCTAAACGGCTTAAAAATCACGTTGGATTTAAAAAGAAACGCCGATCCTGATAAATTAATGAATATCCTCTTTAAATTAACCCCTTTGCAGGACTCGTTTAGCTGTAACTTTAATATTCTCATTAACGGGCAACCCAAGGTGCTGGGCATCAAAGGCATATTAAGGGAGTGGACCGCCTTTAGAATCAACTGTATTAAGCGGCAGGTAGCCTTTGATGTGGAAAAGAAATCGCAAAGGCTCCATTTGCTGAACGGTTTGAAAAAAATATTATTGGATATCGATAAAGCCATTAAAACCATTCGTGATACCGAGCAAGAAGCCGATGTCATTCCTAATTTGATGCATGCATTTGACATTGACGAGAAACAAGCGGAATTCATCGCTGAAATTAAATTGAGGAATTTGAATAAGGAATATATCTTAAAACGTACCAACGATATTGATCATTTGGAAAAAGAAATTGCCGATTTACAGGCCACCCTTCAAGATGAAAAAAAAGTGAAAAACATTATGATCAAGCAATTAAAAGAAGTGATCAAACATTATGGACGGGAAAGGTGCACCGAAATTATCCATGAGCATCATATTGAGGAAATTACTGCCGAGCATTTGATTGAGGATTATAAGCTAAAGCTATTTTTTACGCACCACCATTATTTGAAGAAGATACCTTTAACATCACTAAGAGGAAACTCTGACCAAAAGCTTAAGGATGACGATGCGGTCATTCAAGAAATAGAAACCGGCAATAAAGCAGATTTACTGCTCTTTAGCAATAAACATACGGTATATAAATTGAAGATTCACGAAATCAATGACTGCAAGGCCAGCAGCCTCGGAGAGTATCTCCCTAATTTATTGCATTTGGATAAAGATGAAGAAATCATCTATATCGTTGCGACGGATGATTATCAAGGGCATATGCTCTTTGCCTTTGACACCGGAAAGATCGCAAAGATCGATATGGCCGGCTATGCTACCAAGACCAACCGTAAAAAACTTGCCAATGCCTACTACGGTAAAGCAAAATTAATATATCTTACTTATCTTGGCATTGACGAGCACAAAGACCTGGTCGCCTTTAGCAGTATCGATAAGGTTTTGATTTTTAACACCGCCGGCGTCAACGGGAAAGCCACGAGAGGTTCTCAGGGCATACAGGTTTTGAATTCAAAAAAAGGAAGTACCATGGTCAGCATAAAATCACTTGAAGATGTAGTATTTGAGGATGCGAACTATTACAGGACAAAAAATATTCCTGCTACCGGTCGATATATCAAGCAGGAAGATAAGATGAGAGAACAACTGTCATTACTGGATTGAATCATAAGCAAAAGACTACAAAAAATTTTGTAGTCTTTTATTTCCTCTTATTTACACAGGAAAAACGGTGTACAACACAGGCACAGAATTATGATTATAATAATCACAATACAAATAATACCGCCGCCGCCAAAGAAAAAATCAAGTTCCGATCCGGCCATTTGATTAGCTCCTTTCTTTTAGATAATCTTCAAGCGATTGCAAAATGCGCAATTCCTTATATTGTAAGATTTCTATCAAAGAAAAGGGTGTCACTTCATATGTGTTTTTATTTTATCTACGACATTCTTACAATTATTTTACGTTTTTAGTTCGTTATGGGTACCTACAGCCTACTATTTATCTTGAATGCACTGAATATGCCCTATTGTAAAAAATTAAATTTGTGTATTCACTGAATTCATAAAGCTAATGTTCTACTTTTTTTGATTCAACCTATAAAGGGCTACGTACAAAACTTAGAGGTGTACGCTTTTGACGCACACCCGGTTTTTTTGCAATCCTTCAATCCGCTTTACTCATGGATATTGCACTTTAAAATCGAATTCATATTTGAACAAAAAACGTAGAACCATCGTTGTTTGTTCAGATATAGTCTAATGTTTAAAGCGCGCTATCTTTAATATTTGAAGAAAGGTCTACAACACAAGCAAAGGATGATGATTACAATAATGATAATGAAGATAAAACCTCCACCACCGAAGAAAAAATCAAGTTCCGATTCAGCCATTTTATTAACCCCTTTCCTTAAATATAGATATCCAACTTTAAAATCGAATTTATATTTACACAAAAAACGCAGCATCGTCGTTGTTTGCGTAAATAGTATTTTTAGGTTTAAAGTTGGCTATCCTTCATCTTACACTATCATAATATGCCGACCGGTAAAGAAAGGTTATTATTTTTTTCCTTATTCCATTCAAAAATTAACATAAAAAACGGAAAGCAACTTTTGGGTATGCCCTTTTAAGCTGTACCCGAAAATTGTTTTCCGCTTTTTTTACTTCTTAAATTTAATAATATCTGTGAAAAGGTCTGTTACATAAGCACAGGAAAATAACAATGATAATGATAATCCAGATAATCCCTGCGCCACCAAAGAAACAACCACTATTTAATTCGGCCATTCTATTAACCCCTTTCTTTTATAACACTATTACACTATTATTATATGCTTTTCATAAGTAAAAGGTTAACATTTTGGGCGTTAAAAGAATAAAAGCATTTTTATCTGGCTGCCAGCAAATGTTTATATTTTGTCTTTTTTTCCAGCACCACTTTGGAATATGTGGTCTCATAGGTTTTGTGCTTATCATAGTATTTTTTCAAATTATACGGTCCTCTGTTGTATTCGCTCAATATTCTATGGTAATTACTATGATGTGCTTTTTTTAAATGGTACAGGTACAGCATCCCCAGCCCTAAATTGTATTCCGGTTCGAATATTCTCTCAGGATCGTATTCAATTTCTAAAAGATGTCCATATGTATCGGCCAACCACTTTTCGGTACCCGGTATAATTTGACAATACCCCCTGTCTTCCGCCCCTCCTACCGCATACTGCTTAAATTTGCTTTCAAGATCAATCACAGCCATCACTAGAGGTATCGGCACTTCCAGCTTTTTGCTATAATACACGATCATACTTGCGGTCAGCATGTCTAAGGGTGTATTTTCGGAGATTGTAAGTGTCTGATTGATTTGAGCTTGATCATTGATGTCGATGTAGTTTTCAATGTGTCTGTCTACATATTGGTTGTTAATCAACAGCATATTGTTGTGTTCCGGCTCAAAGGCCGCCTGCAAATCATTGTGTTGGTCTATACCGTTATGTTCCTCCGGTCCATCGTTTTTTTCATAACACCCTTGTCCATATCCGGAATTTGTGCTATGCCTAAAAGCAATGGCATGATTTATACTATCGCTTGTCTTAAAAATAAATAAATTAAAAAGTATCAAAATAGTCACAAGAACAACCAGCACAATATAAGGTGTTTTTTTCGTTTTATTCAATAAAATTCCTTCCATTGTATATTCTCCCTTCTCTTCTCAATATAAATTGTAACCCTTCTCAAATAAAATATACGATAAAAACCTAGCTTTCTTAAATATGAAAAGATAAAAGGATAAGCAATCCGCTGCTTACCCTTTTATCTTTGCCTCACTATATTATATACATTTTGATTTAAAAAGCAAGTCATAAAAAGCCACTATTTTATTGGGAATAGGCCTTTTATTTTGTGCAACCTTCATAAAATTGTGGTTATTTATTCCTTCTATCCCAAAAGTTTTTATATAAATTTCACCTACCTTGTGTCAAACCTATTCCTATAAGAATATATTGGTACTAAAAGTGGGAAGGGCTTACTACTTCTCATTCCCCACTAAATCGTGAGGTGATAGTCCCTATGACTACGAGAGAACTTTTTGCCAGAATCATTCGTTGTGAGGCCGAGGGTGAAGGCGAACTCGGCATGAAAGCAGTTGCCACCGTGACTATGAACAGAGTACATGTTGCTTACGGAGAATACCAGAGAATATGTCAGGGTGATCTAAGAAAAGTTATTCAGCAAATGTGTCAGTACTCTTGCTATAAAACTACTATTGGGGGGCAACCCAACCCGCAAAACGTATGGGCTTTACCCCCCGAACAGATTCACTATGATATAGCTGACTGGGCTTTAGGTGGAAGTATAGTATCTGTCATCGGGGAATCTTTGTGGTACATGAATCCGTTTAGACCCACATGTCCTAATTTTTTCCCATATAATGG
The DNA here is from genome assembly GCA_022360955.1 of Bacillota bacterium. Lineage (GTDB taxonomy): Bacteria > Bacillota > Clostridia > SK-Y3 > SK-Y3 > JAKSBV01. The sequence goes on from JAKSBV010000241.1 coordinate 22,647, forward strand.
TACGGGTTACTGGCAAACCCGGATCAATGACCATTGTTTCTATAACCCCACAGCACTTTATGCCCAAACATAGTATCATTGAGTGCACAGGGTATTTCACATTCAGACTATGACATTTATACGCTCAATGCATTTTGGTTTTTATTCGGATGAAAGATGTCGCACTTTAAACCTAAAGATAGATTTGCACAAACAACGATGCTTCTGCATCTTTTGTGCAAATATAAATTTGATTTTAAAGTTCGGTATCTATAATCAAACCATGATTTAAAATTTAGAGGAGGAGATTTTCTAATGGCTTATCATTCCCAAATGCCTATGCCTTATTATCAACCGGTGATGCCTTATCAGGACTATGCACAGCCCCTTATGCCGATGATGCCGTATCAGGGCAGTCAGCCAATGCGCCCGGGTCCGATATTGCCCCCGGATATGGAGTTTGAAGAAGGACCGCCTACTACTACCGATATAGGCTATATACCGGCCTACCTTAAAACACAAATAGGAAAAAGAGTGAAAATAGAATTTTTAATTGGTACGAACCTGCTGATAGACAGAGAAGGTACCTTGGAAGATGTGGGAATCAACTATGTGATTATTAAGGAAGCCGAAACAGACGACCTTGTGCTGGGCGATCTGTATTCCATTAAGTTTGTAAAGTTCTTTTTCTGATTCATCTTTCACTGTTTATATTTATGGATATGTCATAGTTATAGATATTGCGCTTTAAAATCGAATCTATTTTTAGGTTTGCAGTACAATATCTGTATGGGTAATGTGAAACAGTACTTAAAAAACAACAAGGGCATGATCCCTTTCCCTTTTAGCGGAATGCCGGACTCCATGCCCTCAAGTTTTTATTCTGCAACGTAAAATGACTTAAATGATATCGACAGTCCTAGGGTAAAGGAAGTATCCACTACGCGTTTCGCCATATCATTTGTTTTTTACCTTTGCATCTTTTCTACTTAGTTTTTCTCGCAAGACGTCTATGATTATACGTTTTTGTCAAAAATATATAAATAATTTAATATATTATTACAGTTACATTTTTTGTAAAAATCGTTTACAATATATTTATACTTAGAATAAAGAGGATGATAAAATGACAAATAATTATAAATTCCATTTTACAGGTTATGAGATTGCTGGAAATAACGACACCGGAAACGGTGAAATGCAAAAATGTTCGCTGCTTTACACATCCGTAAACGCGAACTCTTTATATGAGGCTTTAAAAGAATTCAAACAATATGAGATAACCAATCGAAAGAAGCATAAAGTAGTGAAAATCCTTGAAGGTGCACCCGATATCCAAGCTGAAGATCTATAGGTAGCGGTATATATTAAAATATATAGATAAGTAAAGTTAGAAATATAATCATACTCCAGCAGCTGGTATCCCAAGACTAAAAAATAGTTGAAGGCTGAGAGATGAGGGTTGAGAATGTCCCCAGTATTGTAGCACAAAGCGTTGCTATTTTAGTTCCCGTCCCTGTTTGGTTATTCCGACCTCTGCCCTCTGAACTCCAACCTCCGGTTTATCCATACGATTATATTTCTAGTGTTTGCTATCTATCGTAAAAACGGAGGGCTTATATGAAAGGCATCGTATTTAATGCATCTGTACCGAAATACTTAACAACCATGATACTTGGCGCGATCCGTCAAGATTTTTATCACGCGCCTTTTTCTTGTGTTGCTTTAAAGGAAATAGAAGCGCCCGCCCTGCCCGGCAACAACTGGGTCAAAATCAAAACGCTATACGGCGGTATCTGCGGTACCGATTTAAATATGATTCTTTTGCGCGACAGCCCTTCTATCTCCCCCTTCGTATCCTTTCCTTTTGTAATCGGGCATGAAAACGTGGGGGTCATTGTAGAAAAAGGCGCCGATGTACAACAGTTTAAAATCGGTGACAGAGTTGCGGCAGATCCTTTGCTATCTTGCGATGCGCGAGAGATATCGCCTCTTTGTCCGAATTGTGCAAAAGGACATTATTCAGTATGTGAAAACATCACCCGGCCGCCCCTTTCACCGGGTATTAGTATCGGTTTCTGTAAAGATACGGGCGGAAGCTGGGGAGAATATTATGTGGCACACCAATCCCATTTGTTTAAGATCCCCGAAAGTGTAACGGATCAGGAGGCAGTCCTGCTTGACCCAATTTGCTCTGCTTTACATCCCTTGATGAACCATTTTCCGGAGGCGCATGAAAAAATCCTGATTGTGGGATGCGGTGTCATAGGGCTGCTCATCATCGGATGCTTGCGTGCTTTAGACAGTCAATGCGACATCACCGTTATGGCAAAATACCCTTTCCAGGGAAATCTGGCAAAAAAGATGGGGGCGGATAGGGTCATCTATGCTCAGAAAACCGATTATTTCGATCAATTTAAAGACATTACACACGGGGCATTGTATCAGCCCATGCTGGGTAAACGGGTTATGCTAGGCGGCTTTGATAAAGTGTTTGATTGTGTAGGATCTTCCGGGACTATAGACGAATCTCTCAAATTTACCCGCGCCAAGGGCACCATGGTGCTTGTAGGTCTGGCCAATTACCCGAAAAAAGTGGACTGGACGCCTGTGTGGTTCAAAGAATTAAACATTACCGGATCAATGTATTACAATACCGAAAGATATCAAGACGGGCGGCAGGAAAAGGCCTTTCAAATTGCTTTGGATTTATTACACCGTAAAAAGTTAGGTGTGCAGCCATTGGTCACCCATACTTTTAAAATTGATGATTACAGGCAAGCCCTTCAAACTGCTGTGGATAAAAGGCGTCACGAAAGTTTAAAAGTGCTTTTTAAATTTGAATAAACGCTCAACGGCTTTATGCCGTTGAGCGTTTATTGAGGCTTTCTTCTCTTATTCTGCGTTTCATAAAATAAATCTCTTTTTCGTTTTCAAACTCTTTATGGGCCAGAAATTCTACGGCATTTTCAACCCTATCCATTTTCATCATCATTTCCGTATGACGCTCCGTATTATCCGCTACTTGATCATAGACTGCTTTTAAATCCTTCTCCAACTTGTCCAACCTGTCATTCGTCTGTTGAAAACCCGTTTTAACTTCCTGTTCCAAACCGTCAACTCTTTGTTCAAAACCGTCAAATCTTTGTTCAAAACCATCAAATCTTTGTTCCAAACCATCAAATCTTTGTTCTAACCCGTCAAGTTTACCCAGAATTTGCTTCAAAATTTCTTCCACGGCCCACCACCTCTTTTCCGACTTCGTGTCTTCTATATTTTAACATGAATATCGGCCTAAGTAAAGGATTTTTGTTAACATTTTTAAAACAAATTTGTTAACGACACAGGAACATCTGTGGCTATTTCTCTATGATCTTCCGCTCAATATCTCCTTCGCCCGCTCCACCTGCTCCTTATCGGGCGATTCTACCCCACGCAGCGCATACTCTTCTTCGATCTCTTCCCATTTGTATTCTCCCATGCTGTGGTAGGGAAGCACGTCTATCTCTTCTACATTCCGCAGCTGTCCTATGAATGCAGCGGCAGCGGCCAAGTCGTCTTCACCGTCGGTATAGCCGGGCACCAACACATACCGTATCCAAACCGGAATACCTTTTTCCGAAAGATACAGGGCAAATGCCTTGATTTTTTCACTACTTACACCGGTAAGCGCTTTATGCTTAGACTCTATGCCTTGTTTGATATCCATCAACACCAAATCGGTATATTGCAAGAGTTCCCGTACTCGCTCTATATCCACAAACCCCGACGTATCCAGTGCGGTATGCACCCCAAGGGCCTTACATCTTTTGAACAATTCGGTTACAAATCCTATTTGTAATGTAGGTTCCCCTCCTGTAACAGTGATACCGCCTCCCGAATGTTTGATAAATTCTATATATCCTTTTAACTCTTCTATAATTTCATCTACCGTCATTTCTTTGCCGCCCTTAGGATCCCAAGAGTCCCTGTTGTGGCAGTACAAACATCTCAGGGGGCATCCTTGCGTAAATACGACAAACCGTATTCCCGGTCCGTCAACGGTTCCGAATGTTTCAATCAAATGAATCCTGCCTGTTATCTGTTCCATATTCTCCTCAGCCCCTTTTAAGCGGGGAACGAACAAAAGGGAGTGGAGAGTTGCACGACTCTTCACTCCTCACTCCCTACTCCCCACTATTATTAAATCCTTTCGTGAAATGTCCGGTTAATCACATCAAGCTGCTGTTCTCTGGTCAGCTTCACAAAATTCACCGCATATCCCGATACCCGAATGGTAAGCTGAGGATATTTTTCCGGATGTTCCATGGCATCCAACAACGTTTCCCGTTCGAATACATTCACATTGATGTGGTGTCCGGTCTTGCTGAAATATCCGTCCAACAAGGCTTTCAGGTTGTTGATATGATCCCCTTGTTCTTTCCCTAACGCTTTAGGTATAATGGAAAACGTATAGGAAATACCATCTTCTGCATATTCATAGGGCAGCTTTGCTATAGAACTCAACACAGCCAAAGCACCTTTGATATCTCTGCCATGCATCGGATTCGCACCCGGTGCAAGGGGCTCTCCGGCCTTTCGGCCGTCGGGGGTATCGCCGGTTTTTTTACCATACACAACATTAGATGTAATGGTTAATATGGACAAGGTCGGCACGGAATCCCTGTAGGTTCTCTGTTTTTTCAATTTATTCATAAATAATTTTAAGACATTTGTGGCAATGCTGTCCACTCTTTCATCGTTATTGCCAAACTTGGGATAATCGCCTTCCACTTCATAACCGACTACAATCCCTTCTTCGTTTCGAACGGTTTTTACTTTGGCATGCTTTAAGGCACTTAGAGAATCGGCAACAACGGACAGTCCCGCAATGCCGCAAGCCATGGTTCTCAAGACCTCCTTATCATGCAGCGCCATTTGTATTCTTTCATAGGCATAGCGGTCATGCATGAAGTGAATCATATTGAGCATATTCATATATAATCTTGCAACCCAATCCAACACGGTATTAAAGCGCTCCATAACTTCCTCATAATCTAGGTATTCCGAAGTAATAGGCGCAAACTTAGGTCCTATCTGCAAACCGGTTATTTCATCTCTGCCGCCATTGATTGCATACAATAATGCTTTTGCAAAGTTACATCTGGCACCAAAGAACTGCATTTGTTTTCCGATTCTCATTGCGGATACACAGCAGGCAATACCGTAATCATCCCCATAATAAAGCCGCATGATATCGTCATTTTCATATTGGATAGAACTGGTATTTATCGAAGCCTTTGCACAGAACTTTTTAAAGTTGTCCGGTAAGTTAACCGACCACAACACCGTTATGTTGGGTTCGGGCGCAGGCCCTAAGTTATGCAGCGTATTTAAAAACCTAAAGGATGTCTTGGTTACCAACGTCCGCCCATCCAGGCTCATTCCTCCAATGCATTCCGTTACCCAAGTCGGATCACCGCTAAATAATTGGTCATAGGCCGGTGTCCGCAAAAATCTCACAATTCTCAATTTAATGACAAACTGGTCTACCAGCTCCTGGGCTTCATCTTCCGTCAAAATACCCGCTTTGATGTCTTTTTCCACATAAATATCAAGAAAAGTGGACACCCTTCCCAAACTCATAGCCGCACCATTTTGCTCTTTTATAGCTGCAAGATAGGCAAAGTACAGCCACTGCACTGCTTCTTTGGCATTCGCTGCAGGCTTGGAGATATCGTAACCGTAACTTTGTGCCATCTCTTTTAATTCGTGCAGCGCTTTGATTTGTTCGGAGATTTCTTCCCTCTCCCGTACAGCTTTCTCGTCAAAGTAGTCATACTCCGACATGGCTTTTTCCTTTTCTTTTTCCCTTATAAGAAAGTCAGCACCATATAATGGTACTCTGCGATAATCCCCTATAATTCTGCCTCGACCATAAGCATCGGGCAGTCCCGTAATAATGCCGGCTTTTTTTGCCCTCAGCATCTCAGGCGTATACACGTCATAAACCGCATCATTATGCGTTTTTCTATATTTCGAAAACATTTCTACAATGTCAGGGTCCACATCGTATCCGTAGGCCTCGCATCCCTTCTGAATCATCCGAATACCGCCAAAAGGCATAATGGCCCTTTTCAAAGGTTCGTCCGTTTGCAGACCGACAACGACTTCGTTTTCTTTGTCAATATATCCGGGCATATGAGAAGTAATTTGTGAAATTGTATGTCCGTCTACCCCCAACGTACCCCCTCGCTTTCGCTCCTCCTCCAACAATTGTGTAACTCTTTCCCAAACTTTTTTTGTTTTTGAAGTAGCCCCTACAAGAAACCGGTCATCGTCCTCATAAGGTGTTACATTTTTATTAATAAAATCCCTTACATCTATTTCTACATTCCAATTGCCTTTTGCAAAATCTTTCCAAGCATCCATTTTTCTTCACCTCTCACTAAAAAATTTAGTACATTGTAAAACTCAGACCTGTCGCTTCTCCATAAGTAGTCATTCTTACACAATTGTGATCTTTTTCTCCTCCCCTTTCACTACTTTATTGTATATACCCATTTTTATAAAAAATATAACACCATTTTAGCACGTAAAAAAGTAATATTTACAGAGACTATATTACCACAGATAAAAGCGAAAAAAAAGTACGATTATAGAAAAAAAACGACAAATTTATAAATTGATCCGGTAGAAAAATGTATGAATATGTGAAATCTTTTTTGTTTAAAGGAAATGAATGCATACTCACCTGCGAATTGACCGGCCGCACAGTATGAACCGGAGATCGGAGTTCAGAGGGCGGAAGTCAGAAAATGACTAAACAGGGGCGAAGGGTAAAACAGCAACGAGGTATTCTGCAAGGTGGGGCATGCTCACCCCTCATCTCTCAACTATTTGTAGCCTTGGAATACCCGTTGCTGCAATACGATTATATTTCAAACTTTACGGTACATATCCTTAAAGAACGCCTTGCTCAACAGCTGCGGAATCTGCACTGTTCTCTTTTACACAATACACAGCTTCCGGTCAAACACCTTTTCAAACGCCTTCTCGTTCTTCATCGCTACTGCGATTTCCAAATCGGAATCATAATTCGTTTTAAGCATCATTTGAATGCTGTCATCGGTAATACAACACTCTATGTCATCAACACTGCCGTATTCATTCCTATCCAACTTTTCGGCAAGCCTTACAAACAAAGCCAGCTTCTTGATCATCTCGTAATCATCTTTCTCTATGATTGCCTTGTATTCCTTCCAATCCTGCTTTAACTCCGTAATTCTATGCATGCCCACAATAAAGGCACACATTACCAATTCTCTGTGACATAACCCGTACAATCTTGTATTTAATATTAAATAAAATCCATGCTTATGGTGATTATAATAATCAACATACATGCCGATATCATGCAACAACGCCGCCGCACCCAGCAGTCTGCGTTCCTCCGCGCCCAAACCGTGCAGTGTCTGCGTTTGGTCAAAAAGCGACAACGCCAGCTTTTGTACATGATAGCAATGCTGCATATTCGCGTCATAATTCTTTAATATATTGTCGATGCTATGGGTTAAAACATCTTGGATACGGTACTTGCATCCCTTAAGATAGTTTTTATAAAAAACACCTTCCCGCAAACCGTTTCCGCTGATAATCAGCTTATCCGAGTGCAGGATTTTCATCAATACTTTTACGGGAGCAAGTCCTGCCGCAATAATATCGCCGCGTTCCTTTGCCACACCGGGTATGTATCTTCTATCCTGCACCTCCGTGTCCACCACTTTACGATAGGTAGAAGCGACCTTTCGCAATGACATCTCATAATTATGCAGGGTTTCAATGACAAAACCATTTTCCTTCCGGCCTATCTTAGCCAGCGTTCTGATGGACCCGCCGAGACCCACGACCGGAAGTCCTGCGGCTGCTTCTAACCACGCTATCTCATTAAATTGTTCTTCCATAAATTTTTCCACAGCTGCTTGAGCATTTTCATGCTTTGCCGCAAATTTTTCCGTCAGCACCACCGCCCCATAGGGCAGGCTTATGACATTTTCAACTTGACGATTCTTCACCAGCACCAGTTCCGTACTGGCTCCCCCCGTATCTATAATCACACAATCATCTATTTGTATCGTATTGATTACACCCAAATAATCGTAATAACCTTCCTGATCACCGGAAATAACATCAAAGTCAAATCCTGTTTCCCGTTTCATCTTATCCAAAAAAAAACGTTGATTGCTTGCATTTCTCACAGCTGCCGTAGCAATCGTAAATACCTGATCCACCGCATGTACCGCTATTGACTTTTTAAAGAGCTTTAACGTATGCAGCGTCCTTCTCATCGCGTCAGGTTTCAGGGTATTGTCTTCACCCATTCCCTCACTGAGCCTCACCATCTCCTTCGCATGGTCAATCATCTTATAGGACCGGTCCCGATACACTTTCATGATAATCATACGAACGGAATTAGATCCCAGGTCAATGACGGCAAACTTCTTCTCCATCCTCATTCCACCTTCTCAAAAAACAACGCGTTTTTCTCTTTATTATACCTGTTTACCTGCTCCATGGCAAGATTACAGAAATACTCCTGCGAATGCAAGGACGGCTTTCCTCTCCCGTCAATCTTTCTATATTTCCCTTCTTCATTGGATATTCTGGCTTTCACCGTATCATCCAGCGTAATGTTGAAAATATCAACAATTTTATCTTTAATCCTTTTATCTTCTATGGGGAAAAGCAATTCCACCCTTCTATCCAGGTTTCTCGGCATCCAGTCGGCACTGGACAAAAATATATCTTTTCGTCCGTCATTATAGAAATAATAAACTCTGCTATGCTCCAAAAATCTACCTATGATACTGCGCACCGTAATATTTTCACTAATGCCCCGCATACCCGGTCTCAAACAGCAAATGCCTCTTACAACCAAATCTATGCTGACGCCTGCCACTGAGGCACGGTAAAGTGCTTTAATGATTTCCGAATCCACTAAAGAATTCATTTTGGCTATAATCCGTCCCTTTCGACCGCTTAAGGCCTTTTGTATTTCATTGTCTATCAGTTCCAAAAACTTGCTCCGCAGGTCTAAAGGGGCCGTAATGAGTTTGTATAACGCCGGTAGCTTTGAATATCCCGATAACATATTAAATACGGCAGAAGCATCCGCACCAAAATACTCGTTGCTCGTGAATATGCCCATATCCGTGTAGAACCTTGCCGTAATATCATTGTAATTCCCGGTGCCAAGATGAACATATCGCTTGATGCCATGGTCTTCCTTTCTGACAACAATCGCAATCTTGCTATGGGTTTTTAAGCCTACAAGTCCGTAAATAACGTGACATCCTGCCTTTTCCAGTCTTTTAGCCCATTGTATGTTATTTTCCTCATCAAACCTGGCTTTTAACTCTACCAATACGGTAACCTGTTTTCCCTGTTCCGCCGCTTCGGCCAGCGCTTGAATAATCGGCGAATTTCCGCTTACCCTGTATAGGGTCTGTTTGATGGCTAATACACGAGGATCTTCAGCCGCTTTTCTAATAAACTCTATAATTGGCTCAAAGGACTCAAAGGGATGATGCAAGAAAACATCTCTTTCGGAAATCACCTTAAAAATATCCTGTTCGCCCAGCAAATCCTGAGGGGTTTGCGGATGATACTCCGGATATCTCAAATGCTCATAGCCGTCAATCGCATACATCTTCATCAGGAATGTCAGATCCAGCGGGCCATGGATATAGTAGATATCCCTGTCATGGATTTCCAAAGCTTCCTGCAATATATTTATCAGCCGCTTATCCATATCATATTGCACTTCGACTCTTATGGTATGTCCCCATCTTCTCATCTTAACGGACTTTTCGATTTCCAGCAGCAGATCCTCCGCCTCTTCCTCTTCTATGCTCAAATCCGCATTTCTTGTAATTCTATAGGGATAGGCACATATAATCTTATGCCCGGCAAACAAACGGTGTAAATACATCATAATAATTTCTTCCAGGAATATCACATATCGATCCTGCTGCTCTCTGTTCTTATCACCGTCATCCACCGTACTGCCACGGGGGAGATCAACCACCCTCGGCAGTACGGAAGGCACCTGCACCGTTGCAAAAATAAATTCTTTGTCTTTATCTACCTCTATATCTTTATCTTCGTTGCGCTTCACAAGTATCCCGATATTCAGGCTTTTATTCAAGATCAGCGGAACAGGCCTGCTGGAATCAACGGCCATAGGCGTCAGGACAGGATAAAGGGAAGCGGTAAAATAGTCCTCTATAAAATCTCTCTGTTTTGCCGTCAGCTTATTGCGATCAACCACATGTATGGCATTTTTCTTGAGCAAAGGAAATATTGCCCTCCTTAGCAAGCTATATTGTTCTTTTACCATTTTATGCGTTCTGACAGAAATATTTTTCAACTGCTCCTTAGGGGTGAGGCCAGACGGGTCCGGTTTATTAAATCCAACCGATACTTGATCCTTCAATCCGGCTACCCGTATCATAAAAAACTCATCTAAATTCGAGCTTACAATAGATAAAAATTTGGTTCGTTCAAAAAGGGGATTTTTTGTGTTTTTGGCTTCTTTTAAAACCCTGTCATTAAACTCCAGCCAGCTCAATTCTCTGTTGATAAAGTATTCCGGCTTATTAAAATCCATTGCATTCATTTTATCTCTTCCTTTTCACTTTTACGATAGGGGTGATCCCGAAGACTTCCTGGAAGAACTCAGCCTTTGTCTCAACGGTCCATTTTTCCAGTACTATGTCTTCTAGGGCATCCACCTTAATTATAATTTCTTTTTCATTGACAGTGATTTTTATGTCCTTTATTTTTTGCCGATGGCTTCTATCCAACCCATCGGCAATTCTGATAATTGCAACAAGCTTGGCAACAGCCACCCTGTTCTTTTCACTGAGTTTTCTGAAATTCGGGTGATCATTTGCCGGCACTACTTTGCTGTGGTAACGGGCGACGTTTGCGATGATTTCCAATTCGTCCTTCGTAATCCCTATCAAATCCGAAGCCATAATAATTTCATAGGAATGTATATAATGCCGGGTCATATTGATAAACTTGCCTATATCGTGGAGTATAGCCGATAGCTGCAATAAGAATCTTTCCCTGTTTCCCAATCCGTGCAGCTTCTTGAGGGCATCAAAGATCATAAGGGATTTTCGCTCAACATCCTCGGCGTGGGCCTGGTCATACCGATATCTCTTCGCTAAAAATCTAACCGATGAGACAATGTCCTGTACCGCAGCCTGTTCCTGTTTAGGATGAAATTTTTTGTCGGCAATATCCATGATAATACCGTCTGTTAACGAGATCAAGGGTGCGATCACCCCCTGCGCTATTGTTGTGTCTAAAAACTTTTTAAATATCATCATAGAAGGCAATAATAGGTCCGCCGTTTCAAGAGAAATGTTATATTCCTTCCCAATGGCATAACCGGACTTGTACAATATTTCCTGATAAATTGCCTCAAACTTTTCTCTGGATATATATCTCAGATCACCATAATAGACGGTATCATTGCACAATCTGGCAATCGTGCTGATCCCCACGCCTATCGCAATAAAATGTTTAATGACTTCTTCCTCTTGCGCCTGAAAAATTTTCAGCCTGTCAATATTGCCGGCAATATATTCTTCAAGTATCTTAGAGAAATTTAATGTCCGTCCCTCAAGGCTGGAAAGCATTTCTCGAACCCTTAAAGAGCCTATCTTAATATTCTGGCTAAACGTAAGACAATGATGGCTGTATATAGATACCTGCATGCTTCCGGACCCAATATCGACAATCATAACCCCTTCTTCTCTCAATACCTTATCGTTTTGAATTCTCTTTCTTATCGCTTTATAGGTCAGGAATCTCTCTTCCGATGTATCAATCACATCTATATCCAACCCTGTTTTTAATTTGATCTGATCAATAATATAACTTCTGTTTCCGGCTTCCCGAATTGCACTAGTCGCCACTGCCCGGTAGGCTTGAATATTGTATTCCGTCATCAGCTGTTTAAAACCTTTTAACATGTTACAGGTTTTATTCACCGTCTCAAAACTAAGCTTCCCCATCGCAAAAGTATCTCTCCCGAGAGAAACAGGCTGTCTTACCATCTCCAGCGTTTTGAACTCTTCCTTTGCTTTTATTTCTACAATTTTCATTCTTAACGCATGAGAACCTACATCTATTGCTCCGATAATCTCACTCTTGGCGCTGTTTTTCATTCGCAACCCCTCGCAATATCTGATATACCTATTATGTCATGTTCAACAAACAATATTCTTGCAATGATATTAAAAAGCCCCATAATCCCTTAATTTTTAATAAAATTATATCATAAATTAGATGTTATGTTGTTAATTCTATGTTAATTGTAAGCGTATATAAATTTTCTGTTTATTTCTATTATAGATGGATATAAATAGAACTGAAAGGCCATTGAGCCCTTCCAAATTTTTATTATATTGAACGCGAAAAAGAAATTGCATTAACTTTCTTGCATTTTTCGGGTTGAATGTACTAAGGTATGCATTTTGCGATATAGGGAGTCAAACCCATGTAAAATGTTTATCGCGAAATACATAGGTCGAATTTCACTTTGTAAAATGACCTAGGTTAAACAAAAAAAATTATACATTATGGAGGTATGACGATGGAAAGAATTGTAGGAAAATCAGCACCGAGTTTTTCAATGAAAACAGCTTTGGGGGACGGACATGACTTTGGAGAAGTAAGTCTTGATACTTATAAGGGCAAATGGCTCGTCATGTTCTTTTATCCCTTGGACTTTACCTTTGTTTGCCCGACCGAAATTGCCGGATACAGTAAAAAATACGATGAATTCAAGCAGGCCGGTGCCGATGTATTGGCCGTAAGTACCGATAGCCAGTATTCCCATCAGGCATGGATCAATCAAGATACGAGCCAAGGCGGCGTTGGAAAGCTTAATTTTCCAATTGCTTCCGACCTTACAAAATCCGTTTCAAGAGATTACGGCGTTTTAATTGAGGAGGAAGGCATTGCTTTGAGAGGGCTATTCATTATTGACCCGGAAGGAATAGTGAGATACTCGGTGGTACATGACCTGAATGTGGGAAGAAGTGTTGACGAAACACTGCGTGTGTTGCATGCACTTCAAGCCGGCGGTTTATGCCCTGTTGATTGGCATCCCGGAGAAAAAATGCTATAAATCCAAGAAGGGGTCAGGCTTTCGATATTGCGATTCTTCAAAAGCAAGACCCTTTCACTCACTCCTATTTTTGCAGCAATTCAATCTTTTCACTCAAATCTTCCCATAACTCCATACTTGCTTCCAATTGGCGTTTCAATTTGTGATTGTCTGCTTGCAGCTCTTGAAGTCTTTCGGCGTTAGTAGCATTGGCTGCCATCTCGCTATTGACAGCATCAATTTTTGTTTCCAATTCTTCAATTTCTTTTTCACATTTTTTCAGCTTTTCATAATAAGATTGAATTTCTTTACTTCTCACATATTCTTCTGTCCTTTTCTTGTGCTTTTTTTCTCTTTTCATTGATTTTCGGATAGGTTCTGTTTCGCTTGTACGCTTTTGTTTTTCACTCTTATAATAGTCATAGTCACCATTATATAATTGCAGCAATTTATGATCTATTTCAGCAATTTTCGTTGCTACTTTATTCATAAAATAGCGATCATGGGATACGAATAATATCGTACCCGTATAATCCAGCAACGTCTCTTCAAGCACTTCTCTTGCGTCGATGTCCAAATGGTTGGTAGGCTCGTCAAGTACAAGTACATTGGCTTTTTCATATAAAAGCATACACAGTTTAAGACGACTTTTTTCTCCTCCGGACAATATTTTTACCTTCTTGAATACGTCATCGCCTGTAAAAAGTACTTTTGCCAGTTCTTTTCGGACTTCTCCCATCGTTACATTATACTTTTCATGAAACAGCTCCAGAACGGATTTATCTTCATCGTCAAAAATTACCTCTTGCGGAAGATAGCCGATTATTACATTTGAACCAATCTTGACCGTACCATGATTTGGCTTAATTTCATCCATTATGATTTTTAACAGTGTCGTTTTGCCGGTACCGTTTCCGCCTAATATACCGACACTATCCTGATACCAAAGAGTCAGGCTGATATCCTTTAATAAATCCGCGTCAGGGTATGCTTTGCCGACCTCTTTTATCTTAATCACCTCTTGCCCGGACCTTTTCGGCTTTTCAGATCTTAGTTTTATCTTCGTCTTTTCTAAAACCGGCCTATCCAATCGGTCAATCTTTTCCAATCTTTTTTCCAGCTCCTTCGCCCGTCTATACATTTTATCACTATCTCTCATATCGCCCCAAATTCTGTATCGCTTAATCTGCTCTTCCATTTTTTTAATCTTTCTTTGCTGCGCTTTATAGTATTTCATGGCCTCTAAAAATCTTCTTTCTTTTTCAACCATGTAGTAGGAATAGTTGCCCTCATATATCTCCACACCATCCTCCTCCAGCTCAACAATTTTCATAGTCGCCTGATCCAAAAAATAACGATCATGTGAAATAATGAGAACCGCACCTTTATAATCTTTCAAATAGGTTTCCAACCATTCAACGGACATCAGGTCAAGATGATTGGACGGCTCGTCAAGGAGCAATATGTCGGGCTGTTCAAGCAATATTTTACCCAGTAGAACTTTTGATTTCTGACCCCCGCTCAATTGATTGAATTTCATATTCTGCATTCGCTCAGGAATACCAATACCGTTTGTGATCTTGCTGATCTTCTCATCCGTTTCATAGCCGCCTAACTGTTCAAAGGTCTCTTGCAGCCTTCCATAGTCCTTCATGATTTGATCCAGCTTTTCCTCCGGTATTTGTTCAGGATGGGCAAGCAGTGCCTCATATTTACCCATTTCTTGCTTTATCTCTTTTACGGCAGCAAAGGCCGACAGCAGCACATGCATCACCGTGTACTCGTCGGGGAAAACCGGTATTTGATCCAAATAGCCTATAACCGCCCCTTTTCTTTTAAATATTTCCCCTTGATAATCCTCCGCTCCCATAAGTATCTTCATAATCGTGGTCTTCCCTGTACCGTTTCTGCCAATTAGACCTACACGCTCTCCCCGTTTTATATCAAAGGTAACATTTTGAAATATTTTATTCGCACCATAGTACTTTACCAGATTTTTCACACCTAATTCTATCATACAATCAACCTCCTGTTATGAATCTATTTACTTCCGCCATTTTTTCAAAGCAAGCCGGAGAACATCACGTACTCAAGGATATACGACCGGCTTTGGACAAACAAAAAAATCCCAGACCATATTAGTCTAGGATTATCTATTGAAACAACCGTTATGAAACATTATACATGTATCCGCCTTGCATCACTTTTTCCTTTTATTCCTAATATCGTACAACTCCAATTGTATTGGTTGACTATTCAATTTGGACAGACCTCTCCCGTAATCGCCAAATTTTGCTGTCATATTCCTTTTAAAACCAATCCATAATTGAGTTGCATTCATTGTTTTCACCTTTTCAAATCGTTTCTAGATAATAATATTATCAGAGTTATCAGATATTGTCAATCATATTGAAGTTTTTTCATTTCCTTCTTAGCCTATAATTTTTATCCGGAGACACAAAAGGAAGAGATCAAAAACCTCTTCCTCTTATACAAATCAAGTCTCATTATGCTTTTATGTAAAGACAAGCGCCCTTTTGCAAGAAAATGTCTAGGACACCATGCCCACTATCCATTTATTAAGTCAAAAATGTGTCGTATTGGTCTGTCGGCAAAATACACGATTACTCTTGTACAATGTTTTGCTCTGTCATTAATTCTTTGAAGAATGGCTGCAACTCGGTTTCATTTACATCACTTTTCAAACGATAGGATTCATCATTAATACGAACAGCACCTTTTCCTTCAAATACAATGTCGGCAATTTTTTTGTCGTCTGCATTATATAAATCGATATTCGTAGGACCAACAACCCCCTGGGGACTGCCTTTGTAGTAATCCTCCGATTTCATTGCCGAAACAAATTGATTGATTAGGTCCGCATCTGTTGTAGCATAAAGAACACCGCTTCCGGGATGACGCATTCTAATACTTGCAACTTCATCCTGTACCAAATCCGTAAATTCAACTCCTTTTTCAGCACTGCACCCTACTGAAAACAGCATAACAAAAAATACCGCAATCATTAGAAATTTATTCCTCACCCTTCATTCACCCCCTTTCCGTTATCTATGCGACCTCCCCATCTTTAAACTTAAAAATACATGTACATAGGGCGTTTTAAAAAATACATTTTGACCTCTCTATCATATAGACAGTATTTTTACAGAGATAGTTCCGTATTTTTTCGAGGTAATAATTGGAATAACTTCATAATGGGGCTTCGTGATAAGGGTTTGAGACATAACAAACCTGTCCCTCGCACAAACAATGATGAGATTTTTATTGTAGAAAATATCTGACAAGAAGTGTCTCCAAAATTTGATATTTCTTAAGGCAGAAACCGCTCAAGCCTATACGGCTCTGCCTATAAACTCCTCACTCTATCCTGCTGAAAAATTCCGAGCCCATGCCTTATTGCAGCAATGTGCTTTTCAACGTTAGCCTTCTGTCCTTTCTTCTGCTTTTTTCGTTCTGACTAACGACTTCCTATATTCCCCAGGCGTAACCCCTTCATATTTTTTAAAAAATCTTGTAAAGCTTCTTACATCATAGTAACCTAACTCAGCGCTAATCTCCTTTATGGATTTATTCGCATGCTCTAGCAAAACTTTTGATTTTTCAATTCTTAATAAGGTTAAAAACTCAATAATTGTTTTTCCTGTGGCTTTTTTAAATATTCTGGATAAATAAGTCGGGTTAAGATTAATATACTGGGCGATATCATTGATGCCTATATCACGCCCATAATGATTCTTCATATATAAAATTGTTTTTGAAATATAGTCATTTTCCATGATGCTGCGTTCCTGTTCCGCCTTTTCATTCATTAAACTATTAAAATATTCCAACATTTTTTCTTTTAATTGTTCCGGGCTTTTACATTCATAGAGCCAGTCAATGATATTCACATTCCCAATATCAAGTTCAGCCCCTTCTTCAATAAATTGATTGGAAATGCCTCCGATAAACATCAGTATAACCTGCTGCACTTCTTTCATCGGCATATTTTGCTCTAAAATAATCTCCTCAAACAAAATATCAATCGAATCCTTTACGATCAAAAAATCTCTCGTTTTTATGCCGTTGGATATCTTTTTAAATAGCGCTAACGGGTATTTCACATTTTCCAATTCATTTTCTCTCCCGAAGAACACCGAATTATTGCTTATCGCAAGTCTGAACATTTGGTTTCTCCGGGCATTAATATAGGATCCGTAAATACTGTCAATTCTATTTACAACAACCCCAAAGGAAAAAACAGCTGTGTTGCCGAATGCATCTAACAATTTGTTATTCGCATAGGCACAGATGCTGAGCAATTCTTCTTTTAATGCCGGCGTGAGTTTCTTATTCTCAAGATTAATAATAAACGCGAGCTTCTCTTCGTCAACAACAATACCCCCACGTATATAAAACCTATCGGCAAATTCGTTTAATATAATTTTTCTGCAAACGGTTTTGATATGACTCCTGGTGGTAAAATTCAAAATATTTTGTATATAATTAAACGATACAATCACCGGCATGAAATTGGGTTTAGTAAATTGTATGTTGACATATCGCATCTTTTCTTCCAGTGAAGCACTATCGGTAAAATTATTAAACAACATGTCAAAAATAATTCTATCTTCCAAAATAGGTTTCGCATTATTGATTTCTTTTCTAACCAATTCATTGTCCCTGACAATCTCCTCCACCGTGCTTTCTATAATTTCGTACGCATCTGCTCCTTTTTTAGGCGGGCGCCCTTTACCTGCAGCCAGTTTGTTGCTTAGCTTATGCCAAGGTCTATAGCTGGTTGTTGACAGCCATATTGAAATACCCACACCAATGCAAAAAACAATGATAAAAATACGAACAAAAAAACCGGTTTGTTCTTTGAGCCGCTCTTTTAATTGTCCGATAGGCACATATTTTACCAAAAACCAACCTGTTGTCTTATCTTGTTTATATACAACATAATACTCACGATTCGATACAAAAATCCCTTGACTGTCGCCGGGCATTTCAAAGCTGCCTTCCTCTCCGAAAATATACTGTCCTATTAAATTTTCATCTTTGCTCAAAAGCACTCTGCCTTTATCATTCATAATATAAACGTCATCTATGTTTTTTGCTTTAAACATATTTTGTATTAGTTTAGTCGTTTCCAAATTCACAAATATCGCGGCGCCGACCACATTCTCATAAACGGGAATTTTCATGCCGTAGGATAAAATATCAACGCTCGCATCACTTGCTGCTCCTCTGGAAAAGACGTCTCCCGTCGGTCTCGTTTCAAACCAAGCTCTGTCTTTATCTGCATCGTAAAATTCTTCTATGAGTGCCTTGTCGTAGAATTCTTCATAATCGACAACGCCTTCTATCGAGGTAAGTACCATCCTTGCATTGGGCACATATAAATAAATGGACCTTATCGATTTGCTGCTTACCGCCAGTTGAGAAAGTTTCTTTACAACATTGTAGTATTCATATAGACCGCGTTGATTAGGAAATTTGATAATATTATTAACATTTGGTATGAAATTTGTTTGCAGTGCATAGGTATAGGCTTCATTGAAAGATGCTTTATAGACATCATAAAAATAATCAATGTCGTCAAGATAATTCTTTTTTGTACTTTCTTCTAATCTCTTTAAACTATTTTGGGTATAAATGTAACTTGCAACGGATAAAGGCACCAACACTGCAATAATATAGGTAATAAACATTTTTATGAATAGTTTTTGAAACGGCTTTTCTTTCAATGCAGACCACCCTTTTATATAAATATTAGCTGCCATACATTTATTGTAACATTTAATATAATTTATGACAACTAAAACCCCATATCAATGGGTACATAAATTTGAAGTGAAGAAAATTATTCCAATAACTGATATTCCAAGGCAAAGAGCCTGTAAGCTTGCGCCGGGCCGCAGCAAAACTCGCTACCGCTCAAACAGTTGCTGCTTCCTCCCTCTGCGGCACTAACAGG
>JAKSBV010000307.1 GCA_022360955.1 Bacillota bacterium
CCATTCATGATGAAGTGACCAGAATGAAAGGTGCAAAAAAAGAAGGCAGAGAAGAAGGGATCAAGCAAATTGCAGCAAATATGCTTAGTGATAATATGAATATTGATACGATTCATAGAATAACCGGATTACCTATAGAGGAACTTAAGAAAATCCAAAAGAATATGCAGCATTAACCTGATATTAGTGTTTCCTAGGTATCAAGGGCTAACAGCAACAAGGATTATGCAATGTTTGCAGAAGTTTTCTATTACCTTGTTGACAAGGCTCTTAAAGATAAAAAGCTTCAGTTTTGTGATGAGGAAAAGGAATATATAAAAAACATTAAGATACTTGATTCCACGCTCATCAAACTATGTCTTAAATACTTTGCTTAGGCGGAGTATAGAAAATAGGGGTGTAAAATGAATTAGAAAGTATTTATGCAGAAAACAGATGAGCAATTGAGCAAAATGAACATAGAGGAATTAAGAAGCTGTCTTCATAATATTGCAAGGAAAACACCTGAAAGTAAGAGAGCGTCATTTCTACAGCTGCTGGAAGATTTTAGTGATCATGATAAATCAAAATTAAAGAATATATAAAATAGGTGGAGGGGTTTGTATGGTAGATGTGTTGAAGAAATATGTTGAACTAGCAGAATTTATTAATGATTTTACAGAGGATGACCTGGCAGTTGCAATTAGTGATACTGAAAAGGTAATAAAATGTGTTTCAGGGAAAGATGTATCTTTACGAGTAGATGAGGGACAAGTATTAACAAAGGAACTGGCGTTATTTCAAGCCATGGAGCAAGGCAGAAAGACTACTGTTTACATACCAAAGGAAGTGCATGGCATGCCTATGACAGCAACCTCAATTCCTATTACAAATGAAAATGGGAATATTATAGGTGCTATTGCAACTGTAAAAAATATTACTGATAAAGAAGAACTTAATGATATTATCAAGATTTTAGCCACTTCATTAAATGAGATGTCAAAAACTACTGCTCAAATCTCAACTAGTGCTGAAAAAATAGCCTATTCAGGAGATGAAATCATATCCTATGTAGATAAAACGATAAAAACGGCAAGAGAAACAGACCAAGTGGTGGGATTTGTGCAGCAGGTAGCAAAACAAACAAATTTACTAGGGTTAAATGCAGCAATCGAAGCTGCAAGAGCCGGAGAAGCGGGCAAAGGATTTCAAGTGGTAGCAGAGGAAATACGAAAACTGGCAATTTCAAGTAACGAATCAGTTGATAAGATTTCATCTGTACTAAAAGAAATTCAAGAGAGCGTGGGCATGATACACCAAATGGTTGAAGAAAATGGAATCTTGACTCAAGAACAAGCAGCAGGAACAGAAGAAATTACAGCCGAGATAAATGAATTATCTGCCTTGGCAGAGCAATTAAACAAATTTGCCTATAAGTTATAGGATTAAAGGTTGAAAAAGAATAGTAGAGATTGCCCATGTATTTAAGGGCATAGCAAACAAGCCATCTCTCGGTGGCCAAAAAAAATAAATATGTAGACAAAACTTAAGGATATTCAGTAGCTGACTTGATTCTGTAACCTTGAAATTTTGCCATTGAAATAGCGATGTGCAAGTACAATAGAAAAGAGTATGTAAATAGGAATGTCAAAATATCATAAGTATAATAGTTTATATTCGCATGTATTGTTCTCAGCTTAAAATTGACATTTTCTAATGTATATATAACATTCTATTATTCTATAATCAAGCCAGAGCGATGTATATACTCTAACATTTCACTCTGATTGATTATTAATGCAAACCTATAATCTTTCCTCCCTTAGAGGGAATCGGAACAAAAACACTTGTCGAAA
>JAKSBV010000116.1 GCA_022360955.1 Bacillota bacterium
ATGTTGGGAGACGGGTGTTTGGAGCGGGGATTTAGATATTAATTGTATATTTTGTTGAATTTTAGTTAAAATACACCTTGACTATCAAGGTGTATTTTTTTTATGAAATAATACTTGATATTTTTGGCAAAATAGATTATACTTATTTATGACTAAAATATATTAGCAGGTAATAATATCACCTAATATATCATTTGAGGTGTTCTAGATGAGTAAGATATATCCGAAAAGAGACCGGCAGCAGAGTTTGCAGGAGAGACTAAGGGAAGAGCCGTTCTTAACCGATGAAGAACTGGCGGAGATATTTCGTGTTAGTGTGCCCACCATACGTCTTGATAGATTGGAATTAGGCATTCCGGAACTGAGAGAGCGGATTAAAAATGTAGCGGAAAACAGTTACCGTAAGGTTAAATCTATTCACAGCAAAGAGATGGTAGGGGAATTGATCGATATCAACCTTGGTGAAAATGGTATATCCATGATGGAAACAGATG
The DNA here is from genome assembly GCA_022360955.1 of Bacillota bacterium. Taxonomy (GTDB): domain Bacteria; phylum Bacillota; class Clostridia; order SK-Y3; family SK-Y3; genus JAKSBV01. The sequence goes on from JAKSBV010000116.1 coordinate 495, forward strand.
ACAGTATGGTCTTTGAGAAGACGAAGATTATACGGGGCCATTTTATATATTCTTTTGCAGAAACGTTAGCCATTGCAGTCATTGATGCAGATGTTGCATTATTAGGGGTTGCTAATATAAAATATAAGAGTCCTGTGTATGCGGGGACAAAACTAATTGCCAAGGCGGAAGTGAAAAGGTTTAAGGAGAATAAATATATTGTTTGGGTAAAAATAAAGGAAAAACAGATGGAAGTGTTTAGGGGAAAGTTTATTCTTGTTTCTTTAGGCAACAATAGTTAAAGTACTATGAAAAAAATAGCTGGTCAAATGGTGTTTCAAAAAAGCTGAAGGATCCGTTTTTTTGAAATGCCCCAACTGGAGGTAAACAAATGCAGATTATAGTTGACGCAATGGGTGGGGATCATGCTCCACAGGAAGTTATTAAAGGGAGCGTACAAGCGGTCAATGATTTTAACATTGATATTATTTTAGTTGGAAAACAAGCAATCATAGAAAAAGAATTGGCCGCTTACGAGTACCCGAGGGAAAGAATACATATACAGCATGCCGATGAGGTTATAACCAATGATGAGGCGCCGACAAAGGCCATTAAAACGAAGAAAAATTCTTCTATGGTTTTAGGGTTAAAGATATTAAAAGATAAAAAGGGGGATGCCTTCGTTTCGGCAGGCAATACAGGTGCGCTGCTCACCGGTTCTTTATTGCGCGTAGGTAGAATTAAAGGAATAGATCGACCGGCATTGACCCCGATTCTGCCGACGGATAAAGGTTGTGCAATACTTGTAGATGCGGGGGCCAATACGAACTGTCGCCCTATTAATTTTCTGCAGTTTGGGGTGATGGGATCTGCGTATATGAAAAAAGTAATTGGCATTCCTGCTCCTAAAGTGGGCTTGGTTAATATAGGCAGCGAGGAAGGTAAAGGAACGGATTTGATTAAAGATTCCTTTGTGCTGCTGAAAGAAGCACCTTTGAATTTTGTGGGTAATATTGAGGCAAGAGAAATTCCTGAAGGAAGTGTGGACGTTATCGTATGCGACGGATTTGTAGGCAATGTAATATTAAAATTGATGGAAGGTATGGGCATGACTTTTTATAGAAATATAAAAAGCTTGTTTACAAAAAATCTATTAACCTATTTGAGTGCCTTATTTATAAGCAGCGGACTCAAAGCGTTTAAAAAAAAGATGGACTATACCGAGTATGGCGGGGCGCCTTTGCTGGGTATTGATGGTGTGGTGGTTAAAGCACACGGCAGTTCAAATGCAAAAGCGTTTTATTATGCCATTGTTCAAGCCAAAAAGTTTGTAGAGACAGGTGTGATTGAGGAGATAAGAGAGCATATTTGCCGAAGGGGAGAGGATGAAATTCATGAGTGCAGGTAAGAATGCAGGAATTGTAGGTGTAGGAAGCTATGTTCCTGAAAAAATACTTACAAATTACGACCTTGAAAGAATGGTTGAGACATCTAATGAGTGGATTGTAACAAGGACAGGGATTGAACAGCGAAGAATTGCCGATGAGAATACCTTTGTATCGGACTTGGCAACAAAAGCTGCCCAAAGGGCCTTAGAAGATGCCGGAATGCAAGCCGAAGAGATAGAACTCATTGTTGTGGCTACGATTACTGCCGATATGTCCTCACCGGCTGCCGCATGTATGGTACAGCACAATTTGGGAGCGGTGAATGCCGTTGCTTTTGATATTAACGCTGCGTGCTCAGGCTTTGTGTATGGCCTGTCGGTTGCAAGTCAGTTTATTCAAACAGGATGCTATAAGAATGCGCTGGTAATAGGCGCTGAGACGTTATCGAAAATTACAAATTGGAAAGATAGGAATACCTGTGTGCTTTTTGGGGATGGTGCAGGTGCTGCCGTGTTAAAGGCGGTGGAAGCGCCTTATGGCATTTTGTCTACCCATACCGGTACCAATGGCTCGATGGGAAAAGTCCTGACTATTCCGGCGTTGAATCTTGCAGCAGAGGAATTAGCAAAAAGAGACCAAGAATATGCAAGAACAATTTGGATGGATGGACAAGAAGTATTCAAGTTTGCGGTAAAAATAATGGTAGAAGCGACCAAACGGGTTTTGGCGGATGTTCATCTGGGCGTTGAAGACCTCGATATGATTATCCCCCATCAAGCCAATACCAGGATTATAGATGGGGCCGCAAAAAGATTGAAACTGAATAAAGAAAAGGTTTTTACCAATATACAGCAGTACGGTAATATGTCGGCAGCATCTATCCCGGTGGCTTTGGACGAAGCTGTCAAAGGCGGACTCATTCAAAATGATGATATTGTTGTAATGGTGGGGTTTGGAGGCGGTCTGACATGGGGATCTGCCGTGGTAAAATGGCAAAAATAGTGAGTACTTTCTGAATTCAGAAATGATACATAAGATGAAAGAATTATCCTTTATAGATTAAACGCGAAAAAGTATGCACATGGAATATTTTAAATTTTTTGATGTCTTATATGAAATGAGTAGAGGTGGTAATGTATGAAAACAAGGCTTTGTGAAATAATGGGTACCCAATATCCGATTCTTCAAGGAGGTATGGCGTGGGTATCTACAGCAGAACTGGCTGCAGCAGTTTCAAATGCAGGAGGCTTGGGAATCATTGCGGCAGGGAACGCACCGGCTGATTGGGTTCAGAATGAGATTATTAAAGCAAAACAACTGACGAATAAGCCCTTTGGTGTCAATGTTATGTTATTGTCGCCCTTTGTAGACGAAGTTGTAGAAGTTATTTATAGGGAAAGAGTATCGATCATCACGACAGGAGCGGGGAACCCCGGGAAATACATGGAGAAGTTAAAATCCATAGGGACTAGAATCATTCCGGTGATCCCTACCGTTGCCCTTGCAAAGAAGATGGAAAGAGAAGGGGCTGACGCAGTTGTGGCAGAGGGTACGGAGTCAGGCGGACATATCGGTGAATTGACGACCATGACCCTGGTTCCGCAAGTAGTTGATGCAGTGGATATTCCGGTCATTGCCGCAGGCGGTATTGCAGACAGCAGAGGTGTTGTGGCAGCATTTGCCCTTGGTGCGGAAGGTGTGCAGATCGGAACAAGATTTGTATGTTCCGCGGAATGTACGGTACATGACGATTATAAAAAGGCCGTTGTCAAAGCCAGAGATCGTGATGCCGTAGTAACAGGCCGTTCGACAGGACATCCGGTACGCGCACTTAAAAATAAACTTACCAGAACATTTGACAGGATGGAGGCCAATCGTGCCACGATTGAGGAAATCGAAGAGTTTGGGAGCGGAAGGCTTCAAGCAGCGGTTCAACAAGGAGATGTGCAGGAAGGGTCGGTCATGGCAGGACAAATTGCGGGTATGATTAGTGACATTAAGCCCTGTCAAGAGATTATAGACAATCTAATCGCAGATACCCATGATGTCATTGACAGGCTAAAGTGCTATCGATAAAAATCAACGGTTAACCGGTGTTTTGGAAAACTTGATGCGTTGGTATCGGGCGATAAGTAAGTCGCAATATTTTGGAATGGAGGGGATAAACATGGGAAAATCGGCGTTTGTTTTTCCGGGGCAAGGGTCTCAGACCATAGGAATGGGACGAGAGCTTGCAGAAAACTATGCGGCAGCGAAAAAAGTTTTTGAAGAAGCAACAGAAGCATTAGGATTTGACATAGAAGCTATGATTTTCGATGGCGATGAAGAGACGTTGAAAATTACCGAGAATACGCAGCCGGCCATCGTCACCACTAGTGTTGCGTGCCTTGAAGTGTTGAAGGAAAAAGGTATAAGCCCGGATGTGGTTGCAGGTCTTAGTCTGGGTGAGTATACGGCGCATGTTGCGGCAGGTTCAATTACTTTTGCAGATGCAGTGAAGCTGGTGAGAAAAAGAGGTAAGTTTATGCAGGAAGCTGTTCCCATAGGTGTCGGCACAATGGCAGCGATTATCGGACTAACTCAGGCGCAAGTGATCGATTGCTGCGAGCAAGCAGAAAAGATCGGTGTTGTCGAACCGGCTAATTTCAACTGTCCGGGGCAGATTGTTGTTGCAGGAGAAGTTTCGGCAGTTGAAAAAGTGTGTGAAACAGCAAAGGAGAAAGGTGCTAAAAGAGCATTAATCCTGCCTGTAAGCGCTCCTTTTCATTGCAGTATGTTAAAACCTGCCGGGGATAAATTGGCCGTTGAATTGGATAAAGTTGTAATCCATGATGGGGAGATTCCCGTTATTGCAAATGTAAATGCCGAATATATCAAAAATAAAGATGAAATAAAACCCTTATTAATCCAACAGGTCAGCACTTGTGTGAAATGGGAAGACAGTATTAGAAAAATGATAGATGACGGTGTAGATACATTGATTGAAGTAGGCCCCGGGAAAACCCTTAGTGGCTTTGCGAAAAAAATAGATAGAACACTAAACATATTAAATGTTGAGGATTTAACATCTTTGGAAAAAACATTAGAGAGGTTGGAGGGGTAAGCGAGTGGAACTTCAAGGGAAAACGGCAATTATTACCGGTGCCGGAAGGGGTATCGGAAAGATTATTGCGATGAAATTGTCGGAAATGGGTGCAAATATTGTGATTAATGATATACCAATCTCTGCCGATGCGGATAAAACGGCGGAAGAGATTAATAATAATGGGAGAAATGCTATTGTTATTAAAGGAGACGTAAGAAATACTGAAGACGTACAGGAAGTCGTAAAAGGGGCTATGGATCGATTCGGTTCTGTTGATATTTTAGTGAATAATGCCGGCATCACTAGAGATACGCTTATTATGAAAATGAGTGAGAAGGACTGGGATGATGTGCTGGATATTAATTTAAAAGGTGCTTTCAACTGTATTAAATCGGTAACACGCATTATGATGAAACAGCGTTCGGGCACAATTATAAATGTTGCCTCTGTTGTGGGTGTAATGGGGAATGCAGGTCAGGCCAATTATGCGTCATCTAAGGCCGGGCTTATCGGTTTAACAAAATCTGTTGCCAAAGAATTGGCACCTAGAGGCATTACTTGTAATGCTATTGCACCGGGTTTTATCCAATCGGATATGACAGATAAATTAACGGAGAGTGTAAAAGAGCAATATATGAGCAATATTCCGCTCAGAAGGTTTGGGACACCTGATGATGTAGGCAATGTTGTTGCATTTTTGGCTTCGGAAAGTGCAAATTATATTACCGGTCAAGTTTTACATATTGACGGTGGGCTTGTTATGTAATATTATCTTATTATAACAATTTTTGATTGACAAGATTTACTAATATGGAAGGAGGTGAAGACTATGCCATTTGAAAAAGTAAAAGAAATCGTTGTAGATCAGTTAGGTGTTGAAGAAGATGATGTAAAAATGGAAGCTTCCTTTATTGATGATTTAGGTGCAGATTCATTAGATATCGTAGAGCTTATCATGGCTCTTGAAGAAGAATTTGATTTGGAGATTCCCGATGAAGAAGCAGAAAAAATTGTTACTGTTGGTGATGTAGTAGACTATATCAAGGCGAATGCCTAAATAAAGAGATCAAAAAAGTCCCATTCAAAGGGACTTTTTTGACAATTTTCAAGCTTTCAACAAACAACGATGATGCTATGTTTTTGTTTAAATATACATTTGATTTTGAAATTGGGTATCTATAGTGAAAAACCTGATGAAATCTTAAGAATTTTTGGGGGAATGGCTATGAATAAAAGAGTCGTTATAACCGGTATAGGTGTTGTATCACCTGTTGGACATGGTAAAGCTAATTTTTGGAATGCAATTAAAGAAGGAAAAAGCGGCGTCGACAGGATTACGCGTTTTGACACTGCCGACTTTACATGTAAGATTGCCGCTGAAGTAAAGGATTTTGATGTTACGCAATACGTTGATAGAAAAGAAGCTAAAAGAATGGACCGATATACCCATTATGCGGTTGCGGCTTGCAGAATGGCGTTGGAGGATGCTAAGCTTAAGATGGAAGAACTAGACGGAGAGAAAGCAGGCGTTTTACTTGGCTCAGGGGTTGGAGGCATAGAGACGTTGGAAGAGCAGCATTCAAAATTAGTATCGAAAGGACCGGGAAGGGTTAGCCCCTTCTTTATCCCTATGATGATTTCCAATATGGCAGCCGGTCAGCTTGCGATTATGACCGGTGCAAAAGCAAAGAACTTAACGGTTGTATCCGCATGTGCTTCCGGAACAAATGCAATAGGAGATGCTTTCAGAGCAATTTGCAGCGGTGAGGCCGATGTTATGATTACAGGCGGTGCCGAAGCCCCTATTACACCGTTGTCCTTTGCAGGGTTCTGTTCTATGAAGGCTATGTCGACCAGAAATGATGATCCGAAAGGTGCTTCGCGTCCCTTTGATGCGGAAAGAGACGGATTTGTGATGGGAGAAGGAGCCGGTATTCTTATACTTGAAGAATTGGAGCACGCATTAAACAGAGGTGCTGAAATTGTTGCAGAGGTTGTGGGATACGGTTCTACAAACGACGCTTATCATATTACACAGCCTGCGCCGGAAGGAGAAGGCGGCGCACGGGCTATGAAAGATGCTATTGATGATGCCGGCTTACGCCCGGAAGCGATTGACTATATTAATGCGCACGGCACGTCGACGCCCTACAATGATAAGTTCGAAACAGCTGCCATTAAATCGGTGTTTGGTGAACATGCATATACATTGGCGGTGAGTTCTACCAAGTCTATGACAGGACATATGCTGGGTGCTGCCGGTGCAGCTGAAGGTATTGCCTCAGCATTGGCATTAAAGGATGGTTTTATTCCTGCGACCATTAATTATGAGAATCCTGATCCCGAATGTGACCTTGATTATGTTGTAAATGAAGGCAGACAGAAAGAAATTCAATATGCGCTTTCCAATTCTTTGGGGTTCGGCGGGCACAATGCCACAGTGATATTTAAAAAATACATTTAGTTAGGAGTTCGGGGTGTGGAGTGAGGCGTTAAAGGTATATTGTGGTTTAAAAGTCAACGGCTTTAAACGCCCCACTCCAACCCCACCACTCCCCACTAAAACCGGCAGCTTTTGACGAGCCGTCAGAGAATGTTTGATGGTTGGTCAATGGTTGTCGACCACGGGAGGTAGTTATGAAAACAGATAAACAGCTCGAGAAAAGACTGAGCGATTTTCAGCAGAGCAGCAAGTACACGTTTAAAAATATTGAAATATTAGTGACGGCTTTTACACATAGTTCTTATGCAAATGAAAATAGAGGGAATCATATTAACAGCAATGAGCGACTTGAATTTCTTGGAGATGCGGTATTAAATATTATTGTTAGTGATTATATTTACAGAACCTTTCAGGATTTGCCGGAAGGAGAACTTACCAGAATCCGTGCTAGTGTTGTGTGTGAAGGCTCCTTAGCCCAGTGTTCCAAAAAACTCAACATTGGCAGTTTTCTATTGTTAGGCAAAGGAGAGGAATTTACAGGCGGCAGGGAAAGGAATTCTATTCTTTCCGATGCTTTTGAAGCCGTTTTAGCCGCCATCTATTTGGACGGTAGTTTTGAAGAGGCAAGAAATTGGGCGCTGATACAGTTGGAGTCCACAATTAAAGCAGCTGCTAAAGGGACGGTATTCCGAGATTATAAAACCCTTCTTCAAGAATTTATCCAAAAAAACGGCGATGGAAAGATTGAATATGAAATTGTAAAAGAATCGGGCCCGGATCATAATAAGAAATTTTATGTAGAGATTCGGTACAATCATGAAGCAATCGGCAGGGGATCGGGAAAAAGCAAGAAAGAAGCGGAGCAAAATGCGGCACGGCACGCTTTGGATGCTTCGGGTGCTTTTAACTAATTTACCGGTATTTTTTATAATAAATAGAATAGGGAGATGACTGCATACCGGCATCTCCTTATTTTTTTATAGCTTCTATGATGTCATTGGCAGAAGCCGTGGGTTATCGTGATTCTGCACTATGTATTTACAAAGTAATCAATATAAAGTATAATAATGTAATTAAAATCCGTGTAAAATGTTTATCCTTACGGACAGGAGGAAGTGTGGATGTCTAAAGTTAAAATTCTTGTGGTAGACGATGATGTGAATATCTGTGAGTTGATACGCTTATATTTGGAAAAGGAAGGCTATGAGGTGATATTGGCCTATGACGGTACGAAAGCAATAGACATTTTTAAATCGGAAGCACCGTCATTGGTAATTTTGGACATTATGCTTCCTGGGATAGACGGATGGCAGGTATGCAGGGAGATAAGAAAAGTAAGTGAAATTCCCATTATTATGCTGACGGCTAAAGGTGAAACCTTTGATAAGGTTTTGGGACTGGAGTTGGGTGCCGATGATTACATGGTAAAACCTTTTGAGAATAAGGAACTGGTTGCGAGGATTAAGGCTGTTTTGCGCAGGTATGATCCCAAGCCGGCGACAGCAAAAGAGGTTATTTTTCCGAATCTGATCATTAATCTCTCCACTTATCAACTGAAGGTAAACGGCAAGGCGATGGAAATTCCGCCAAAAGAGCTTGAACTGCTGTATTTTCTTGCGTCCCATCCCAACAGGGTGTTTACAAGAGAACAACTGCTTCAAGAGGTATGGGGCTTTGATTATTTTGGTGATTCGCGTACCGTAGACGTTCATATTAAAAGGCTGAGAGCAAAAGTAGATGGTACGATCCAAGTATGGCAAATCAAAACCGTTTGGGGTGTAGGGTACAAATTTGAGGTGAAATAAATTGTTTAAAAGTATATTTGGTAAGTTGATGTCTGCATATTTTTTGATTATATTGTTAAGTTTTATTGTTGTAGGTGCACTATTGTTTAGTTTATTAGGGGATTATGTGACTTCCGAGAAGGAACAGATGTTAAGATATACGGGTGAAAGAGTCAATGAGATAACAACTTTTTTGATTGAAAACGAAGGCCCGATCGCCGACAGGTTTTATAGAATCAATTTAGAGTCCTATGGTACCAATACCCAATCGCTTATATTGGTAACCGACAATACCGGCGAGATTTTTGCCACTTCCAATTCCTATTATAATCATTTAGAAGGTCAAAGATTAAGTAAAGAACAGTATGGAGACGCCATATTGGGCAAGAACGTTAAAAGAATAGATACTTTTGCAGGGATGTTTGATAAAACGGTTTTAACGATTGGTCTTCCCTTAACCTATAATGATAAAATGGTAGGGTCGGTATTTTTACATGCTCCTATTCCCGAAATCAACAAAGTGCGTTATGATGTGTTTAGACTATTTATGGTAGCCGTTGCAGTAGCTGTTTTTGCAGCGTTCATATTGATTTTCTTTTTGTCCAGAAGGCTTTCCAACCCTTTGAAAATGATTAACAAAGCGGCAAAGACTATTGCAAGCGGACAATTTGAAAATAGGGTTTCGATACAATCTCATGATGAAATCGGAGAGCTGGCAGACACATTTAACAGTATGGCAGAATCTCTGCAGAATCTTGAAGAGATGAGAAAAAGTTTTATTGCAAATGTTTCTCATGAGCTCCGGACCCCCATGACAACAATTACGGGTTTTATAGCCGGGATGATGGACGGCACCATTCCGCCTGAAAGGCAAAATCAATACTTGAGTATCGTATTGGACGAAACAAGGAGATTGTCGAGACTGGTGAATGACCTGCTGGATCTTGCAAAGATGGAGGCCGGCGAAAACCAGCTTCATATTCGGGAGTTTGATATCAACGAATTGATCCGGATTGCGGTTATAAAGTTTGAAACGAAAATTACCCAAAAAAATATACATGTGAATGTTTATTTTGAAGATGAACACTGTATGGTAAAAGGTGATATAGACAGTATCCAAAGGGTGGTTACCAACCTGCTCGATAATGCAATTAAATTTTGCAGTTCCGATCAGAACATCGATATTGAAGTAAAGACAAAAGGCAAAAAAGTGTATATTTCCGTTCAAGATCATGGGATCGGTATCCCGGAGGAAGAACTGAAATATATCTGGGACAGATTTTATAAAACGGATAAATCCAGGGCAAATGATAAAATGGGCACCGGTTTAGGACTTGCCATCGTAAAAAATATCATTAACCAGCATCAGGAGGAAATATGGGTGGAAAGTAAGCCGGATGAATATACGAAATTTACATTTGCCTTACAGAAAGCGTAAATACTACCGGTGACCTGCTCGCATAATTTACAATTTGTTCATATTCTTTTAAAAAAAAAGGTTTAAAATATATTTATAAGGTAAAGGGATCATAATAAAATACTTATAACATATAAAATAAAGTATAAAGGAGTTTTGATTATGAATGATTCTAATCAATATCAGTGGCATAAGGATGATTTTGAAAAGGGTACAATCCACCGTGACCCAAAACCATCGAATCTATCACAAACTTATTATACTGAAAATTATACGAAAAAGAATAAAAAAGCACTGCCCCTTAATTATATTACGGTTGCCCTGATTAGTGCAATCGTAGGAGGCCTTGTATTTGGCACTACGTTTGCTTTCCTCGCGCCGATCATTAATCAGCAGCCGTCGGTGAACCTTCCCCAAGCAGCCATAATGGGCAATGAACAAGAGGGTTTGAAGACACCGCAAGACCCTTTGATACCTGACAAAGAAATGGCAGGCCAAGACACGGATGTGTCAAATAATACCACAGGCAATGAGACAGCGGGTATAACCCCCATGCCCATTATAAATAATCTGAGTGTTCAGGATCTATCGGTACCGGAAATCAATGAAAAAGTGGGTCCTTCGATTGTGGGGGTTGTGAGTAAAGTTCGGGCGAGTTTTTGGGGAGATGTGTATGAAAACGAAGGCGGCGGTTCGGGGATTATTATAAGTCCCGATGGGTACATCGTTACCAACAATCATGTCATTGCAGGCGGAACAGAAATAAAAGTTATTTTAAATAGTAAGATCAAGAAAGAATTTAAAGCACAAGTCATAGGAGCGGACGCAAAAACGGATTTAGCTGTTTTGAAGATCGACCCGGGAGATATGCCTTTACCCTATGCACAGCTGGGGGATTCTTCATCCCTTGTAGTTGGTGAGATGGCGGTTGCCATTGGCAACCCTTTGGGTCAGGAGTTTGCCGGTTCTGTTACTGCAGGTGTGATCAGTGCATTAAATAGAACGATACGGATTGGAGATAAGGAATTGACGCTTATTCAGACCGATGCGGCCATCAATCCGGGGAACTCGGGCGGAGCACTGGCGAATTCTCGTGGTGAAGTTATAGGGATCAATACGGTGAAAATTGCTGTAAGAAATGTGGAAGGAATGGGTTTTTCAATTCCTATTAATGAAGCAAAACCCATTATCGAAGATTTAAAAGAACACGGCTATGTAACAGGAAGGCCCTTAATCGGCATCAGACCTGGAGATATCTCTGAAAATATGGCAGAAGCATACCAATGGCCGCTGGGTGTTCTTGTTGAAGATGTCATTCCTTATAGCGGTGCAGCTCGTGCAGGAATCAAACCCGGCGATATCATCACCAAATTCAATGGAGAGCGGACTAAATCAATTAGAGAACTCAACGCTTTTAAAGAAGAGCTAAAGGCTGGGGATACGGTGGAAATAGAGGTTTATCGTGAAGGCAAAATCAAAAAAGTCAAGGTAGCGCTCACTGAAGAGAGAGCAAACTAGCATTTCGGTAGTGCAGCCTATGTTAATGATTTATGGAAATATGCTGTTTCAGACAAATAAATAAACAAACCTATTAAATATAGCTGCTAGCAAAGATTAGCAGCTATATTTAATGAATAATGAATACGCAACTAGTTTTTCCGGGTGTATTTAGTGCAGGTGAAGAAAATTATGGAAATAACCTTATGGAAAGGCGTATTTTTTCTCTTCAATTTGAATATAAGCTTATAAAATAGTATAATAATAAAGTAATCTCAAGTCACATGAAATCATGACAAATTATTATTTGAATGGGGGAGAAGTTTTGAAAGATCAAGCATCCTTAAAAGTATTACTTGTATCAGCGGAAGTCGTACCATTTGCAAAATCAGGCGGGCTTGCCGATGTTGCCGGTTCTTTGCCCCAGGCACTGATTGACAAGGGACATGATGTTAGAATTGCCATGCCCCGGTATCAAGAAATTCGTCAAGATATGGATTACGTAACGGATTTTCCGCTCAAGATGCACTGGAGAAAAGAAACGTGTATCGTTCGAGGGTCGGAAATCGATTTTGAGAGCAATGGAGAAGCGAAAAAAGTCCCGGTGTATTTTATCGATAGTTATCACTATTTTGATAGGCCGGGTATGTACTGCCATATAGACGATGCAGAACGCTTTGCTTTTTTATGTAAAGCAGTGTTGGAAATGCTTCCTAACCTTAATTTTTGCCCTGATGTGATTCATTGTAATGATTGGCAATCAGGACCCATTGCATTTTTGTTAAAGGACCAATATCGTTCTAACCCTTTTTATCGGAATATAGCGACGCTGCTGACGATCCATAATTTGCAGTATCAGGGCCATTACGCCAAAGAAACATTAAAGGTATTGGGGATTGACGAGTCGTATTTTATGCCGGAACAGTTTGAATTTTACGGCAGGTTTAATTTTATGAAGTCCGGTATTTTATACAGTGATATTATTAACACTGTCAGTGAAGCCTATGCTGAAGAGATACTAACGCCGAAATACGGAGAAGGACTCGAAGGCGTATTACAAAACAGGGCTGAGGATTTGTACGGTATTGTAAACGGTATTGATAGTCAATATTTTAATCCCAAATTTGATAGGATGATCTACAAAAATTATGGAATTGCCGACATAGAAGTAAAAAGGGAAAACAAACAGGCATTACAGCGTGAAGTAGGATTACCTGTCAAAGATGTTCCTGTGCTGGGACTGATACATCGTTTGGTAAGCCAGAAGGGGCTGGAGCTGATTGAAGAAATTTCCGAACAAATGATGGGCTGTGACCTGCAGTTTATCATACTGGGACTAGGGGACCCGTTCTATGAAGATATGTTTAAGAATATGCAGGCAAAATATCCGGATAAAGTCGCAACCTTTATAGAGTTCAATGAGCCGCTTGCCCATAAGATATATGCCGGCTGTGATATGTTCTTGATGCCGTCTGCCTTTGAACCCTGCGGATTAGGCCAGTTAATAAGTTTAAGTTACGGAACAATACCGATTGTCAGGGCAACGGGCGGACTAAAAGATACCATTATTGATTTTGATGCGGAGACCAAAGAGGGAAACGGTTTTATGTTTGAAAAATACAAGGCTAAAGCACTTCTAAAGGCTATTGAACGAGCTTTGGAAGTATATCATAAAAAGCCGGTGGCATGGACACAACTAGTAAAATCCGCTATGAAGGCTGATTTTTCCTGGTATAAACAGGCAGATAAATATTTGCAATTGTATCATAAAGCGGTTCGTAAAACCCAATAAAATTGCAAGGCCGTCAAGTGTGCGGTTTTGTGGTTGGATGTTATACTGTGAAATAACCGGAATAAACCAAGCGTACAACATACGCTTGGTTTATTCCGGACCGATCATAAAATTACACAAATGACTGATGCGACATTGGTCACACTTTGGTTTCCGAGCGTTACAGACGGCTCTGCCGTGATAAACCAGCTGATGGCAAAACTTTGACCAATAGTCTTTGGGTACAATATCCATTAAATCGAATTCAATTTTAGTGGGATCCGTATTTTGAGTAAGTCCGATTCGATTGGACAGCCTTTTGGCATGGGTGTCTATGACGAGTCCGGGCGTATCAAAGATATCACCTAAAATAAGATTGGCTGTTTTTCTGCCAACCCCCGGTAATTTCAACAGATCGTCCAGATTGCCGGGTACTTTGCCGTCGAAGTCTTGGATGAGCATTTTACAGCAATTAATAATATTTCTTGCTTTATTTCTGTAAAAGCCCGTTGATTTGATATCTTGTTCCAATTCGCTTACGTCTGCACGGGCAAAATCATAAACATCTTTATACTTTTGAAATAAATCTTTTGTTACAATATTGACCCGAGCATCGGTACATTGCGCTGCCAATTGTGTAGCAATCAGTAATTGTAAAGGATCTTGGTATTTTAACGAACAATCGGCGTCACCATAAATTTTGTTAAATATCGTACGTATTTTCAAAACCCGATCTTTATTATCTTTAAAAGCTTTTTTCATGATATTTTCCTCCGTAACATGATAAAATAAATATATCATAATTGACACAAAAATACCACTTTTCAATTTGTGATGTCAAATCATAGCTTGCGTTTCTAATTTCCTTGGTTTTCTTTCCTTCGTTTTACCCTAAATAAAGAAGAGCCTAATGCGATGGCAATCGCGATGGAACCGGCTATGAAAATTGTTTCCGTACCTTTACTCATTGCACTGTCAAAATCCCTTCGGATCAGTTCCAACATCGTGAAGTACATCCCCCCGCCGGGAACCAGCGGTATAATGCCGGAAGTCAAAAAAACGGTTGCAGGCATTTTATATTGCCTTGCGGCTAATTCGCTTAGTATTGCAACGACTAAAGCACCGGCAAAGCTGCCCAGAATGTTTGCGGTGTAGGTGTGATGAAAGTAAGCATAAGTTATCCAGCCGGCCGACCCGATTAGTCCGGTCAAAAATATGGATTTTTTCGGCGCGTTAAAAATGTAGGCAAAGCCAACAGTGGCAAAAAAAGAATAGGCAATTTGTTGTATCATATCGTGAACCCTCCTTGCAGCAGGAACCATGTATTCAAAACAACGCCCACACCGGAGGCAATGGCAGTGGCTACCAAAATTGCTTCTACCGCACGTGCGGTACCGGAAACAAGATCACCGTATATCGTATCGCGAATTGCATTTGTAATGGCTATTCCCGGTACCGAGGGCATGATGGCACCGATAATAATGCCGGAGATGCTGCCAATGTTCAAAATGCCCGCAAATAATACGGCTGCGGCTGCAGAGATAGCGCCCCCCAGTAAGTTAAGCAAAAAGATGGGGGGATTGTCCAAAAATTTTGAAACAGTATTGATATATTGAATCAGTGCACCGCAGCCTAAAGCGATAATACCGTCCCAGAGTGAACCACCGAACAACAGGGCAAAAAAACCGGCCGAAAAACCGGCGGCAGCAATTGTTTGCAGCTTGCTTGAGGAGGATTCTGTGTTTATTTTTTCCAATAAAGTCAGCGCTTCCTCAATCTCCATTTTGTTTTCGGCAAATTTCCTGGAGACATTATTCACTTGATATATTTTGGATAGATTCGTAATTCTTCTTCTCACTCTTTTCAGGGTTGTATAATATTTTTGATCCGATGTTTCGATGCAAATAAAAATGCCCGTTGGGGTTGCGAAGGAATCGATGGTTTCAATGTCGCTTGCTCTGCATAGATATTCAATGGTATTTTCAACCCTATAGGTTTCGGCACCGTTTTCGAGCATAATCTGGCCTGCAAAAGTGATCAGCTTGAGGATATTTTTATAATTTTTGCTTTGGTCCATGTTTATTCACCGCTTTCATGAGTACGTTGCAATGCTTATACCTTTAAAATACCATAAAATGCGTATAAATAAAATGGTCTAGGCGAGAAAAGTTAAGAAGGGTGTATAAATTTTGATTGAAGAAAATTATTTTAAGTTTCTTCAACTACATGAAATGCAAGCGTTTAAGAAAATTTTGGTAGACTTTCCGCTGCGAAGGTAGTATAATATTATTGTAAAAGAAAAAATGATATTGCTTTGGATGAAGGGTGCGGGAGAGACCCGTAGCAGGGAGCCGAAGAAGCAAGTTGTGAAGTTGTCCGCTTTACAATGAATCTTTCAGGCAAAGAGACCGTATCCGGACAGAACTCTGAAAAGCGAATAAGCACCGAAGGAGCAACATTCCGCAGGATTTCATTCGGACGGAATAGAATCTCTCAGGTTATAAAACAGAGGAAGACGACAGTTTTTTTGTTGTCTTCCTTTTCCTATTCTAAAAATGGCGGCAAGTGCCGCATCAGACCGGCACAATGCCTGATTTTATCAAATCTATTAAGGAGTGAGGCGAATGACAAGAAAATTAGTGATTGTTGGTGGCGGCCCGGGTGGGTATGTAGCTGCAATTAGAGCGGCTCAATTAGGAGCAAAGGTTTCATTGATAGAAGCAGGGAGGCTGGGAGGTACATGCCTCAATAGAGGCTGTATTCCCACCAAGGCACTCTATGAGAATGC
>JAKSBV010000438.1 GCA_022360955.1 Bacillota bacterium
CCTTGCATAAGCTGTACATCTATTACCACGGAGAGCGATCTCCCTTGCTGAAATAAAGCAGGGGACGGTTCCTTGTTTCACCAAAGTGAAACAGAGAACCGTCCCCTGTTTTATTATTTAATCATATTTTCTACTAAAGCCAAGTACTCCCCATCATAATGAATAATATTCTTAGATATCAATAAAGCAAATCCATGAACCATACTCCACATTGTTAACGTCTTTTGCATATATAGCTCTTTACTTAACTTTATTTCCTTAAAATAATTTTCTACAGTATCCTTAAAGACTTTAAAGGCACTGTTTTTATAGGCATTTAATCTATCCTCTTCAATTCTGACAAGATAAGAAGTACTATCTGATAAAAACAATAATTTTAAATACTCGGGATTTTCCACCATAAAATTGACATATTCTTTTCCCATTTCCACCACTTGCAGTTCAGGTTGTTCCGGATATAACTCAATGGCTTTTCGTAATACTAAATAAAATTGATTCCAAATTTCGTCTATGATTTCACCAATAAGTTCGTCCTTATCTTTAAAATGCTTATAGGGTGCAGTATGACTCACCCCACACATACTGGCTACTTTTCTTAATGAGAAACCCTCTATTCCCTCTTTATTTAATAGTAATAAACCATTATCTATTAATGCTTTTTTTAAATCGCCATGATGATACGCTGCTTTATCCACTGTGTAGTTCTCCTATTCATAGATTTTTATTTTCTAAAATTATATCATTAAATGTTGACAGTGTAAACATATTGTTATATAATCTACTTAATGTTTACGGTGTCAACTTTGCTTGCAATACGTATATCATAAAAGCATACCCTTCATTATGGGAAAAAAACGGCTTGAAGAGAAAATAATAAGATTGGAGAAAATAATATGGATATCGTCGTTTTAAATGGAAGTCCTAAAGGAGATACCAGCGTTACCATGCAATATATCAACTATATTCAAAAGAAGTTTAAGCAGCATAAATTTAAAATAATTAATATTTCTCAAAGAATTAATAAAATAGTGAAGGATAAGGCATTTTTTGAGGGTATCATTCAATCTATAAGATCCGGTGATGGTGTAATATGGGCCTTTCCTCTTTACGTTTTTACGGTTCATTCAAATTATCAAAGATTTATAGAATTAATTTTTGAAAGAAATGTTGAAGATGCTTTCAAAGGCAAATATACCGCCCTTGTTGCTACATCCATCCATTTTTATGATCATACCGCGATCAATTATATGAATGCAATTTGTGACGACTTAGATATGCATTATGTCGATTATTTTTCCGCGCATATGTATGATTTAGAAAAGGAAGCTATAAGAAAAAATCTATTAATATTTGCAAAGAATTTTTTTGATGCCATAGAAAACGAGGCCGCGACGCTAAAAAGCTACAGTCCGGTAAAATATTCGCCAATTGACTATGTATCAGAGATTCGGCATGATAAAATAGATGCTTTTAATAAAAAAGCTATTATTGTGACTGATTCTTTAAAAAACAGCAATCTACGAAACATGATCAATAAATTTAAACAGTCATTTGCCCAGCGTATAGAAGTCGTTAATCTTCAAGATGTAGATATAAAAGGCGGATGCTTAGGTTGTATAAAATGCGGTTATAACTATGAGTGCGTGTACAGTGGTAAAGATGAATATACAGAGTTCTATAATCACCAATTGAAAACTGCTGATATCATCATTTTTGCCGGTACCATTAAACATAGACACTTATCCTTTATATGGAAAATGTTTTTGGACAGAGCCTTTTTTAATACACATACACCCTCGCTTTCAGGCAAGCAGTTTGGATTTATCTTATCCGGTGCTTTAAAACAAGTGCCTAATTTGAGACAAGTTCTGGAAACCTATGTTCAATGGCAAGGGTCTCATCTAGTTGGTTTTGTGACAGATGAGTATGCTGCCAATATTGAACTGGATAACCAACTATATGATTTAGCCTGTAATCTTGTTAAATTATCAGCTTTAGGCTATAGGAAACCTGCTACTTTTCTTGCTGTTGGCGGTATGAAAATATTTAGAGATGAAATATGGGGGGAATTAAGATTCCCATTTGTCGCGGATCATAAGGCATTTAAAGCACTTAAGGTCTATGATTTTCCTCAAAAAAATTATAAAGCAAGGATAATGAATTTTATATTAATACTTTTGTGTAAGGTCCCTTTTATAAGAAAAAAGATTTATTCAAATAAGATTAAACTTTCCATGATTGAATCATTAGAAAAGATCGTTGAAAACGCATAGAACAGGGGACGGTTCCTTGTTTCACCAAAGTGAAACAGAGAACCGTCCCCTGTTTTTTGCTTGATTATTCCCTCAAAAAAGTGTAAAATATAGCGGGTATATATTTAACATAAAATAATCTGTATAAACTGCACAAAAGGCTTTATATTCAGTAATAGCAAGATTCAAAGTACGGTTCAAAGTACGGAGTTTAAAGACGGGTTTTTGACTCCGAACCCCGAACAAAGAGAAAGGGAGTTTTTATGTCGAAGAAACAGGAAATTATCAATATAGCCGTTATAGCCCACGTTGATGCCGGGAAATCTACGCTGGTGGATGCTTTTTTAAGCCAGAGCGGGGTTTTTAGAGAAAATGAAGAAGTGGTGGATTGTGTCATGGATAGTAATGACCTTGAGAGAGAGCGGGGCATTACGATCTATTCTAAAAATTGCTCAATCGAATACAACGGGCTGAAAATTAATATCGTAGATACCCCGGGACATGCGGATTTTTCTTCCGAGGTAGAAAGGATTATTAAAACGGTGGATACGGTCATACTGCTGGTAGACGCCAGCGAAGGCCCCATGCCTCAAACCAGATTTGTGCTTCAAAAATCTTTGGAACTGGGGCTGAGACCGATTTTATTTATCAATAAAATCGATAAAAAGGACCAGCGAGCGGAAGAAGTCGTCAATATGGTATTTGATTTGTTTGCGGATCTGAATGCAAACGACGAACAATTGGATTTTCCCATTGTATACGGGATTGCCAAGGAAGGTATTGCAAAAAGGGAAATGGACGATGAAAGCAAAGACCTTTCCCCGTTATTTGAAACCATTTTGGAGCATGTTACCGTATACCCCGATTATGACGAAGAACCGCTTCAGTTGCAGATATCCGCACTGGCCTATGATGACTATATCGGGAGATTGGGTATCGGCAGGGTGTACAAAGGGATCATTGAGGAAGGCAAGACTGTCTCAATTTCAAAACGGGACGGCAGTATTGTGAAAGGTAAAGTCTCCAAGTTATTGGTTTACGAGGGATTAAAACAAGTGCCCGTAAAGGAAGCCAAGAGCGGTGATATTGCCGTGATAGCG
>JAKSBV010000120.1 GCA_022360955.1 Bacillota bacterium
GATGAAAAAAGGATGATAAAAGAAAATGACTGATGAAATCAACGGAAAGCTGCTTGACTTCCTTGATACTGTAAAAAAAAAAAAAAAAAAATTCCCTATTTCAATGGGTGAAATAACAAAAGAGATTGAGGAAGTCAGGAGCAACAACTATGGAAAAACATAAGGTTGTAGTTGATACAAACATTTTTGTAAGTGCCTTCCTTCGGAAGCAAAAATGCTAAGCTGATTGTAAGGGATATATTTACGGGACAATATTCACTTATCCTATCTCATGAACAGCTACAGGAAATAAAGATTGTTTTGCAGCGTCCAAAATTCAGCAAGTATATCCATCCCCATGAACTTGATGAATTTATAAACCTGTTGAGCTTAAAAACCATTATTCCTTCAAATTACGGAAAAATAAATGATTGTCGTGATGAAAAGGACAATATGATACTTGAAGCAGCCGTTTATGGCAATGCTGATTTCATTATTACGGGTGATAAAGACCTGCTAACTCTGAACCCATACCGTTGGATAAAAATATTCAATCCTATCGCATTTATCAAGCAGTTCTACGGAATTGAATAGATTATTTCAAATAAGACATTAACATATTGTTAATGAGAGGAATGCTGTTTTTTTTGCTGACATTTTTTTATAATAAATCAATCTCCGAAAAGTCATTTGCTTCATTACACCGATAAAGCAAATGGCTTTTTTGCGTGAAGGGAAGAATTCCAAGTTTCAAAAATAATCGCCCTAGCTAATCAGAAAGGCGGCGTGGGTAAAACAGCCACAACGGTCAACCTAGGTATCGATTTTGCGTCACAGCGAAAAACAAATTCTTATATTCCATATTTACTACACTTTTTTATGTTATTATATTTAACAGATTATTTGATTCTTAGCCTTTTAAAGGAGAGGTTACTATGAAACTTATGAAATTGCTTGTTGTTGAAGATGATCGAGACACCAGTGAAGGTGTCTGTGAATACTTCAGAGATAGCGGATACGAAGTATGCTCAGCATATGATGGTGAAGAGGCACTACGATTAACAAAACAAAATTCTTTCGATCTTGTTTTACTGGATGTTATGCTGCCCAAGCTAACAGGGATTGCGGTACTCCATGAATTGCGTAAAACAAGCGATATACCTGTCATCATGCTTACCGCCATAGGGGATGAATATACTCAAATCACAAGCTTTGACAAAATGGCGGACGATTATGTGACAAAACCTTTTTCCATCGTATTGTTGGAAAAACGAGTTGAGGCGCTTCTGCGGCGTGTCAGATCAGATGACGTTCCCTACATATGGCAGCATAAAGATATTACGGTGGACTTCGTCGGATACACGGCGGAGGGTGTACAGGGCTCTATTGACATTACGCCCAGAGAAGTTATGCTTCTACGGTTGTTGGTGGAATACAGAGGAAAGGTGCTGTCACGGGAGCGCATTCTGGATGAGCTGTGGGGCGAAGATCGCCCTATTTTCGACCGCACAGTGGATTCCCACATTAAAAATCTTCGAAAGAAACTTGGCCTTGACTGTATTGTTACCGTTACCGGAGTGGGCTATAAGTTGGAGGATGAGCGATGAAGATTTTTACGAGGACTTTCTTATACACCCTTACTATGCTGGTGCTAATCGCCGTACTGGCTAACGGGTTGATATATACCCTGATGCCAATTGCCTATACGAAACAAAAACAGCAGGATTTGATGGAGCAGATGGACGAATGGATTAAACAACTGGAGACTGCAAATAGGGAAGACATTGTAAAGTTGTTACCAAAATTCGCCTTAGCTTTGCAGGCAAACATAATATTAAACATAGGTGATGATAGATATAATGTGAAGTTGTGGAGTGATGAGGCGCAATCCAGTGAAACTGCCTCCACAAT
The DNA here is from genome assembly GCA_022360955.1 of Bacillota bacterium. Classification (GTDB taxonomy): domain Bacteria; phylum Bacillota; class Clostridia; order SK-Y3; family SK-Y3; genus JAKSBV01. The sequence goes on from JAKSBV010000120.1 coordinate 1,891, forward strand.
TATCTATGTTTCAGGCTTAAACGCTTCACACAATGGTATGGATACTATCCCTACAGGCGAGGATAATACTCAAACAGACAGTATAATGATTGGTGGTGTCTTGGATCAGTATCTGAAAAGAAACGTCTCCTCCCAAATAATTAAAGCTCAGCGCAGTTTCATACTTGCGGGAAAAGAAGGTGAACTGACGGCGTCAATAACTCTTGCGCCTGTGGATGAGGCTGTAAGTGTAATTTTGTCCCTGCTTCCCATCGCTCTTTTTATGTGCGTTTTAGTGGCGGTAGTATTTTCGTTGCTATATGCCCGTGCCATCACCCGTCCGATTAAGGAAATTTCAGAGAAGACCCGCCACATGACGGCTCTTGAACAGAACGCAAAATGCAGTATTACCACTAGGGATGAGATTGGTACCTTGGCTGCCAATGTCAACGACCTTTATGAAAATCTGCTGCGTACCATAGAATCTCTTGAAACCGAGCTTAAAAAGGTTGGTGCTGCAGAGCGGGCAAAGGCTGACTTCCTGCGGGCTGCTTCACATGAGCTGAAAACGCCGGTCACCGCTGTGAGCGTTATTATGGACAACATGATTTTGGGAGTCGGCAAGTATAAAAACCACGAGAAATGGCTTCCAAAATGCAAGGAGCTGGTAGATAATCTTTCGGACACGCTGTGTGAGATACTGGCTACCTCGCGTCTCGAAGATGTGAAGGAATCCTGCGCTACAGAAAGTATTGATACCATTTGCTCAGTAATTCTGGAGCCTTACGCCATGATTGCCCAGGCTAAAGGACTGTCTCTGTATATCGACTGGAGCGCTGCGTTTATGGTCACGGTACCAACGAGGCTGCTGGGCAAGGCGCTTTCCAATATTTTTTGCAATGCCGTTTCATATACCGCGGCGGATGGAAAATTGGCGGTATACTGCAAGGGGCGCAGTCTCATTGTGGAAAATGAATGCACACCCATTCCGGGAGATCAGCTGCCCCGTCTATATGAACCTTTTTATCGTCCGGACATTTCCCGAAGCCGTGAGACAGGCGGCAACGGCCTTGGCTTGTACATTATAGACACTATTTTACGCCTGCTTGAGCTGGATTACAAATTTGAACCGATGACGGCGTCTGAGGGGATGCGTTTTACCATTAATTTCTGAATTTCACATCTGCTACACATAGGGTTCATAATCACTCCATTTGACGGTGTTAAAGTTATCATATCACCGAAAAGAAGGGAAGTTGATTATTTGAAAATTGAATTAAAAGGCTTAAACAAAACCTATAAAGGCGGGAAAAATGTCCTGAAGGATGTAAAACTTACGCTTGAAAGTCCAAGTTTGATTGGACTCGTCGGGCCGAACGGTGCCGGCAAGAGCACGCTGATGAAGCTGCTGACTGCAAATCTTATCCAAAGTTCCGGAGAGATACTAGTTGACGGACTCTCGCTGCTCAAACAGGAAAAGGCGCTCAAATCAAGCCTCGGTTATCTGCCACAGGAATTTGGCTTGTTTGAGGATCTGACAACAGCACAGTTCTTGGACTACATGGCCGCGCTCAAGGGTATTGATGCAAAAGCGGCAAAGTTGGAAGTTGACAGAGTTATCGCTCTGACCCATTTGGAGGACAAACATAAGGCGAAGATCCATACACTGTCAGGCGGGCAAAAGCAGCGGGTAGGCATTGCGCAGGCCCTGCTCGGCGACCCGAGGATGCTTATCCTTGACGAACCGACTGTTGGACTTGACCCTGCTGAAAGAGTGGCTTTCCGCAGTCTTTTTGCCGATACCGCCAATAATAAGCTGGTCATCCTTTCCACCCACATTATTGAGGATGTGCAATCTGTGTGCGACCGGCTCATTGTTTTAAACCACGGCGAGATCCTCTATGTAGGAGAACCGGAGAGATTAATGGTGGAAAAGAACGCGGCCTCCCTTGAGGCGGCCTACATGATGCTCATCGAGGGGGGGAAATGTGCATGAATCCCTTTGTGACTTTCTTGAAAGAGATACGGAGGCTGCTGCGTGAGCGGGTCACATTACTCTTTATAGCCATCATAGCGGCAGGGGTTGTATGGTTCTGCCTGAATTCCTTAGGGAGAACCGACATGGACGCCTTTATTTTGATAGCAGCGAAAAACAGTGCTTTATTAGGCTCGCTGCTTTTTGGGATCCTCACCCTGATACAATTTCACAGAGACTATAAGAATAACACAGATAGTATTGTTCTGACATGCACAGACCCGGTTTTTCATCAGATTCGTCGTACATTGGCGCTTATCTGCATGGCCGTTATTACAACGCTTATCCTGACGCTTTTTACCCTTCCGTATGCGCTCATAAAGACAGGAAAATATTTTCAGGCGGATACATTTGCTGCGTCTTGGTACTTAATTTTCCTCGGTGCGTTAGTACTTTCCATATTGCTGTCATCAGGATTATATATGCTTTTTAAACAAGTGAGTGTGGCCTTTGTCACTATAGCAGTGCTGATCATCCTTTCCAAGCTGCTTGAATATCAGTATGACATGAATCCCAGTTATCTATTTTTTTGGGTTCAGACATACGCCCGGGATTTTTCCGATCTGGTGAGCAATCAGTTTCAAATAGATATGATACTATGGAACCGCCTTTTCTGTATGCTGGCAGCACTAAGTGTGTGGTTCCTTGGGCTGTGTTCACTCAGGCAGTACGGACGCGGGGTTTTTGGCTCTTTTCTCAGCAATGCACGTCGAGCCTGGATACCTGTGCTATTGGTAATGGCTGTTGTCTTTTCAGGTATAAGCTATACTACAGAGCCTATATTTGACAACAGTATTCCTGAAGATTTTGAATTAGATTATGACTCGGGAACGGGTCTAACGATGGCTTTAAGTAATGAAGATGATGATGAAAATAAAGATTTACTCCTGCTTGACCAACAGGTAAAGGTAGATGTCGATGCCGACAGCCGCACAGTATCGGGCAACGCAGTATATACTTTTCAAAACCTCATTGGTAAGCCTCAGACGCTTTCAGTAGATGTCAATACAGGTTATGTCATTAAGGATGTGCTGGTAAACGGTCAGCCTGTAGAAGCTTTCCGCGATGATATCGAGGTAGATAATTGTGCAACATGGTATATTCATCTGCCTGCAAGTACGGAAACTGTGCTTGAGCTTAGTTACGGCGGCAGTCCGAAAAATGACTGTCTCTATGGCCAGATAGTATTAAGTGGTATTTGCAGCGAGTACATATATCTGCGACTCTTAGGCTTATACCCATGTGTGAACACAAAGGTTTCCAAAAATTGCAGGCGTTCGGGCACTTTAACGCTGGATGAGAATCTTATGCCAGCAAGTGAATTCAAGAGGCTCAATACAGTGGACGGCAAAACACAGTGGAGTTTCTCTAACCCTAGTCGTCTCATGGCAGCTGAATATAACACCAGAACCTTTGAGGCAGGCGGTCTTGCGGTTAAGTTTAAATACTTTGCAAAACACGATGATGCAATAGCCGACATGGATGCCATAAATGTTATGAAAGCAGCCATTGATTATTTTACGAAAGTCTACGGACCACTTCCTTATAAGGATTATCTCGTTATGCTGGAGCTTCCCGCCATATGGAATGGGGGTAAGGCCTGGGGGAATATCAGTGCGTTCGACGAAACCACCTTTGCTGAAGCTGGGTATTCTCTAACGGAATCAGACAATCCCCATAGAGGGGGGATTAAGACCATCGTACATGAAATCGCTCATCAGTGGTGGGGACTTGCCACCTATCCTATGATGGACGAGACATCCCACTGGTCGGCGGAGGGTATAACCTGCTACAGCACCTATCGTTTCATGGATTATTATTTTGGAGCTGAATATGCGAAGCAGCATTTTGTCAGAGTGTGGCAAAACAACTGGAAAACATATAAAAATGCTTTCTATATACAAAACCCCAAGTATCTGCAAAAGTTGTCTGGGAAAGACTCTTATAATGTGCTTAGTACTCTAGAAAATATTGGTTTGTATGATATCATGCCGCTTGAGCTTTTGGAAGCGGAAAAAGCAGTGGGCGGACCGGAGACATTTCAGAAAATGTTGGCGCAGCTGTATCAATCATATTTGGGAAAAACTATAACATACGAAGACTTTTTGTCTGTAACTGGACTGAAAAAGGAGGTGCTCAATCTTGAGTAAGAAAACAATTTTTTATTATGAGTTCAGGAGGCTTGTCTGTTCCCGTACTTACCTGCTGCTTCTGGCGGCAGTGGTTGCCTACTGCGTTTTTTTACTGCGAAGCAGCGTGGTTTTTGGTACGCTTTACACAGCTCCCTTTTCAAAATGGACATTTTGCGATTATCTTTCTTCTGTATCGGTGCTGCTGCTTGTCCTGCTGCTGGCGCTGTGCGCACGGCAGTTTATACCGTCGGAACGCGGTGCCATGACTATCATAAGCGCCGCACCCACGCCGGTTTCCACATTCAAGGCAATCCGCTACGGTGCGATAGCATGTGCTTTCCTGATTGCCGCGGCTCTGTCGGTAGGCGTCTGCTTTGCGTTTTATTGGCTGGTCTTTGACTATACGGTTTTTGGCGGGCTTATCTGGTTGAGTATGCCGATGCTTTTGCCATCTGCTCTTCTGGTGTTTGGAGTTTCAATGCTGCTTGGAAACAAAAAAGCAGCTTTGGTGTATGTCTTGCTGGGGGTGGTTTTGATCGTAGGAGCTTTCCGGATTTCGCTTCCGGCTTATATCGACATCATTGGAAGTTCTGTAACCCTGCCGCTCTATGCGGGGGAACGTGAATTTGCTTTTACCGCCGCATTTGCGGCTGGACGAATTGTTTTCATTACTGTCGGTATTACATGCATAATCATATCGTTATGGCTGCCTCAAAAGAGATTATTACATCAGGAAAGCACTTATTGTTGACAGCTTACGTACCTGCAATGCTCCTGTTAATTAGGAATCAACAGAGCACATTTTGAAAGAGAGCTTGAGGGCTGGAAGTTCTATCGAATTTTTTCGATAACATTCTACCACAATAGACAATGCGAGTAGGAATGATTTGTATCATTCTGGAAAGTATAATATAGTATAAGTAAGGAGAAAATATTAGAATCAAATTCAAGTAAGTTAAAAAGCTGGACGTATTTGCAATTGTAGAAACATCCTATTTTGAGAGGAGATGGTCATGTGGACACTCAAAAAAAAATACCCAATAGATTATTCAATGAAAAATCTCCCTATCTGCTGCAGCACGCCTATAACCCAGTTAACTGGTACCCATGGAGGCAGGAAGCCTTTGAAAAGGCAAAGCAGGAAGATAAGCCTCTTTTTCTGTCTATTGGCTATTCCACCTGCCATTGGTGTCATGTAATGGAAAGAGAATCCTTTGAAGACCAAGAAGCAGCCGATATGCTCAACCGATATTTTGTATCTGTCAAGGTGGAC
>JAKSBV010000095.1 GCA_022360955.1 Bacillota bacterium
CGATTAAATGATTTTACAAAAGCATTTGATTATAATACAATAAATGAGGAACTATATATAAGGAATAGATTACCTGGGGATAAATTTGCACCCCATGGTATGAAAGGGACCAAAAAGATAAAAGATTTTTTTATCGATTTGAAAATCCCTCGTCATAAGAGAGATGAAATTCCGCTGTTGGCAACAAATAATGATATATTATGGGTGATAGGATATAGAACAAGTGAAAGATATAAATGTACGAATATCACAAAACAGGTACTGATTGTGCATGTAAAAGAAATATGAGGTTTGGAAGTGCTTGGAGTTTGGAGTCGGCAGAAAAAGTACGGTGCGGGAAATCTTTCGACGCCGGTCCCCGAACTAAAACATACAGGAGGGAATGTTTTATGACAAACGATATTGCAGAGATTTTAATTACACGGGAACAATTACAGCAAAAGGTTGAAGAACTTGGCAAAATGATCAGCCAAGAGTATAGGGGTAAAAATCTGATGATCATTAGCGTCCTCAAAGGCGGTGTCATGTTTACGACGGATTTGATCAAAGAAATAACCGTCCCTTTGGAGATAGATTTTATGGCGATTTCCAGTTATGGTCATTCAACCTCTACTTCCGGAGTCGTCAGAATCCTTAAAGATCTTGAGACAGATATTGAAGGCAAGGATATACTCATTGTAGAGGATATTATTGACAGCGGCTTGACGTTGGAATACCTTAAAGAGCTTTTGTTGTCCCGAGGGCCCCAAAGCGTTAAAATCTGCACCATACTCAATAAGCCGGCCAGAAGAAAAGTAGATGTGCAGGTAGATTATAAAGGATTCGACATTCCAGATGAATTCGTTGTAGGTTATGGGCTGGATTATGTGGAAAAATACAGGAATCTGCCTTTTGTGGGCGTGTTGAAGCGGGAAATATATGCAGAAGAATAAAATTGACGATATGTGTTGGATGTTAAAGTGCCATATCTATAAACTGTAAACAATATAAAAACAATGTAAAAACAATATGGAATTTTGGTTGAGTTTTTAATACATTTGTGTTAATATATTATAACGTACAATCGTTTATTAAAGATAACCAACTGCAACCTAAAAATACATTTACACAAATAACGATGATTCTACGTTTTTTGTGTAAATATGAATGCCGTTTTAAAGTTGGATATCCATAAAACAGTTCGGAGTTCAGCGTGTGAGGTCGGCTCAAAAGACCGTTGGGGGCTTTGAGAGTTGTAAATCATGCGAGATAATAATTTTTGAATAGATTAGCAAGCATATCGAGTTAATACGAACTGAATAGGCCTGCACTAGTAATTGAGGAGGGAGTTTATTGAAGAAGTACTTTAGGGGTATTAGTTTTTATATATTGCTGTTTGTAGTAATTTTAATGATTTTTGCCCTATATAGTTTACCCGGCAATAAAGATGAAAAAATTTATAGTGATTTAGTGCAAAAGATACAGCGAGGTCAAGTGAAACAATTGGAAGTCATTGACCATAAAGCCATTGCACTGCTGAATGACGGTGTTACTAAAATGGAAGTGAGTATCCCAAGCTTAGAGATATTACAAGAACATGTAGGGGAAGAAATTATCGAACAAATTCGAGCCAATAAGCTTGCACTGGACTCCAGGCCGCCTCCGACGCCGCCGTGGTGGATTACGATATTGCCGACACTGGGGCTGGTGGTTATTTTCGTCCTTTTCTGGGTATTTTTCCTGCAGCAATCCCAAGGCGGGGGCGGCAGCAGAGTGATGTCCTTTGGAAAAAGCAGGGCAAAGTTGTCTACCGACGATAAGAAAAAGGTGACATTTGAGGATGTGGCCGGGGCGGATGAAGAGAAGGAAGAATTAAAGGAAATCGTGGAATTTTTGAAAATGCCTAAGAAGTTCGTTGAGTTAGGTGCCAGAATTCCCAAAGGCGTGTTATTGGTGGGACCTCCGGGAACCGGTAAAACATTGCTTGCGAAAGCGGTTTCAGGTGAGGCCGGTGTACCCTTCTTTAGTATCAGTGGTTCAGATTTTGTTGAAATGTTTGTTGGGGTAGGTGCGTCAAGAGTAAGGGATTTATTCGAGCAGGCTAAGAAAAATGCACCGTGTATCGTATTTATAGATGAAATTGATGCGGTAGGTAGACATAGAGGTGCCGGATTAGGCGGCGGGCATGACGAAAGAGAGCAGACCCTGAATCAATTACTGGTTGAAATGGATGGATTCGGCATAAACGAGGGCGTTATTATATTGGCGGCTACGAACAGACCGGATATTTTAGACCCGGCGTTATTAAGACCCGGACGTTTTGACAGACAGGTTTTAGTTGGTGTTCCGGATATAAAGGGAAGAGAAGCCATATTAAAAGTGCATTCCAAAGGAAAACCGTTAGGTTCCGATGTGGACTTGAAAGTGCTTGCGGGTACAACACCGGGCTTTACCGGTGCAGACCTTGAAAATCTGATGAATGAAGCTGCTTTATTGTCCGCAAGACGCAATAAGAAAATGGTTAATATGCAGGAATTAGAAGAAGCGATTATAAAAGTGATTGCGGGTCCTGAAAAGAAGACCCGTGTGATCAGCGATAAAGAGAAAAAACTGGTGGCATATCATGAAGCGGGCCATGCGGTTATCGCGAAGCTGCTTCCGACCCAGGACCCCGTACATCAGGTGTCCATTATCCCAAGGGGGAGAGCGGGCGGATATACCCTAGCCCTGCCTAAAGAAGACAAGTATTATATTTCCAAGACAGAAATGGTGGAAGATATTGTAGAGCTTCTAGGCGGCCGTGTTGCTGAAAAATTAATACTGGATGATATTAGTACCGGTGCTCAAAACGATATTCAAAGGGCTACCACTATCGCCAGAAAAATGGTTACGAAATATGGCATGAGCGATAAGCTGGGACCAATGACATTCGGCTCTGAGCAGGATGAAGTATTTATCGGCAGAGATCTGGCGCAAACGAGAAATTACGGCGAACAGGTGGCTTCCGAAATTGACGATGAAATCAGAATGATTATTGATGACTCCCATAAGCGGTGTGAGCAGCTTTTGGAAGAGAATATCGATAAACTTCATAAAGTCGCCCAAGCGCTTATTGAACAGGAAAAATTGGATGGTCCGGCTTTCGAAAAAGCTTTTGCAGGTGTTGAAGAAGAGCAGCCCGTACAAGAGCAGCAAGACGGACAACAAGAGGAAGAAAAGAAAGAAAACGAATAGCATGATAAAGAGCCTTACGGCTTTAGCGGAAGACAGGGAACATGCGCCCTGTCTTTTTGCAGTCTTTTTGTGCAGATAGCTTTTAAAATTTTGTTCCGAAAATATTGGCTGCGGATGTGCAAATAAGATAGAATATGTGGGAAATATATTAGAAGATACCGCACTTTAAAATGGTATTTATATCATGTAAGAATAGCAAAGGATGGTGGAACGATGGAAAAGGTATTAGAAGTGGGAGTAACCCATAAAGTGGAGAAGATTGTAACGGAGAAGACAAGTGCAAAGCAAGTAGGAAGCGGCAGTGTGGAAGTCTTTGCGACGCCTGCAATGATTGCTTTGATGGAAGAGGCGGCGGCCCAATGTGTTCAGCCGTATTTGGCGGAAGGGAATGCCACTGTGGGCACTAAGGTTGATATATCCCATAGTGCGGCAACACCAATAGGGATGAAAGTATATGCGCAAGCAGAATTGCTGGAAATAGACCGTAAAAGATTGGTTTTCAAAATAGAAGCTTTTGACGAACAGGGTAAAATTGGAGAAGGCGCGCATGAACGGTTCATCATTGATGTGGAACGATTTATGGAGAAAGTGAATCAAAAAAGTTTAAATCAAAAGGGGTGACAAGACAATGCCGACGGATATAGAAATTGCCCAGAAAGCGCAAATGAAGCATATTGGAGATATCGGTAAAAAGTTAGGTATCATGGAAGAAGAGCTGGAATACTACGGACAGTATAAGGCCAAAGTTTCCGATCAACTGTGGGAAAGGGTAAAGGACCGTCCGGACGGAAAGCTCATTCTTGTGACGGCAATCAATCCCACACCGGCCGGAGAAGGAAAAACAACCACCACCGTGGGGCTGGGTCAAGCCATGGATAAAATTGGAAAGAAAACGGTCATAGCCCTCAGGGAGCCTTCGCTGGGACCGGTCATGGGGGTTAAAGGCGGTGCGGCAGGAGGTGGGTATGCTCAGGTTGTACCGATGGAAGATATTAATCTTCACTTTACCGGGGATATGCACGCGATTACGGCGGCGCATAACCTGCTGTCGGCTATGATCGATAATCATATTCAACAGGGAAATGCGCTGGGTATTGATCCCCGCCAGATTATTTGGAAACGTGTGTTGGATATGAATGACAGAGCATTAAGAAATGTGGTGGTGGGTCTCGGGGGGCAAAATGAACGGAGTGCCCAGGGAAGACGGATTTATGATTACGGTGGCTTCGGAAGTGATGGCCATACTATGTCTGGCGGATGATTTGACGGATTTAAAAGAAAGATTAGGGAAAATTATTATCGGATACACCTATGATGACCGGCCTGTAACCGCTAAGGCGTTAAAAGCCGACGGGGCCATGACGGTATTGTTGAAAGAGGCGATGAAACCTAATCTGGTTCAAACACTGGAAAATACGCCTTGCTTAATGCATGGAGGGCCTTTTGCAAACATTGCCCATGGCTGCAACAGTATCAAGGCGACTAAATTGGCCTTGAAGTTAGCCGATTATGTTATTAGTGAAGCCGGATTCGGTGCCGATTTGGGTGCGGAGAAATTCTTTAACATCAAATGCAGATACGGACACCTCAAACCGGATGCCGTTGTCCTTGTCGCAACGGTGAGAGCCCTCAAATATAACGGTGGTGTTGCAAAAACAGCCCTTGCGGCGGAAAATCTTGAAGCTTTGGGCAAAGGCATCGTCAATCTTGAAAAGCATATCGAAAATATCCAAAAATTCGGTGCACCGGTGGTCGTGGCTATTAATGCTTTTCATACCGACACGCAAAACGAGATACAATACATACAAGAAAGGTGTACTGCCTTGGGTGTAAAATGTGCTGTTTCGGAGGTATTTGCAAAAGGCGGAGAAGGTGGGACAGAGCTGGCCCATAAGGTAGTAAACGTACTGGATACCGACCCCTCCCGCTTTGAAGTCTTGTATAATGAAAGATTGTCCGTTAAAGATAAAATTGATGTCATTGTTACGGAAATCTATGGAGGAGAAGGGGCAACTTATACCTCGGCAGCGGAAAAAGCGATCAAGAGATTGGAATTGTTGGGCTATGACAAACTGCCTATATGTATGGCAAAGACACAATACTCCCTTTCCGACAACCCGTCTTTGTTGGGACGACCGGAGGGATTTACCGTAACGGTGAGGGAGATCAATCTTTCGGCAGGAGCAGGCTTTATTGTTGTCCTAATCGGTCATGTCATGACAATGCCGGGTCTTTCCAAAGAGCCCACGGCAGAAAAGATTGACATTGATGAGAACGGGAAGATAACGGGACTGTTTTAAAAGCAATGAATCATTAATAATGAACAATGAATAATGGATACTCGTTAGGATAATCGGAAAGTTAGGAACTCCGAACCAAATAAAGGATGGGGAATTAAAAATTGAGAATTAGTGGTAATACGACCAGGATCATGAGTGAATCGTCGGAGCAGACGGAAAAAATTGCATATGATATGGCAGCTTTTTTAGAACCCGGTGATGTAGTGTGCCTAGGAGGAGATCTTGGGGCGGGCAAGACCGTTTTTGCCAAAGGGCTGATGAAGGCGCTTGGTGTAGAGGGCTATGTGACCAGTCCTACATTTACGATTGTAAATGAGTACAGTGGGAAATATCCGATTTACCACTTTGATGTTTATAGGATCAATGATGTGGATGAAATGTTTGAAATAGGGTTTGAAGAATATATATACGGAGAGGGCATATCGATCATCGAATGGGCGGATAATATTCGGGAGATATTACCCCCTTCCCGTCTTCGTATTGACATCAAAAAGGACTTGCAAAAAGGAGAAAATTACAGAGAAATAGAGATTAGGAAAGTGGGGGGTGGGGAGTGAGGCGTGGGGAGGTTGTATAAGATACGCATGCAGCAATGCGCCCCACCCCCCACTCCCTACTCCCCACTAATAGACTGGAGTTGACGAACTTGAAAGTGTTGGCAATCGATACATCTTCAATAGTTGCAACAGCAGCCATTATGGATGACAATAAGCTGATTGGAGAATATGTACTTAATCATCAAATGACCCATTCGCAGAAGATGATGCCTATTGTAAAAGAAATCCTTGACAGTGCCCAATTAAAAGCACAAGATATGGATATTTTTGCAGCGGCTAACGGGCCCGGTTCTTTTACGGGGCTTAGAATTGGTGTAGCGACTGTCAAAGGACTTGCCCAGGCAGTGGACAAGCCTGTTGTAGGTGTATCCACCCTTGACGGTTTAGCGTTTAATCTGCCTTTTTGCAAGCATTTAATCAGTCCCATTATGGATGCGAGAAGAGACCAAGTGTATAATGCTTTGTACCGGTGGAAGGAGAATACTTTCTATCAGGCAGAACAACACCGAGCCTTATCCGTTAAAGAGCTGATTGCCGAATTACGGGAAAGGGCCGAGAAAGTCATATTTACCGGAGACGGCGTACCCGTATTTTATGAAAAACTTAAGCATGAGTTGGGAGACCTTTGTGCCTTTGCACCCATATCCTGCAGGATGCAGCGTGCATCCTCCATTGCGGAGCTGGCGCTGCAAAAGGCTTATGCAGGTGAAACCGAGGATTATATGACATTTACACCGTTTTATCTCAGACAATCACAAGCGGAACGAGAATACGAGCGAAAGCAATCGAAAATGGAGCAGTGCGAGTGATGAATGGGAAGAGCTCGCAAGATCATAAAATTTTTGACAGAATGATAAGAATTATATACAATATGTAAAGAAACAAAAAAGTGTATAGAGAGTGGTGGAGTGTGAAAGATGATAGCAATTGGCAGCGATCATGGCGGATTTGGTTTGAAAGAAGAAATCAAAAAATATTTGAGTGAACAAGGATATCCTATAAAGGATTTTGGGGTGGAGAGTACTGCATCGGTAGATTACCCGGATGTTGCGCACCCTGTTTGTATGTCTGTTGTAAACGGTGAATGCGAGAAGGGCATATTGATATGCGGTACGGGAATCGGTATTTCCATGGCCGCCAACAAAGTGCACGGTATCCGGGCAGCTTTGTGCGGGGATTGCTTTTCTGCAAGAATGGCTAAAGAACACAATAATGCCAATGTGATTGCTTTGGGAGGCAGGGTTATAGGGTCAGATCTTGCAAAGGAGATCGTAAATGCCTGGTTAAAAGCAGAATTCCAAGGGGGAAGACATCAAAATAGGGTTAACAAAATTCATATATTAGAAGAAAAGAGAAAAGGAGAGGGAAAAGATGAATAACAACGTTTTTATTATGGATCATCCGCTTATTCAGCATAAGATTTCGCTTATTAGAGACATTAATACCGGGGTCAAAGAGTTTAGAGAGCTTGTTGAAGAAGTGGCTACACTGATGGGATATGAGGTCACCCGTAATTTGCCTCTCAAAGAAGTGGAAATCGAAACCCCTGTGGCCATTGCAAAGACAAAAGTCATTTCGGGCAAAAAGCTTGCCATTGTCCCTATACTCAGGGCCGGTTTAGGAATGGTAGACGGGATGTTGAAGCTTATTCCCGCTGCTAAGGTTGGACATATCGGGCTTTATAGAGATCCGGAAAGTCTGGAGCCCGTAGAGTATTATTGTAAATTGCCTACCGACGTAGAAGAAAGAGAGCTTATTGTTATTGATCCTATGCTGGCCACCGGCGGGTCGGCGTCTGCGGCCATCCAGTTTATTAAAGAAAAGGGTGTTGCCAATATAAAAATCATGTGCTTGATTGCCTCCCCGGAAGGCATAGAGCGACTTTGCAAAGATCATCCCGATGTGGAAATCTATTGTGCCGCCGTAGATGAAAAATTAAACGATCACGGATATATTGTGCCGGGTCTCGGTGACGCAGGGGATCGGTTATTTGGGACAAAATGAAGTTAGTGGGGGAGATTAATTAATAATTAAGAATGAATAATTAATAATGAAGAATTAGAGTTTTGGGGGGTTATGATTTGTTTTAAAATAAAGAATAAATCATAAGCTGTTTTAGATTTTGTTAGTGTAGCAATTTTAGCACTCAGCCCTCAACTATTGTTTTGGGTGTTTGGATAGAGTGACGGACAGGGGCAAGCGGGGTGCTTTGGGACTTGAGGTGGGACGGTGGGTGGGACTAAGCAGTGGGTGGTGATTTGTCGCTACCGACTATGTTTCTGCTTCAAAGGGGGAGGGATATGAATGAGGCCGTCGTGGGATGAGTATTTTATGGAAATTGTGGAGCTCATTAAGACACGGTCCACTTGTATAAGAAGACAGGTGGGGGCATTAATTGTAAAGGATAAACGCATTCTGGCAACGGGGTATAACGGTGCACCGACAGGATGCAGCCATTGTACCGAGATAGGTTGTATGCGCCAGGAGATGGGTATCCCGTCCGGACAGCGCCATGAGCTTTGCAGGGCGATTCACGCAGAACAGAATGCGATTGTACAGGCGGCCCAATCAGGCACAAGTGTGGCAGGGGGGACGTTGTATGTCACACATCAGCCCTGTGTACTATGCTCGAAAATGGTCATCAATGCAGGTATTAAGAGAATCGTATACAAAGGGGAATATCCCGATGAGCTTTCGCTCCGGCTGTTGGAAGAAGCAGGGGTAGACTTCAAGAGAATATAAATGATATTTTTTAAGATTATAAAAAGTTCGCTGTAAAATATTTTACAGCGAACTTTTTTTGGGTCCTGCAGGACTAATTTCCTAATTTGCAAATCCTTTTGATATCAAGAAAATGATAGCGTTACTTGATGTGATTACAAAATCCTACAAAATCCTACAAATTTCCTATTGACAGTATATACTAAAATATTCTATAATATAGCACGTCATTAGTCGTTTGATTAAAATTTAAGCAATTCTGTAAAAATTTTAAAAATTGGACGAAAGGGCAAGCTCGCTGCAAAGCGAGAACGTAAAGCTATGAGCTAAAGCTTAAATCGTTACAGGCACATTACAACGAAAGATAGCGCCCTTTAGACCTGTCAGTACATTTGAACAAGAGCATTTTAAAGGGCAATATCTCTAAGCAAACACAACACGTTAAATGAGAAGTAAGGATAACGAACTTTAAACCTTAAAATACATTTGATTTTAAAGTTCGTAGTCCGTATAGATACCGTACACTAGCATTAGAAATATAATCGTATAAACCGGAAGTCAGAAGTCGAAATATAGCCAAACAGGAGCCCAAAGTGATCTGCAACAGGGTGTCAGGAACGGTGGGTGGTTCATTCCCAACCCTCATCTCTCAGCCCTCAACTACTTGTTGGCCTTGGCATACCAGTTGCCGGCGCATGATTATATTTCAATTTTTACAGTGCGATATCTTTATCAGCAGTCGGACTTAAAAATATTTGTTAAAGGAGATGGGATCATATGTTACGAGTGAGCGCAAAGGGTATGCTTGTGGTTGTAATCATGGCATTAGCTTTTATGATAACACCTGTCCGGGCAGAAGGATTTGCGGGGGGAAGCGGTACAGCGGCGGACCCGTATTTGATTGAAACGGCGGAGCAGTTCAACACCATAAGATACAATCTGACGGCCCATTACAAACTGACAACAGACATCGATTTGTCGGGGTACGAAAATTGGGAGCCTATCGGAACGGCGAATGCACCGTTTGTCGGTGCATTGGACGGAACCGGGCATACCATCGGCGGTCTAAGCATCGATCGGTCAATAAATGACGTGGGATTATTCGGCTCTATCGCCGGAAACAGTCGTCTGGAGAATATCACGCTGCATATCGGTGCCGGCGGGATAAAAGGGAGAGATCGAGTAGGCGGTTTAGCGGGAAGCGCAAGCTGTACAAACGGTCTCATCCGGAA
>JAKSBV010000340.1 GCA_022360955.1 Bacillota bacterium
ACAGGGACGCAAAGTGATCATAGACAAGCGTATCGTAAATGGTGGGTGGTCCATTCTCACCCCTCATCTCTCAGCCCTCAACTATTTTTTAGCCTTGGAATACTAGTTGTTGGAATAATTTTTTTCAGCTAGATTTTATACGGGTGTATTTAGTGGAGGTGAAGAAAATTATTCCAACAACTGGTATTCCAAGGCTAAGAGCCTGTAAGCTTGCGCCGGGCCGCAGCAAAACTCGCTATCGCTCAAACAGTTGCTGCTTCCTCCCTCTGCTGCACTAACAGGCTCTAACCCTTTCCATAAGGTCATTTCCATAATTTTCTTTACCTACACTAAATACACCCGGTGTTTTTTTAAACTCTTCTTTTTTTACAAAAACCTGCTAAGAAAAATCAAGTCTTTTTTAGCAGGAAATAAAAAAAGTTGATTGTAAGTTAATAAGCGTAGAAGTTCCCACATCGTTTCCAATATGCAATACAACTACGCTTTTATAGTACCAAAAATAGCACAGCTTTTAGCTGTACTATTTTTAGATAGACTTTTTATTTTCCGATACTTCCTTATTAGTTGAACAAATCGATCTCCATCACTTATCTATAAGCTTGAACGTCTAACATCTCGTCTGTTGTGATAAAGGTATATCCATTTCTATTTAATGTCGTAATTAATTCAGGCAAAGCCCTTACTGTAGCAGACCGGTCTGCCGGTGAATCATGCATAAGGACAATCGAATCCTCTGTAACATTAGTTAACGTATTAATCAATATTTCATCAGAAGTAGTTTCGGCACGCCAATCCGCAGTGTCAATATTCCAATCTATTACTTTGTAGTTTAGATCCTGTAGCTGCTCTATCACACTTTCATTTGCCGCACCGTAAGGAGCACGCATGATAGATGTGGTTAAGCCGCTGACTTCCATAATTGCCTTCTCAGTTTGTTTTATCTCGGAAACTAATCGTTCATTTGTAACTTTGCGAAGGTCAGGATGAGTCCAAGTGTGATTACCTATTGTATGACCTTCTTTGATCATTCTATTCACTAATTCAGGCTGTTCTTTAACTTTGCTTCCAAGAAGGAAGAAAGTTGCCTTAGCATTATGGGCTTTCAGTATATCTAGGATTGCAGGTGTATAGATTTCATCCGGACCATCATCAAATGTCAATGCAATTCTTCTGCTATTGGAAGAACCCTTGAAATAGAATGTATCAGGATATTTTTCGGCGCGAGGGTCAACTAAAACGCCGGAGCCTGGTTTTTGGGTATTGGATTTTGAGCCAGGTATAGTCAAAACTTGTCCCACATAAATATAGTCCAAATTATTTAAATTGTTTTCCTTAGCTAAAGCAGTCACAGAGACGCCAAATTTCTGCGCAATCAAATATAAGGTATCTCCGGGTTTAACAGTATAACTATCGGAGGGTACATATAATATCTGACCAATATAAAGGGTATCCCAGTTCTTTAAGCGATTGGCTTGTGCCAATGCTTCCATAGAAACGCCAAACTTTTGTGATATTCTATAAAGGCTGTCTCCTGCTTGAACGCGATATGTCACGCTTTGACCGGTTTCCGGGATTATTATCACTTGATTCACAAAAAGCGTATTTGGACTTTTTAAAAAAGAATTATTTTGTATAAGTTCATTTGTTGTAACCCCATATTTTTCTCCAATACGATATAATGATTCCCCAGGTGTTACTCGGTGTACTTGGTCTGCATAGGAAAAACTTGGTATAAATAAAACACAAACCATAAATGCTATAATGAGTATTTTAAATAACTTTTTCACAGGCCTAAACCTCCCTTCTATCTCCTTTTTTAACGTTACAAGTTTACATATTACATGATTTTATATGTTCTATCAACAAGTAAATAATGGGAGAAAATGTTCTTTCCATACTATTCAACTAACATAATGAGGCTGTTGATGAATTTATGATTGTTATGGTGAATCCATTTAAATGAAAATATCACCTGAATAATGACAAATACTAAATGTCATTATTCAGGTGATATTTTTTTGAACAAATAGCTTTCAACTTAATGGATTTATTGATTTGCCGATTCCATCGTAAAGCCGGTTTTTATTCTTCTATATTTTCATCCTCATTCGTATCCTGCTCTTCCTCAATTCTTGCAATCCCTACTAAAATAACGTCTTCTTCCATTCGCATCAACGTAACACCCTGTGTCGTTCTGCCCATTCTACTGATATCTTTGACTGCTATCCTGATAATGGTTCCCCCATAACTGATTAACATCACGTCATCTTTATCCGTAACAACCTTTATACCTGCCAACTTTCCTGTTTTTTCAGTCAATCGATAGGTAAGAATACCTTTACCGCCTCTGGTTTGAATACGGTATTCATCTAAATTCGTTTTCTTTCCGAAACCTTTTTCCGTTACAACCAAAAAGTCCGCATTCTCTCTGACCAATGACATCCCTACTACATAGTCATCTTGATTAAGCGTAATCGCCTTAACACCCTGGGCCGTTCTGCCCATAGACCTAACATCTGTTTCATTAAATCTTATGGCCATACCGTTGCGGGTACCCAATATCACCTGCTGCTTTCCGTCCGTCAGTTTAACCCTGATTAACTCATCGTCTTCTCTCAGTGTAATGGCAGCCAGACCTCTTTTTCTGGCAGTATGATATTCCATCAATCCTGTCTTTTTAATAAAGCCGTTCTTCGTTGTCATCAATAAATATTTTCCCTCGGTAAACTCTTTCACCGGAATGACGGCCGTTACTTTTTCTCCCGGCTCAAACTCCAATAAGTTCACAATGGCAGTACCTTTTGCCTGTCTGCCTGCTTCGGGGATTTCATAAGCTTTTAATTTATACATTCTTCCCTTATCGGTAAAAAACAAGATATTATGATGGGTTGTAGTGATAAATATATTCTCTACAAAATCTTCTTCCCTCGTACTCAATCCGGCGACCCCTTTTCCGCCTCTTTTTTGATTCTTATAGGTATTGGCCGGTATTCTCTTGATATAACCAAAATGTGTTAACGTAATAACGCTTTCTTCTTCTTCAATGAGATCCTCTATATTGATTTCATCCATCGACGGTACGATTTTCGTTCTTCTTTCATCGCCAAATTTTTCTTTAACCACAAGCAATTCTTCTTTGACGATATTTAATACCATTTGTTCATTCGCCAATATATCTTTCAAATGTTTGATAGTCTCTAAAAGCTCTCTATATTCCTTTTCTATTTTATCTCTTTCCAGGCCGGTTAACCTTGCAAATCTCATGTCCAGAATCGCTTGTGACTGCACATCGGTCAACCCAAATTCTTCCATTAATCTTTCTTTTGCAATCCCGGGCGTTTGGGAACTGCGAATAACATTTATAATTTCATCGATATGATCAAGGGCTATCTTTAATCCTTCCAATATGTGCGCCCTTGCTTCTGCTTTATGAAGATCATATTGGGTTCTTCTTGTAATTACTTGTTTCTGAAAATGAATATAATGATCCAATATCTCTCGCAAATTGAGAATTTTAGGTTCGTTATCCACCAGTGCGAGCATAATCGTACCAAACGTATCCTGCATTTGGGTATTTTTATACAGCTGATTCAACACAACATTTGCGTTGACATCTCTCTTTAATTCTATCACAATCCTCATGCCGTCTCTATCGGACTCATCTCTTAAATCGGCAATACCCTCTATTTTTTTATCTTTTACCAGATTCGCGATTTTTTCAATAAGTCGTGCTTTATTAACCTGATAAGGGATTTCCGTTACAACAATCCTCTGTTTTGTAGGGTTTACCTGTTCAATATCGGCTTCAGCCCTTAAAATAATCCTGCCTCTTCCTGTCATGTAAGCATCTCTGATGCCCTGCTGTCCCATGATGTTTCCATATGTAGGAAAATCTGGACCCTTAATATACTGCATCAATTCTTCTATGGTGATATGGGGATTCTCTATCACCGCAATGATCCCGTTGATGACTTCCGTAAGATTATGGGGGGGAATATTCGTAGCCATACCGACGGCGATACCGGCCGATCCGTTAACCAATAGATTTGGAAATCTTGACGGCAATACCGACGGCTCTTTTAATCGTTCATCAAAGTTCGGAACAAAATCTACCGTCTCTTTTCCGATATCTGTAAGCATTTCCACTGCTAATTTAGACATTCTTGCTTCCGTATAACGATAGGCTGCCGCAGGGTCACCATCAATAGACCCAAAATTTCCATGTCCGTCAATCAGAGTATATCTCAAGGAAAAATCCTGGGCCATTCTTACCAAACTATCGTACACGGCACCATCCCCGTGAGGATGATATTTTCCCAGTACATCACCGACGGTCGTCGCACATTTTCGATGGGGCTTGTCCGGTGTAAAGCCAGCTTCGTCCATCGTATAAAGGATTCTTCTATGCACCGGCTTAAGCCCGTCTCTCACATCGGGAAGCGCACGTCTCACAATAACGCTCATGGCATAATCTATATAAGACTTTTTCATTTCTGCCTCAATATCCACAGGAATGATTTTTTGTCCGGCGTTTTCTATCATGATTCATTCCTCCTACCTAATCTTATTGTACTCGTTGAGATGTTAGTCACTGTACAATTAAGTAATATATATTCTACTAAAAGCTATCCACTGTCAACTATACACTGCTTTTCCTATACATCTAGATTTTGCACCATTTTCGCATGCTTTTCTATAAATTCCCTCCGAGGTTCCACTTTATCCCCCATGAGGATCGTGAAAATCTCATCGGCCGCCACCGCATCTAACAATTTTACCTGTATGATCGTCCTGGTCTCAGGATTCATGGTCGTGTCCCATAATTGATCCGGATTCATCTCTCCCAAACCTTTATACCTCTGAATATTTGCATCTTTCCCCACTTCCTGCAAACTCTTTTCTAATTCTCTGTCATTATAGGCATACTGTACTTTTTTCCCTTTTGAAACTTTATACAGCGGGGGTTGGGCAATATACACATGCCCCTGTTCTACAAGAGGCCTCATAAATCTAAACATAAATGTTAACAGCAAAGTCCTGATATGCGAACCGTCTACATCGGCATCGGCCATAATAATCACTTTTCCATATCGCAGCTTGCAAATATCGAACTCTTCACCGATTCCTGCACCAAGTGCGGTGATTACAGGCATAAGCTTCTCATTTCCGTATACCTTATCTAATCTCGCTTTTTCCACATTCAGCATCTTTCCCCACAAGGGCAATATCGCCTGAAATTTTCTGTCCCTGCCTTGCTTTGCAGAACCTCCTGCCGAATCACCTTCAACAATATATATTTCGGTAAATGCCGGATCTCTTTCCGAACAATCGGCTAATTTCCCGGGCAATGATGTGCTTTCCAAAGCACTTTTTCTTCTTGTTAAATCCCTTGCCCGTTTTGCGGCTTCCCGAGCCCTCGCAGCCATAACCGCTTTATCCAGAATGGATTTTGCAACCGTCGGATTCTCTTCCAGAAAAATCGTCAGTTTTTCATTGACAACCCCTTCCACCAATCCTCTGATTTCACTATTTCCCAATTTCGTTTTTGTTTGACCCTCAAACTGAGGCTCTCCCAATTTTACACTGAGAACCGTGGTAATTCCTTCTCTAATATCCTCTCCCGAAAGATTTTTATCATTTTCTTTTAGTATTTTATAGGTTCTTGCATAATCATTGAAAACTTTTGTCAATGCCGCTTTCAAACCGGTCTCATGCATTCCGCCCTCAATGGTGTGAATATTGTTTGCAAAACTAAATATGTTTTCTACATAACTGTCGTTATATTGTATGGCAATTTCAACTTGCGAACCGTCTTTTTCTCCTTCAAAGTAAATCACCTTTTTATGAATACTTTGTTTATTTCGGTTGATGTACTCGACAAAAGACATAATACCGCCGTCATATTTTAATTCCTTTTCTTTTTCTTCTTCTCTTTCATCTTTTAACGTAATGCTTATACCTTTATTCAAAAAAGCAAGTTCTCTCAGCCTTGTTAACAATACATCATAATCATATATCAATGTATCAAAAATTTGTACATCGGGTTTAAAAGATATTTTTGTGCCCGTTTTGTCGGTTTGTCCTGTTACTTTTAAAGGATTCATCACTTTTCCTCTTTCATATCGCTGAAAGTAAATATTTTCGCCATCATATACTTCCACTTCCAACCACTCGGAAAGAGCATTTACAACTGACGCGCCAACCCCATGCAGCCCTCCGGACACCTTATAACCCTCTCCGCCGAATTTTCCGCCGGCATGCAGGACAGTAAAGACTACTTCTACGGCAGGAATACCCATTTTGGGATGAATACCTACGGGAATCCCCCTCCCGTCATCCTCTACCGTTATGGCATTATCTTCATGTACGGTTACACGGATATTGTCACAGACTCCCGCCATTGCTTCGTCTATACTATTATCCACTATCTCATACACCAAATGGTGCAACCCTCTGGAAGAAGTAGTGCCGATATACATCCCCGGTCTCTTACGAACTGCTTCCAACCCTTCTAATACCTGTATTTGCGTTTCATCATAATTTGTTTTTGCTCTTTGATTATCCATAAAAAACCTCCCTGGCACAATCATTCACCGTACTGAAAATCGTGATTTAAATTGTGAACTATGATTAAATATTTGCTATACTGTCCATATACCCGGCTCTTTTATAAAGTGTTGCAGATGAAATCGGAGATAGATAGATTTTGCTTTTCTTTTCTATTTCCGTAATAATAAAAGACTTCGGCAAATCATCAGAAATATTGACGATAAATCCTTCTTCTTCAGCTACTTTTAAAAACTCTTTACTTATTTTTGAAATCGTGGTTGTCTCAAGGTCTAAAATTGCGATGACATCTTTTAGCCTTACAACAATATCTCCACCTAAATGCAAAAACATTTTATTTTCCTCCATTATTTTAGTCCACATTTCATGGTCAGCGCTTTAAAATATCCTTCCATTTTCAACTCTATAAAAAGCAATATGGTCCTTTTTCTCAAATCCGTCTATTGCCGTACACGTAATCATCACCTGGTTGTTTACAATACTGTTCATAATATAGTTTTGTCTATTTCGATCCAATTCAGACATAATATCATCTAATAAAAGTATCGGATTTTCTCCTATATCTTCTTTAATTAATTCCATTTCCGCCATTTTTAACGAAAGCACCACTGTTCTTTGTTGTCCCTGGGAACCATAGTGTTTCACTTCATGGTCATTAATCATTAATTTCATATCGTCTCTGTGGGGTCCAATATACGTGATGCCTTTCTCTATTTCTCTTTTCCTATAGCTGTCTAATTTTTTTGCGAATGCGCTTTTGATCTCCGATACATTGTCTATATCCTCTTTTATTCCGATATTGGTTTGATATTGAATGTGTAACCTCTCCGCACCTTGTGTAATATTTGAATGTATTACGGCAGCAATGTCTTTTAACTTTTTTACAAATGCCACCCTGCTAGCTATAATCCTTGACCCGCATTCTATGAGTTCTTCATCCCAAACCGATAACGTATCCAGAAGTTTTCTTTTAATACCGATTGTCTTTAACAGATTGTTTCTCTGATTCAAAATTTTAATGTATTGTTGTAAATTGTAAAAATAATTGGGTCTTAATTGACTGATCAAGATATCTAAAAATTTTCTGCGCTGTAAAGGCCCCTCCTTAATGATATTTAAATCTTCCGGAGAAAACATAACTGCATTGAAAAATCCCATTAACTCTCCTATTTTATTAATGGGGACATCATTTATTTTTATTCTCTTTTTCTGGTCCGAAGATAGGATTATTTCTCCCGTATTGGACCCGTTTCTATTTTCAAAACTCATTTTTAAATTAGCGTACTGATTATTAAATTGTATGATTTCTTTATTTTTATTTGTACGAAAAGATTTACCGGTAGTAAATAAGTATATAGATTCAAGGATATTTGTTTTCCCCTGAGCGTTATTTCCGTAAATAACATTCACTTCTTTTCCAAAACTTATATCAGCATAGTC
Organism: Bacillota bacterium; assembly: GCA_022360955.1. Lineage (GTDB taxonomy): Bacteria > Bacillota > Clostridia > SK-Y3 > SK-Y3 > JAKSBV01. The sequence goes on from JAKSBV010000340.1 coordinate 8,008, forward strand.
ATAATTCCGATAATTCTTAAGTTTTATATCATGAACGTACATCAAATATCCTCTATTCTACCATAAACTCAATGTGTTCTTCAAATTTAATGTCAACATGATCCCCAGGATATACTTTTTTGCCTCTTTGTAAACAGACTTGTCCGTTTATTTTTACAAAGCCTTCCGTTACCAAATACTTTGCATCCGTTCCTGCACCTACGATACCGGCCCACTTAAGCAGTTGATCAAGCTTGATATATTCCGTATGAATTTTCAGTTTTTCCATAAGTCACTCCCTATGATAGGTTTCGCACCAAATCCTTTATATATTCAGCCCAAAAGTGCAAAATCATATATCTTTTATATGCATTGATTCACCGACATCACTCTTGTCTGAGCCTAACAGGCAGTACCAGATATATAAAAGCATTTCCTTCCACCGGCTTTATGATACACGGACTTAGGCTATTGTTAAATTCCAATAGTACTTCGTCACAATCACATGTTTTAAGCGCATCCAATAGATATTTATGATTAAAGCCGATTTCCAGATCCTCTCCAAGTGTTTCTACCCCTATGGAATCCTGCACATTTCCCATATCGGTTATACAGCTGATCACTATTTTGTCCATTTCTATATTGAGCCTTACAGGATATTTTTTATTGTCCGACGTAATAATAAGTGCTGCACGCTCAATGCTGTCTATAAGGGGTTTTGCAGATGCTTTTACCGTCAAACTGTGTTCTGCAGGTATGATTTGTTTATAATTTAAAAATTCACCTTCTAATAATCGTGAGACAATTCTGCAGTTGTCGAACTCAAAAAGTACATGTTTATCCGTCGTATAAATGGCAATGTCTTGGTCATCTTCTTTGATAATCTTTGAAATCTCATTGAGTGTTTTTCCGGGCACCACAAAAGAGATTTGACCCTCGGCATGATCAATGATTTCTTTTCTAAGGGCAAGACGATACCCATCTACCGAAACAATCGTTAGTTCTTTATTTTCAATTTCTATTAATGAACCTGTTAAAATTAACTTGTTTTCATTGGTACCTACGGCAAAAATCGTTTCTCTAATCATACTCCTGAGTTTTTGCTGAGGAATGATCAATGCACTTTCTTCTTTTTGTACACTGGGCAGTTCCGGAAATTCGGAAGCAGTAATGGCCATAATATTGAATTCGGAATTTCCACATTTGATCGTCGTATGATGATTATCTTCCACTTCAATATTGACAATATCATTAGGCAGCTTTCTGATAATTTCTCCGAATATTTTAGAACTCAGTACAACGGAGCCTTTTTGCTCTATGGTGGCCTCAACCGTACATTCTATTCCGAGCTCAAGGTCGTTACCCGTTAATTTCAGATTTTCGTCGGCCTCTAATAATATACCTTCCAGAATAGGTAGTGTAGATTTAGGAGAAACAGCTTTTTGGACAATATTTATATTTTCCAGTAAGATATTTTTTTCGCAGGATAGTTTCATCTGTGGATAACTCCTTTTATGTTATTTTATATAAAAAAGTAAATAATTTATAGTAATCTTAGTAATAAGACTTGTTATTTCTGTGGACAATGTCTTTGTAAGGCATAAAAGCTTTGTTTGACAATGTTTATATGTTGTTCATAACTATGATCTGTTTATAAACACAAACAACAGGCCAAAAATTGATAGAAAATTATACACAGTTTTATAACAGTTCATACACACCCTTCTGTGGATGATTACTTAATACGTTGAACGGGTCATATCTTTATTATTTACCTTTAATGTTTTTAATTAATTGATCAATTATTTTTTTGACTTCTGCATCTTTTTCTATATTCTTTTCAATTTTACCGATGGCATGCAATACCGTTGTATGGTCTCTTCCCCCAAAATCTTCTCCGATCTTCGGGAGTGATAATTCGGTAAGATCTCTGCACAAATACATTGCAATCTGTCTAGGATAAGCAATATTTTTTGTTCTCCTTTTTGATTTGAAATCTTCCGTTCTAATATTAAAATATTTCGATACCGTTTCCTGAATAAGTTTTGGTGTAATGACCCTATTGCTATTAGCGGAAAAGTAATCCTTTAGGGCTTCGTCGGCAAGCTCTTGGGTTATTTCTTGTTTGACCAATGCGCTAAAAGCGATAATGCGGTTTAAAGCCCCTTCCAATTCTCTAATATTGGATTTGATTTTGTTGGCTACATATATCAGTATTTCATCAGGAACTTGAAGTTTTTCCGTTTGGGCCTTCTTTCTTAAGATTGCAATTCTTGTTTCCAAATCCGGAGGTTGAATGTCACCGATTAAACCCCATTCGAATCTCGAGCGCAGTCTTTCTTCTAAAGTGTGAATTTCTTTGGGTGTTCTGTCGCTTGTCAGAATAATTTGTTTGTTTGCCTCATGTAATGTATTAAAGGTATGGAAAAATTCTTCCTGGGTTCTTTCTTTTCCCGCAATAAATTGAATATCGTCTACCAGTAATACGTCCATAGACCTGTATTTGCTTCTGAATTCTTCGTTTCTATCATCTTTAATGGCATTGATTAGTTCATTCGTAAATTTTTCCGATGATACATATACCACTTTGGCCGAGGGATTTTGGTTTAATATATAATGTCCGATTGCGTGCATTAAATGGGTCTTTCCCAATCCGACGCCTCCATATAGAAAAAGGGGATTATACGTTTTAGCGGGTGATTCGGCAACGGCCAATGAGGCTGCGTGCGCAAATCGATTGCTGTTGCCTACTACAAACGTATCAAAGGTGTATTTCGGAATAAGTGTTATATTATTTGATTCGTCGTGATGTTCTTTTTCATCAGTTTCATCAAGGGAAACATCATCTGTTTTTTTGCTTTCTTTTTCATTTAAAATGATAACTGTTAGATTATATTCTATTGACGATACGGCAGATAGTGAGTTTGAGATTAGCGGAAGATATCTGCCTACGATAATATTTTTATTAAAATCATTTGGAACACCTAGAATCATTGAATCATCGGATAATGAAACAGGCACAATGGTTTTAATCCACGTATTATAGCCCACTTCAGTAATCTCGGATTTAATTATCTTTAGCGTTTCATCCCATATTTCTGATAATCTTTTGTTCATAAGTGTTCCTCCTAAGTTATCTTACTTACATCTTTAACAATTTTGATAAAAATTAGTATAATAAAAAAAAATAAACAAATAATAATTAAGTTATCAACATACTTATAAACAGTTGTGGATAACTGTATAATATATATTGATAATGTTAGTAAGTATAAAATACTTTTACGATGTATATAATACAAAATGAAAAAATTATATATTATTCACAATATTGTTAATTAAATTATTGACAGATAAAACCTGATGGAATACATTATTTTTAGAAATTTGTCAAAAAAATATTAACAGGTTTATCCACAAGTTGTGAGTAAGTCATCAAAAATAGAGTGAAAGTGTAAAAAGTTATCAACAAGTATTAATAATATATCAAATTTATCAACAATATTCAATGAAAAAATATAAAATAGGAATAATGTACTATAAATAATTTTTCTATATGGGCGTACAACAGGCATTTTAAGATTTTTAACGTATGTAAAAATTTAAATAATTTGGATATATAAATCTTTTGTTATTTGGATTTTTGTATTTTTGTTGATCTTTCTTGACATTTATCAATTATTTAATATATAATTGAAACAGTGTCTAAAAATTATTATTACGGAACCTTAGATAACAAATGGGATTGTATGATGTTATTATGGTGGGTAGTGGTCTCTTATCATGAATATGATATTTGGCCAGTATTCATCTCTAGCTCTAAAAGGGGGTGTTAAGATTGATAAGAACCTATCAGCCGAAAAAAAGACAGAGAAAAAAAGAACATGGTTTTAGAAAAAGAATGCGTACTAAAAATGGAAGAAAGATATTGGCTAGAAGAAGACAAAGAGGCAGAAAAAGACTGTCGCATTAAGAGGCCACTTTTAGTGGTCTTTTTGTATAAATAGGAGGAAAATAGTTGGGGATTTGGTTAAAAAGTGATCGGTGCAATCATCGTTTGCTTTAATAGGGAAGAGTTATGGATAATACTATTTCTTTAAATGAGAATAGACAATTTAGAAGGGTATACCAAAAAGGAAAGAGCTTTGTTAATAGTCTTTTGGTCATTTATTTTTTAAAAAACGGTTCCAATCGCAATAGGTTAGGAATTGCAGTGAATAAGAAAGTGGGTAAAGCCGTAGTTAGAAATAGGGTCAGACGATTGGTGAAGGAAAGTTATAGACTGAAAGAAAAAGAGATAAAAAAGGGATATGATATTGTTTTTGTTTCACGGGTTCGTGCTAGAGAATCTTCATATGATGCAGTTCATAAGGCGATGCATCATCTGTTAAAACGAGCCGGATTGCTGAATAATTCGGCGTTTGGTGTTGGGAGTTCAGAGAAAAGATCGTGATTCTTATTTAGGAGAATATTTTTTTATGTTTTCATTATATATCTTGACAAGACGTCTGTATAAATGGTTAGGGTATGGAGAAGTTTTATTATTTTGTTTCTTGAAATGAGAATTTGTGATGAAGAAATTAATGATTTATTGTATAATGTTATATAGAAAATATGTTTCACCTTTCAAAAGGTCAAGCTGTAGATTTCATCCTACGTGTTCCCGGTATGCGATGGATGCAATTGAAAAATACGGTTGTTTGAAAGGTGGATATTTAGCTATAAAGAGAATTTTAAAATGTCATCCTTTTAATCACGGAGGTTACGATCCGATAAAATAAGAAGGAGGTAACAAATGGACTTTATTACGAGACCTCTTGGAGTTGTCTTAGGTTATATTTATGCTTTTACAAATAGTTATGGTTTATCCATTGTGTTATTTACTGTTTTTATGAAAATTCTTTTGCTGCCGCTTGTCATTAAGCAGCAAAAATCGATGAGTGAGACACAGAAGGTTCAGCCGCTTATTGCCGAGCTGCAAAAAAAATATAAAAATGATAAAGAAAAACTCAATCAGGAAATGATGAAATTGTATCAGAAGCATAAAGTAAATCCTGCCGGAGGCTGTCTCCCTTTATTGATACAATTGCCTATTATGTTCGGTTTATATAGGGTTATTTACCAGCCCCTTAAATATATTCTAAATAAGTCTGTGGAAGAAATCAAGGCGTTAGGTGAATCCTTTACTCCGCCGATTGATGTTAGAAATGAAATTGCAATTGCAAGTGAAAGTGGTTTGATTAATCTTCACTTCTTAGGTTTGAATTTAGCCGAAACACCGCAATTTAATGTGATTAGTATATTATGGATCATTCCTATTCTGGCTGCAGGTACGACCTATTTATCCAGTTATTTAACTTCAAAAATGTCATCTTCTACGGGTCAAAATCAGCAAGCCACACAAATGCAAAGCGGTATGATGAAATTTTTTCCTTTTATGACAGCTTTTATATCTTTTCAATTGCCTGCCGGGGTAGGTTTGTACTGGGTTGTTAGTAACATCGTACAAGTGATACAGCAGATATTTTTAAATAAATATTTTGCGCCAGGTCAAAAGGAGGGGAAGGAATCATAAATGAGAAATTCGATTGAAAAAGTAGGCAAGACTGTGGAAGACGCAGTAAGTGCTGCCCTTATTGAACTCAATTTGACGAAGGAACAGGTGGAAATACAGGTTATTGACGAAGGCAGTAAAGGGTTATTTGGCATCATAGGCTCCAAAGACGCAAGAGTGGTTGTAACGGAGAAAATTACTGCCAGGCATAGGGCGGCGGAATTTTTAAATGAAATATTTGATAAGATGGCGTTAGAGGTTGCTTTGGATTTTGCTGAAAAAGGGAACGACTTAAAAATCAATCTTTCCGGGGACGATATGGGTATCTTAATTGGCCGCAGGGGAGAGACGCTGGATTCCCTTCAATATCTTACGAGCTTGGTGATCAATAAAGGTGAGGAAGAATATGTTAAAGTTTCTGTAGATACGGAAAATTATAGAAAGAAAAGAGAAGAAACTTTGATAAGGTTAGCGAATAAGCTTGCGGATAGGGTATTAAAGTATCGAAGAAATGTAACGCTCGAACCGATGAATCCCTATGAAAGAAGAATAATTCATTCAACTTTGCAAAATAATAAAATGGTAACTACGTATAGTGTTGGTGAAGAGCCTAACCGTAAAGTTGTCATTGCTATTAACAATCGCAGAAGATCAAGATATTAAATAAAGGCTGTAGCTGAAGGCTGAAATGGTCTACGGCTGCAGCTTCATTTATGTAGTCCGGGGTGGTGTTGGGTCTTACAGTATACGCATTAACCGCCGCCTTAGGTTTGTATTAAGAGAATGGTCAATCTATATTGGAGTTGTAGTGAAAATGTACGTTGAAGATACGATTGCCGCAATATCTACACCTCCCGGGACAGGTGGAATCGGTATCATCCGTGTAAGCGGTAAAGATGCCATTGATATTGTTAAAAAGATATTTGTTACCCCAAAGAAAAAAGACCTTTGTAAAGTAAAATCCCATACAATTCATTATGGACATATTCATCAATTGGAAAGCAGGCAAATCATTGATGAAGTATTGGTTTCTGTTATGAAGAAACCTCATACTTATACATGTGAAGATATCATCGAAATCAATTGTCACGGTGGGATTGTATCGACAAGAAATGTCCTTGAGGAAGTACTTAGGTCAGGGGCAAGGCTTGCCGAAGCCGGGGAATTTACAAAACGCGCTTTTTTAAATGGCAGGGTAGATTTGGTTCAAGCAGAAGCGATCATTGATATTATTCGTTCAAAAACAAATGTTGAATTGGATTCGGCCGTGCATCAACTGGAAGGAAGTCTTTCAAGTGAAATTACCGGTATTAGAGGAGAATTGATTAACCTTGCCGCACATCTCCAAGCTGCCGTAGATTTCCCCGAAGATGATATCCGGGAATTAAGTCCGGAAGTACTTAAGCAATCTTTAGAGAAGATAAAGAAAAGGATGGATCATCTTATTCAAACAGCGGATATGGGGAAAATCATTAGAGATGGGCTCAGTACGGTGATTATTGGTAAGCCGAATGTAGGCAAGTCTTCTTTGCTCAACGCTTTGGTAAGAGATAAGAGGGCGATTGTGACGGAAATCCCCGGCACTACAAGGGATATTATCGAAGAATATGTCAATATTAAAGGGGTTCCTTTAAAAATTGTTGATACGGCGGGTATTAGAGAGACGGATGATATTGTTGAGAGAATCGGTGTGGAAAAATCAAAAGAGTTTGTCCAAAAAGCCGATCTGGTGATTCTCCTTTTGGACGGCAGTGAAGCGTTGAATGAAAATGACAAAGAGATTATCCGGCTTGTAAAAAATAAAAAAGTCATTGTATTAATCAATAAGGCCGATATGGAAATGAAAATTGATTATGCCTATGTGAAGCAAAGGTTTAAAGAGGATGTTGTTTTTAGTATCTCTGTAAAAGAGGGAAATGGTCTGGAAAAATTGGAAGATACCATTAGGGAGATGTTTTTTGGGGGAGAAATTGATGTTGCCCATGATATCGTTATAACAAATGTCAGGCATAAGGATTCCTTGATAAAAGCCAGGCAGAGTATTGAGAACGGTTTAAATAGTGTAATAATTGGAATGCCGACGGATATGATTTCTATTGATATCAAAGATACTATTGAGAATCTTGGAGAAATTGTTGGTCTCACGGTTTCTGAGGAAATTGTTGACCGGATTTTTGAAGAATTTTGTCTCGGAAAATGAGGTGTTTGTATGGAATATTATGCCGGTGAGTATGATGTTGCGGTGGTTGGCGGCGGACATGCGGGCTGTGAAGCGGCATTGGCTTCTGCTCGATTAGGCTGTAGGACTATTATGTTTGCCATTAATTTGGATAGTGTAGCCAATATGCCCTGTAATCCCAGTATTGGTGGAACGGCAAAGGGTCATCTTGTCAGAGAGATTGACGCACTTGGGGGAGAAATGGGTAAGGTGGCCGATCGCACTTTTATACAATCCAGAATTTTAAATAAAGGAAAAGGCCCTGCCGTATATTCTTTGCGGGCGCAATCGGACCGCCGTGCGTACCAGATGGAAATGAAGCATGTTTTGGAGAAGCAAGAAAATCTTGATATCAGACAGGCTGAAGTGGTTGATCTGGTAATCGAAAAGAAAGAAGTAAAAGCAGTCAAGACCCATACCGGTGCGATTTTTAATGTGAAAGCGGTTATCCTGGCTACCGGCACTTTTTTAAAGGGCAGGATTATTGTTGGTGATGTGAATTATAGCGGGGGACCGGACGGTTTGTTTCCTGCAAATAAATTATCCGATGCGTTAAAAGAAAATGGTGTTGAATTACTGAGGTTTAAGACGGGAACACCGGCAAGGATTAGTGCCAGAAGTGTTGATTTTTCTAAGATGGAGGAGCAAAAGGGTGATGATGTTATAGCGCCTTTTTCTTTTGAGACGAAAGATATCGGCGATAACCAAGTATCCTGCTGGCTTACCTATACGAATCATAAAACACATGAGGTCATTAAAGATAATCTTCACCGGTCTCCCCTATATGGTGGAATGATTGAAGGCGTGGGGCCAAGATATTGTCCTTCTATCGAAGATAAAGTTGTTCGTTTTGCAGACAAAGAACGTCATCAGGTGTTTATTGAGCCAATGGGTTTAAATACGGAGGAAATGTATGTGCAGGGAATGTCAAGCAGTCTTCCGGAAGATGTACAGATCGAGATGCTTAAAACCATCCCCGGCCTTGAAAATGTGAAGATCATGAGAACCGCTTATGCCATCGAATATGATTGTATTAACCCTACGTTGTTAAAAATGACCTTAGAATTTAAGGATATTACAGGTCTGTACGGCGCAGGACAGTTTAACGGAAGCTCCGGTTATGAAGAGGCTGCCGCCCAGGGCTTGATTGCAGGTATTAATGCCGCATTAAAAATACAAGGTAAAGAGCCTTTTGTGCCGGACCGTTCTCAAGCGTACATAGGCACTTTAATTGATGACCTTGTTATCAAGGGTACTTCTGAGCCTTATAGAATGTTGACATCCAGATCCGAATACAGGCTGTTGTTAAGACAGGACAATGCGGATTTGAGGCTGACGCCTTTCGGATATAAGATAGGGTTAATATCGGAAGAGAGATACGAACGGTTTCTGCAGAAAAAGGGACAGATTGAAGAAGAGGTTAAAAGATTGACAGATACCATTATTTCACCAACGGATGCGGTTAATGCTTTCTTAGAAAAAAACAACAGTTCAAAAATTAAGACGGGTGTACGATTGATTGAACTATTACGGAGGCCGGAGCTTTCTTATGAAGCTTTGGCTGAGATTGACGCCGGCCGTCCGGATTTGGATTTTGCTGTGATTGAACAAGCATCCATACAGGTCAAATATGAAGGATATATTAAACGGCAGTTCATGCAGGTGGACCAGTTTAAGAAATTGGAAAACAAAAAGCTGCCGAAAGACATCGATTATAATATGATAAAGGGTCTTCGTTTGGAGGCCAGACAAAAGTTATCTGCCGTAAAACCGGATTCTATGGGACAGGCATCCAGAATTTCCGGTGTTTCTCCTTCGGATATTTCTGTTTTGATGATCTATCTGGAGCAATTGAAAAGACAATTAAAAAATGAAAAAAATTAATTTATAGATCGTCTAAGCTGAGACTGAAAGTTTTTTATTATCTACAATTGAGGTGTAAGGTGTGAAGCTTGTTGAATTATTAAAAGAGGGTGCGCTGCAGTTTGATATTGAATTGTCCTCTGAGCAGATAGAGCAGTTTATAGCATATAAAGATCTTTTGATAGCGTGGAATAAAAAAGTGAATCTCACTGCCATTAAAGAGGAAAATGATATTATTATCAAGCATTTTGTAGATTCTATGACATGCTTGGTACGCCGGGAATTTTTTCATGGGTGTACGGTGATTGATATAGGAACAGGAGCAGGTTTTCCCGGTATTCCTATCAAGATTGTGCGTCCTGATATTAAAATAACTTTATTGGACTCTCTTAATAAACGTGTCAATTTTTTAAATGAAGTCATAAACCAATTACATTTATCAAATATTGATACAATACACGCAAGAGCAGAAGATGCCGGTCGAAATAGAGATTATCGTGAAAAATATGATTTAGCTGTTTCACGGGCCGTAGCACATTTGTCTGTTTTGGCTGAATATGCCCTTCCGTTGGTTAAAACAGGAGGACATTTTGTCAGTATGAAGGGACCGGATGTGAGTGAAGAAGTGGAACAGGCCCAAAATGCAATTCAATTGCTGAATGGTAAGATAGTCGGTATTGATAAAATTCATTTATCCAATACGGATATTTTCCATAGCTTAATTATGATAAACAAAATAAAAAATTGTCCGACAAAATATCCTAGAAAAGCAGGAAAACCTGTAAAAGTTCCTTTGAAATAGGGAGGAATATAGTATTTTATGTAATAAGATGACGAACGATTCTTTTTCCATAATAAAGCATAATGTGATATAATACTGAGTAAGGTCATAAAAGGTTGAGCGCTGATTTTTTTGCTGCTTGAAAAATAGGCTTGTGCATCGGCATACGGATAAAGGAAGTAATGATTGCAAGCTGTATTCCGGGCAAGCTAAAGAGAACCTATCGGAGGCCTGCTTTAGCTGCCGGACAGATGATCCTATTCAGGTATTATTGTCTTTGCGGTTACGGACGGTACATTTTGGTTTCAATAGATTGGAAGGTAACTTTGGGAATTGCATCGTCTCTATTAACATATAAAAGTATTGCTCATTATGGGACTTGCTGTATGATACAATTTATTGAGAATGACAATGTATGATTGAATGCTGTTGGAAATGATGTAATTCTCATAGATAATTTCGCAATACCTTAAAAAGAAATCTTATCAAATGTTATTGTGGAATTCATAGATGAGGAGGGGACAGTGTATATGATGGAGGTTATGTCTATGTTTAGAAATAATAATCTTGATGAAAGAAATAGGATTATTAAGGTGCCTATTGAAAAAGTTAAGCCAAATCCATACCAGCCGCGTAAGCATTTTGACAAGCTTGCATTGGAGGAATTGAGTGATTCGATTAAGCAGTATGGCGTTTTGCAGCCAATTAATGTGAGGAAGATCGGTTCCGACAACTATGAACTAGTGGCCGGGGAGAGACGTCTTAGGGCCTCAAAGATAGCTAATTTGCAGATGATCCCTGCAATTGTTGTTAATATGGATGATAATGACTCTGCTATTGTGGCACTCATTGAAAATCTGCAGCGTGAAGATCTTAATTTTATGGAAGAAGCCGAAGGTTATTTTCATCTTATTTCGGAACACGGCTTGACCCAGGAAGAACTTGCTCAAAAAGTCGGCAAAAACCAATCTACCATTGCGAATAAATTAAGACTTCTGAAATTGCCTCCCATGGTAAAAAAGATTATTAATGATCACCATTTGACTGAAAGGCATGCCCGTGCTTTATTGAAGATGCCCGATGAACAGCTGCAATTAAAAGTATTGAAAAAAGTATGTGAAAAAGGGCTAAATGTAAAAAATACGGAAGAGCTTATTAGAGATATGATTGAGAGTATGACGGAAGATAAAAAGGAGACAAAGAATAAGCAGCATAAGCAGGTTAAAATTTTTGGAGATATGAGGATTTTTATTAATACGGTTAAGCAAGCAGTTGACCTGATGAAAAAATCAGGGGTTCATGCTAAAACGTCACAAGTTGATAAGGGTGATCATATCGAATATGTTATTAAAATACCGAAGTCATTAAGATAGCATGAAGCTTGGTTTTCCTAAACCATTTGATATATTTAAGAGGGCGATGATTTTATTGTTTGAGATCATGTTGATATTATATAAAGCCTGTATTTTCTATTAAGAAGATACAGGCTTTATGGATATTGCACACGCTATATAGAAATCAATAGGTAAGATTCGGCGCAAGTATTACCACCAGAAAATAAACCTGGATTATGTTATGAAGCTATATATAAGAGAATGTATAAATGACAGGCCCATTCAGGAAAGTGACATGGGTACAGACCCCAAGTTACTTTCCTTCTTACTTTTAAGTATAGTTATATTTTCCCTAGCAGCAATAAAATGCCTATGCCGATAAATGCAACGCCGGAACCTGCTTTTATATAATGAGGCGGTATATAGTTATTTAATATGCTTCCGGCCAGTACACCTAATAACGAAGACAGTATCAGTGCACATGCCGATCCGACAAAAACCGGTGCGATCCGATCCGTTTTAGAAGCCAGAAGCATTGTTGAAAGCTGTGTTTTATCGCCTAATTCTGCTAAAAAGATTAATATAAAGGTTGTGAAGACTGTTTTCCACATTTTTGTATTCCTCCTCCGTTTGTTTATATCAAGGAAAAGACGCGGATGCTATCATTTTTTAATATTGGGATATCCGCAAGGTTATCTTCATGGATTATACCGGAGTATGATCATGGGTGTTGGTCAATTCTTTTTCAATGAAAAGTTTAGTACATAGTATATGAATGTTGCAATCAATAAACTGGCTGTAATACATATGATTACACTTAAGATAAAAGCAAATAGTTCTAATTCCGAGTGGGTGTTATTAATATTTAAAAAGGTTTGAATATTCGATTGGTTGATAATATAGGCTAAATTGTTTGAATAATTAGGAACAGCCGTGATGAAAAGAAAAAGCGTTGATTTACTGTAATAGTTCAGATAGACTGCCCAAGAGAAAAAGCACCATAGGATACCTATACATACTAATTTTGATGAAAATTTTTGATATTCTTTCAAGTCCTTATCACCTCGCAGCGTATCATATATTTCAAAACAGACTTTTTACATGGTTTTTTGCTTCTACTATCTCCGGATGCGTTCATTCAACGTGAAAAAATCAATATATGTGATGCAAATTTTTTGCGTTCAATCTATAATAGTATATTCACCCTATATTTATTTGATGTTAAGGAAATATCAGAATAATCATTTTTTGAAGATATATTCTGATTGTATAAATTCTGGTTGAAGAAAATGATTCCAACAAAGATACCGGACTTTATACCTTAAAATTCATTTAAACAAACAATGATGGTTCTACATTGTTTGTTTAAATATAAATTTGATTTTAAAGTTCGGTATCCAACAACTGGTATTCCAAGGGCAAAAAGTAGTTGAAGGCTGAGAGATGAGGGTTGAGAATGAAGCGCCTATCGTTCACGACACCTTATCGCTGATTATTTTGCGTTGTTGTTTGGGTATATTCCGACTTCCGCCCTTTGATTCCTGACCTCCGGTACATAAGGTCATTTCCATAATTTTCTTCACCTGCACTAAATACACCCATATATTCTTTATTAAAAAATGTTTCACGTGAAACATTTTTATTAAAAAGTTATTTAATCTGTGTTATAATAATGATGGATGAAATATTAAAGAACCCTGTAAATCGAGTTGAAGTATAAATATAAAATCTGGAATGTGTTGTTGAGAGACGCTTGTATAAATCAGAGGATCAGAAAGGGGGGATTTTATGGGGAGAGTAATAGCGATCGCTAACCAAAAGGGTGGAGTGGGAAAAACGACAACGGCCATTAATCTCAGTGCTTGTCTTGCTCAGAGGGGAAAAAGTACATTGTTAATTGATATAGATCCTCAGGGCAATAGTACAAGCGGTGTGGGGATTCATAAAAAGTCTTTAGAAAAGTCCATATATGATGTGCTGATTAATGAGCTGCCGATGACAGAAGGCATTATTAAAACAGAATATGATAATTTACATATCTGTCCTTCTAATATTGAGCTAGCCGGTGCAGAAATAGAGCTTGTTTCGGTGATGTCTAGAGAGTATTGTTTGAAAAATGCAGTAGAGTCTATAAGAAATGATTATGATTACATCGTCATTGATTGCCCGCCATCTTTGGGACTATTAACAATTAATGCTTTTACCTGTGCCGATTCTATTTTGATTCCGATTCAATGCGAATATTATGCTTTAGAAGGATTAAGCCAATTAACCGCTACCATTAAAAAGGTAAAAAAGTATCTTAATGCCGATTTGGATATTGAGGGTGTATTGTTGACAATGTTTGATGCGAGAACCAATTTAGCCATTCAGGTAGTAGAGGAAGTAAAAAAATATTTTTCTAACAAAGTTTATCAAACGGTGATCCCGAGGAACGTAAGACTAAGTGAGGCACCCAGTTTTGGAGAGCCCATCATTGTTTACGATCCAAAGTCAAGAGGGGCCGAGTGTTATATTGAATTGGCGGAAGAAATTTGTGAGTGTATGTGAGATGGAATAGTGAGGGATGGGTACTGCTATGTTCAATAAAAGTGTCGTATCATGAGTGGGGCCAGCCGAGATGTTATGGGTGTTAAAGGAGGGATACAAGATGGCAAAAAGAGCGTTAGGTAAAGGTTTAGAGGCTTTATTTGATCATGCGGGAATGGATGATGAAAGTGCTGTAAATGAGCTCAAATTAACGGATATTGAACCTAATTTGGCACAACCAAGAAAGAATTTTGACGAAGAAAAATTGGAACTTTTGTCTGAATCTATCAAAATGCATGGTGTTATACAACCTATTATTGTTAAAAAATTAGAGACGGGGTTTTATCAGATTATTGCAGGTGAAAGGCGCTGGAGGGCAGCGAGATCGGCCGGCTTGAAAACGATACCCGCCGTCGTGAAAGATTATAGTAAAAAAGAGATAATGGAGATCGCTTTGATTGAGAATTTGCAGAGAGAGGATCTTAACCCTATTGAAGAATCGGAAGGCTATAAAAAGCTGATGGATGAATTTAGTCTGACCCAGGAAGAGATTAGTACAAGAGTAGGGAAAAGCAGGTCGGCTGTTGCAAATGCGCTGAGACTATTAAATTTATCTAAGGTTGTAAGAACCTTATTAACTGAAAATAAGATTTCCAGCGGTCATGGGAGGGCTATTTTAGCGGTTGATGATGCTGCATTACAGCAAGAAATCGCTCTCAAGGTTATGAGTGATCAATTAAGTGTGAGACAAACAGAAAAATATGTGAAAAATATTCTTATGGCTCAAACTCAAAAGCCGGCTTCAAAGGAAGAGAACAAAACCAATCATCATTTTATTGATATAGAGAATACGCTTTCCCAATCTCTAGGGACAAAAGTTAAAATTCTTTCCGGTAAAAAGAAAGGGAAAATAGAAATAGAATATTATTCGGATAATGATCTGGAAAGACTTTTAAAACTATTACCCCATTAAAGATATAGATAACGCACTGTAAAGTCAGAAATATAATAGTACTCCAGCAACGGGTATTCCGAATCTAAAAAGTGGTTGAGAGCTGAGAGATGAGAGATGAGGGTTGAGAATGTCCCCAGTATTGTAACACACCTCGTTGCTATTTTACTCTCCGTCCTTGTTTAGTCATTTTCCGACCTCCGCCTTCTGACCTCCGACCTCCGGTTTATCCATACCATTATATTTCTATCTCTAGTGTTTCTATATTGGACTGCAACCTTAGACTACATTTGGACAAATCGTGCTGCTTTTACGTTTTTGTTTAAATATATTAACAGGGTACAATGTGCTGTTGTCTTTAAAGATAAGGCTGCAGCAAAAATACACTTACACAGACAATGGTGTTTCTATGTTTTTTTGTGTAAATATAAATGCCATTTTAAAGTTGGGTATCCATAACAAACCGCACAATACTTAGTATGAGCATAAGATACGCAAGAGGATCACCATTTTAGTAAAATTTTGAAAATTATAGCAAATAAGGCACCTTTACATTTTGCCCATAATCAAAAAACAACGATAGAGCAATATGTTTTTATGATCCGGACCTTAAATTTAACACAAGCTAAAAGAACGGCTTTAAAATAGAAGCGGGTTTTCAATCACAAATTAAAAAGCTAAATGTTTTATATTTCTATAAATGGTGTGGGAATACATATTAGAGATACCCAACTGCAGCCTAAAACTATGTTTACGCAAACAATGAGGGCTCTACATTTTTTGTATAAATATAAATGTTATTTTAAAGCTGGGTATCTGGATGTTGAACACAAAAAAGAATGTACATTAAAATAGGTTGGAGTTTTAGGGTTGAATAGGCAAAGGTATATATTCCGTGATAGTAGAGATTAAGCCTGTATAAAAGGTTTATCGCGAAGTATATAAGGTAAAATGTTTCACGTGAAACAATAGATAAGGGGTAAAAGTATGGATGAATTTTATAATATGATTAATCTAAACATAAACGATATCATTATTACCATGGCGGCAATCATACTGGTTATGTTTATCATTATTTTAACAAATACCGTCAAGTTAAATAAATTACAAAAAAGACACCAAAAAATCACAAACAATTTTAATGATAAAAATTTAGAAACGATACTTATTGATCACTATAAAAAGGTTCAAGAAGTTACCATTGATAATCAAAAAATTAAAAATGATATTACAAAAATCAAAAAAGATTTATCAATATGCGTCCAAAAAATAGGCGTGATAAGATATAATGCTTTTAATGATGTGGGCAGCGATTTAAGTTATGCAATTGCAATTATGGATTTAGAAGACAATGGTTTTGTAATCAATGGTATTTACTCAAGAGAAAGCTCTACAACTTATGCAAAACCTGTCGTGAATGGGCAATCGAAATATCCGCTGTCGGTAGAAGAAATGCAAGCGATAGATATGGCTAAAAGGAACCATGAGGAAAAAAGCTTTATATTAAGATAATCAAATAGGAGGATGCCCTATGCTGCAGCGAAAGCTAGCTGTCCAATTGACGGGATTTTACCAATAGTTCTTCTTTTGTAATGATGTCTTTTTCAAGCAAAACCTCAATAATGGCAGCGATAGCAAGGGTGTTTTTGTAATCGGTTTGTTTTAGGTCAGCGATATGTCCGAAAATTTCAACCGGACTTAATCGATTATTTTTATCACTCATATGAACCAATCTCCCTAATGTGTTAAAGTATACTATTATCATTGACAATGTATTGGATAAATATACAAAACACATTACACAATGACAAAAATATAGTATAATAAAAACAGCTTAGGGAAATGTGATATTATGATGTCATTTCGCAAATAAAGATTTGATCATGAAGCAATTAAAGATAACCAACTTTAAACCTAAAAATACTATATACACAAATAACGGTGATTCTGCGTTTTTTGTGTATATATAAATTCAATTTTAAAGTTGGGTATCTATATAGACAACGCACACTAGTATTAGAAATATAATGGTATGGATAACCGGAGGTCGGAAACTGCCGCAACAGGGGAGGAGAGTAAAATAGCAACGATATGTCATGCAAGGCGGGGTATTCTCAACCCTCATCTCTCAGCCCGCAACTATTTGCAGCCTTGGGATACCCGTTGCCGGAGTACGATTATATTTTAAATTTTACAGTGCGATATCTATATAAACAATAAATGATGCTGGGAAAGGGATATATATGTTAGATATTAAATTATTAAGAAAAGATCCGGAAAGTGTTAGAGCAGCGCTGGACAAAAGAAAAGAAGATTTTGATTTGGATGATTTTTTAAAATTGGATCATCAAAGAAGAGAATGGCTGTATGAAGTAGAACAGCTGAAAAACAAGCAAAATGAAGCGTCAAAACAAATACCTGTCATGAAAAAAGAAGGTAAAGATGCATCGGGATTATTAGAAGAAATGAAGCATCTATCCGGCCAAATTAAAGCATTGGACTTAAAGGTTAGAGAGGTAGACCAAGAGATTGAAAAGATCATGCTGACCATTCCGAATATTCCTGATGAGAGTGTACCTGTGGGGGATACGGATGATGATAATGTTGAGATAAGAAGGTGGGGAGAACGCAGGGTATTTGACTTTGAACCGAAAGCCCATTGGGATATTGGAGAAAATTTAGGTGTTTTAGATTTTGCTGCCGCAGCGAAGGTGACCGGGGCGAGATTTACCTTTTACAAAGGGAGTGGTGCGCGTTTAGAAAGAGCGCTCATAAATTTTTTCCTTGACACCCATACGGAAAAGAATGGATACACGGAAGTTTTTCCACCCTTTATGGTACATAGAAATAGTATGGTTGGCACAGGACAGCTTCCGAAGTTTGAAGAGGATGCGTTCAAAGTGCATGATACGGATTATTTCTTAATTCCAACAGCCGAGGTACCGGTTACAAATATGTACAGAGATCAGATTTTAGATGGGAGCCAACTGCCTATTAAGCATGTTGCCTATTCTGCGTGTTTCAGAGCAGAAGCGGGTTCGGCAGGAAGAGATACGCGAGGTCTCATCAGGCAGCACCAGTTTAATAAAGTAGAGCTTGTAAAGTTTGTAGCACCTGAAAATTCTTACGATGAACTGGAAACGTTAACGGGAGATGCAGAAGAGGTATTAAAATTGCTGGGAATACCCTATAGAGTTGTTAAAATATGCACCGGAGACCTTGGATTTACTGCTGCAATGAAATATGACCTTGAAGTGTGGATGCCCAGTTATAATAGATATGTAGAAATATCGTCCTGCAGCAATTTTGAAGATTTTCAAGCGAGGAGAGCAGGTATCAAATACAGGAAAAATCCGAAGGACAAGGCGCAGTTTGTGCATACCTTAAATGGCTCCGGTGTTGCAGTAGGCAGAACCGTTGCTTGTATTCTTGAAAACTATCAAAATGAAGATGGTTCCGTAGTTATACCGGAAGTACTTAGAGGATATATGGGGAATAAGGAAATCATTAAAAAAGGATCATAAAAACTAAAGAGATAAAAACATGGAAATTTATGGACATAAACTAAACTTCCATGTTTTTATTGTAATGGAGTAAAGGGAGAAGAGACATGAAGGGATTATTTGCATTTGTGGTAATAATTTAGGTGTAGTGAGTATTCTATTGCCGGAAGCCATGTGGCAGCTTTATGAAGGGTGGAAATTTAAAGATGCAGAGTCAAGTGATTTGGCGCTTGTTATGCACAGAATCGGAGGGGGCTTGCTGATTGTTATGGCTGTTTTGATTCTATTAAACGTGATATAAGTAGGGTTAATCGGTACGCCGGAAGATATCGCCCTTTCAAAAATTTACTTATATTTTATTGTTGACATCATACGGGAAATCTGTTATATTAGTATATGTTACTTTATTGGAGAGGTGTCCGAGCGGTTTAAGGAGCTGGTCTTGAAAACCAGTGACTCGAAAGAGCCGTGAGTTCGAATCTCACCCTCTCCGCCACATATGGAGAAGTACTCAAGTAGGTTGAAGAGGTGCCCCTGCTAAGGGTATAGGTCGTTAACGCGGCGCGAGGGTTCGAATCCCTCCTTCTCCGCCATACCTCAGGATCGTGATCCTGAGGTTTTTTCCATATATGCATATAGAATAGACAGATCAGTCTGGGGTGAACTTTCATGATTCGAGAATATCTTAAAAATAATATGCTGCTGGCCGACGGTGCGATGGGGACCTATTATGCTCAGATTACGGGAAAAGATGCCGTGTTCCCGGAGATGGCAAATATAACTGAGCCTGAGGTTATTCGAAGGATACATAAAGAATATATACAAGCCGGTGCAAAATTGATCACAACCAATACATTTTCGGCCAATACCCACACATTAAAGCGGTCTCGAGAGGAAATCAAAGAAATATTGATCAAAGGGTATGAGATTGCAAGACAGGCTTGTGAAGGACAGCATATATTCGTAGCGGCAGATATAGGCCCGATACCGGAGATTACAGACGATAACAAAGAAGTAGATCGGGAAAGCATTATTGAAGAGTATCGATTTATAGCCGACACTTTTATGACAATAGGTGCGGATCTATTTGCTTTTGAAACGTTTAGCAGCGTAGATTATTTAGATGAAATGACAGCATATATCAAGGCTAAGAATAAAAATGCGTTTATCATGGCCCAATTTGTGATCATGGCAGATGGATACACAAGAAAAGGAAAAAGTGCAGCTAGAATTGTTGAGGAAGTAAAGAAAATAAAACATATCGATGCCTACGGTTTTAACTGCGGTACAGGTCCTACGCCTTTGTTCGGCAATATAAAGAAAATCGATTTTTCCGGTGATATTGTGTCGGTCATGCCAAATGCGGGCTTTCCTGAGATTATAAACGAACGCATGGTTTATTCTCAAAATGAAGAGTATTTTGCGAATGTTATGATGGAGATGAAAAGGTCCGGTGTGAGCATTATAGGAGGATGCTGCGGCACCACTCCCGTTCATATCGGAAAGATGGCAGAGAAGATGCAAAAGCAAAACGGAAAGTACACGCTCAATGCACCGGCACAGGTAAAAGAGGTATTTAACAAACAGTCCGAGAAAAGGTATCTTAATAATAATCAATTTAATAAAAAATTGGAACAAGGTAAATTTGTAGTCGCAGTTGAACTGGACCCGCCGTCGGAAAGTAATATAGAGAAGATTTTAAAAGGTGCCCAAACGTTAAAGGACAATGGCGTAGATATGATAACGGTCTCAGATTCTCCTTTGGGAAGAGCGCGGGTCAATTCCATGGTAGTGGCAGCTAAAATAAAAAGGGAGATTGGCATAGATACCCTACCCCATCTATGCTGCAGGGACAGAAATATTATTGCGCTGAAATCGGACCTTATTGCCGCCTATATAGAGGGAATCAGAAATATCCTGCTTGTAACGGGAGATCCTATTCCCAGTGCGGAAAAAAATGAAATTAAAAGTGTCTTTAATTTAAATTCATTAAAGTTAATGAAGCTTTTAAGTGAAATGAATAAAGAGCAATTTACGGAAGAACCATGTCATATCGGAGGAGCTTTAAATTTTAATGTGAGAAACAAAGAGGTTGAAGTTGCCAGAATGTATAAAAAAGTAGAAGCGGGGGCGGATTTCTTTCTAACGCAGCCAATTTTTGACCAGGAAGTTATTACCTATATACGTAAGCTCAAAAAACCGAAGCAGGTAAAAATACTTGGCGGTATTATGCCTATTGTAAGCTATAGAAATGCGCAGTTTTTAAATAATGAAATACCGGGCATTAAAATTCCCGAGATGTATATTAACCGCTTTAACGAAGGGATGACAAGGGAAGAGGCGGAGAAAGCAGGTATAGAGATAGCGGTGGATATCGCAAATCAAATAAAAGAGTACGTAGATGGATTCTATTTGATTACACCTTTTAATAGAATTAATCTAATTGTAGAGATTATGAAAAGAGTGACATAGAGAACGGGCTTCTCAATCCCTAGAGGTTGAGGGGCCCGTTTATCTGGCCATTTTAATTTTTCGAATATCTTCACCAAAGAACTTAAGCAATAAATAATGACCGATTATTCTTGAAATAACCCTTTCGGAATACAGGTTAACCAGTTCCTGTATATTGAGATTCGTGTTGATAATGGTTTTACGGTTATCAATGATCCGAGAATTCAATATATTAAAGAAAGCAGGGTTCGTATATGTATTGATAAATTCGGTACCCAAATCGTCAATAATCAGCAAGTCTACATCAAATAACCGATCCATCTGCTCTTTATTTACATTTTGGTCTCCACGGTTGAATTGGTAATTTTCCAGTAAACCGAATATCTTAAAGGCCGACTGATAAAAAACGGTTTTTTCTTTATCTAGTAAATCTTTTGCAATACAGCTTGAGAGAAAAGTTTTTCCTAAACCGGTTCCTCCATATAATAATAAATTCTGATTTGTTTGATCAAAGTGGTTTGCAAAGTAAACGCACTGCTCAAAGATTTTTTGTATATTTTCTCTTGGAGAAATACCCTCTTTTTTATCTACATCGACTGCATAAAAAGAAAAATCAAAATGATCAAAATTTTGAGTATCGAGCACCGCGTCCAGATTGGATTGGGCATAAGCAGCTTTAATCAATTTTTGTTTAAAGCACTGACACATGGTACCATCGATATATCCCGTGTCTTTACATTTGCTGCATTGATGTCTGACGGTTAAGTAATCAACGGGATAGTTATGGGTAGCCAGCAATTCTCCCTTTTCGATATTGAGGTCGATGTTCTGCTGTCGTATTTGTTCGATAATCTCCTTAGAATCTGCATTTTTATCAAGTACTTTTCGCGTGAGCTTTAGTCCGGTAGTATGTAATGCACGGTCGATCTCTTCAATCCTGGGGATTTTTTCGTACACTTCCTGTTTTCGATGATCCAATTCTTTTTTTTGTGCATTTTGAAGCACTTCGTATTCTTTGATAATGTGTGAATAATTTTTTTTGTCATAAGCCATTGCCACGACCTACTTTCATTTTAAAGTATTGAATTTTTTTTGTTGAGCAAGGCGTTCCAATTCTTCAAAATCGTATTGCCTTTGGGTAAAGTTAATAAATTTGTTCTTAGAAGCATTAGCGGGTTTAGAGGCAGTCTTATTGTATTTATTTTTAACATTTTCTTTACGCTGCGTTACATCTTTCTGAGCCCCTTGCAATGTTCTAATCCCTTGCTTGTACCAGGATTCGAGGATAGAATTGACATAGTCAATCGGCAAATTCCCCGTCTGGTCTATCGTCAAATTTTTAGCATAATCAATGAGCTCAATGTCAAATCTCATCTTATCGATCCAGGTATTGATATAGTTTTTCTCTTTATCGCTTAATGCCCTGTTCTCTATACCGAAACACTTTTTAATTTTATACAGCATGGAATGTTTATATTCAAGCTGCTTGATGTGCTGTTCGGCTTTTTCGATTGTATTGATTTCCAGATCGGCCCAATTGACGGCGACCGATTCGATATATTTCATATTGCGTTTATGAATAGATGTACAATATTCTATCAGCATGATGATGACTTCGACCGGAAGCCTGAGCCAATCATAAAATTCATATAAGGTCTTGATATCATTGGAACTTAATAGTTTACCAAGCCTTTCCTGGGCAAAATTGAACATATACCGGATATTTTCATTTTGTTCGATATATATTGAAATCTCCTCCGATGTATAGTTAGGGCGCTTGTCAAATATCATACGAGATTTTTGTTCGGGTTTTGGCTGCTGCATATTTATTAAATCAACAAACTTAATCTCAAAATCGCCGGACGCTTTGCTGTCGTTACGATTTAATTTTACGACACCGACCGATTCCCAATAATGCCAAGCATTAATGACATCCGACTCCAGTATGCTGAGATCTTTGGCAATTTGTGTGTTTTCTACTTCTTTCTTATCGGAAAAACACTGGCGAAGTCCGTACAAATATACCTTTACAAAGGTAGCATTGGCTACAGGCATATACGTATCTATAAAAATATTAGCCACAGGCGTGGATTGTATACTATCTTTACTTGAAAATTTATATGTAGCCATACCTATACCTCCGGAAAATTAATACAATAGTGCGTCTATCTTTAATTATAGCATAAATCTTTTGGAGATATAAGTATAAAATGGCGGACACGATTTCCAACATTTTTTTGTAAAAAGTATTTGATTTTTTATCGTAATTGTGTTACTATAATATGTGCTGATATGCGCCCTTAGCTCAGCTGGATAGAGTGTTTGACTACGAATCAAAAGGTCACAGGTTCGAATCCTGTAGGGCGTACCAGAAGTGAAAGCCTTGATTTTCAAGGCTTTTATTTTTTTGAACAATAGCTATTTACTTAAAAATTTTAGGTCTAAAAGTATCGTTAATAAAAGCATACGGTTACCATTTTGGATGCATTACTAAGATTGAGGACAAGTGTCCACTGCCAGTACGGTTACCGTTGGTGCATTGATGCTAAAGTTGCCTGTAAACGGGCCATCTGGTCCACCAATACGACAAGATACCAGGTCAACGGAATAAGTACAGCAACCAGGGCAAGGATTGCAGTCGCAGAACGTAAATCTAAAGGTATTGCTTCTTGGTAAATTCACACTGGGGACATTTCTTTCAAATGTCCAACTGCCGCATTTAATCTCCTGACCGTTATCACAGGATTTTTTTACCTGGAAGATTAGTGTAACAGTGTTGCCAACCGGGATTGTAGCAGCAATAACAGTGCTGAAATCCAATGTGACAAGTGGCCTGCACAAGCATGTGGTATCAATAGGTACACATACCAGAGAAAGGGGTGTAGCTGGACACACGTTTGTGGTTTGTATGCCTGTGCCGGTACCACAGTTAAAAATAACGCCTTGTGGACATAGGTGTTTGGGTTCACAATCTGCATAAACCGTAGACGCAGGAGGGCAGTTTACTGTCTGATGACCATAAGTTTCTCTTGTAACGCCACAAAGAGGTGTTTCTAGAGAATAGTTCACATTCTGGGCATTACAAGTTTCTGTGGCTATTGCCTTAATGGTTGGCGCACTAATGTATGTGGCAAGGGTGGCTCCTGCCGCTGTCTGCACAATCACTTCAACAGCATAGGTGCAGCAACCCGGGCATGGGTTACGGTCACAGAACGCAAATTCAAAAGAATCAGTCGCAAATCGACTCAAAACTTGAGTTGTTGTCAGCGTCCAGGTGCCACACATAAGTTTCTGGCCATTATCACAAGACTTCTTTAACAGGAAGTTTAGTGAAACCGGCACAGCGCTAAAGAATGCAAAGGAGACATCACACACAAATCCAATTTTAATAATAGGCTTACATAAACAAGTAGTATCTAGGGTAGTACACACCAGCGATATAGGTTCTTCAGGAGGTAAGAGGGAGGGGGGAATTATACGACCCGTAGTTGCCCCTGCTCCCGTACAGCAATTGGCAATAACGCCTTGTGGACACGGATGCTTGGATGGCTCGCAGTTTGCACAAGTGGGTGCACTAGGCGGACATTTTACTGGTCTTTTATTGTTTTCATGTTTCATTTAAAAATTTTCCCTTCTTATAAAGTATTTTGGTATTGTTGCAATTACTAAGACTGAGGGCACGTATCCACTGCAAGTATGCTAGCTGTTGGTGCATTGATGCTAAAGGTGCCTGCAAACGGATTAAAGAACACGCCAATAGTACGACAAGATAACAATTCAACGGTATACGTACAGCAACCGGGGCAGGGATTGCAGTCGCAGAACGTAAATCTAAAGGAATCACTTAATATCAAATCGTCGGTTGTTACTCTCGCAAATGTCCAATTGCCGCATACAACATCCTGTTCGTTGGCACAAGATTTCCTTACTTGGAAGATTAATGTAATAAGGCTATCAAGCGGAATTGCAGCAGTAATAATAGTGCTAAAATCCAATGCGATAAGCGGCCTGCATAAGCATGTAGTATCAATTGTTGTACATACCAGAGAAAGGGGCGTAGCCGGACACAAATTTGTAGTTTGCAAGCCTGCGCCTGTACAGCAGTTGAAAAGAATGCCTTGGGGACACGGATGCCGGGGTTCACAATCTGCACAAACCGGGGCAGCTGCAGGACATTTTGCATTCTGATGGATATGAGTTCCTGTTGCTGCACTATAAAGGGATATATCAGAAGAACAATCTATATTCTGAGTATTACAAGTTTCTATCGCTATTGTCTTAATGGTTGGTGAGCCAATGAATATAGTGACAGTGCTTTCTCCGAACGGTACTTCAAAAGAAATTAATTCAACAGAATAGGTACAGCAGCCCGGGCATGGGTTGCAGTCACAGAACGTAAACGCAAAAGAATCATTAGGAGAATTACTAAGATCTACATTTCTCGCCATCGTCCTGTTGTCGCATATAATATCCTGTCCGTTATCACAAGATTTCTTCAACTGAAAGACCAGCGATACCGGGCTTAAACTTATATTTGAAAAGCAGATGTTACAGTTAAATTCAACTTTGACAATAGGCTTACATAAGCAAGTCGTATCCACCGCAGCACACACCAGCGATATAGGTGTCTCAGGGGGAGGAAGATCAGGTACGGCTATTATACCTGTATTTACCCCTGCACCCGTACAGCAATTGACAATAACGCCTTTTGGACACGGATGCTTGGGTGGTTCGCAGTTTGCACAAGCGGGTGCACTAGGTGGACATTTTTTGTGTTTTTTATCATTTTCCCGAATCATTTGAAAATGCTCCTTTCATAAAATGGTTGTACTGCTATAATTAATACATCAAAGTATATTCAACCCTATAATTTCATCATATGCGGCAGGCAGGGAATGAGTTCTTTACATTACATAATGGGTTAAAGATTTTTGTATATTCAGTGACAGAACATAATATGACGTCACTTTTGTGTTAATAGTATGCTTTGAAAATTTTTCATAAAAATGCTAAAATATTTATGACATCAATACGACATATATGAAAGGGAGGATATTATTGTCTACGGATAAAAAGAGATATACTCTTAGATTGGAAGAAGAGAATTTTGAAAAAATTAAGTATATAGCAGCGATTGATAAACGTTCTATTGCCATGCAGATAGAATATTTAATTGAACAGACGATAAAGGAATTTGAAGAAAAAAACGGAGTGATAGAAATAGATATAGATTATTAGGACAAGCATTTATTTTTTTTACCTGGCATAGAAATGATTTACATAAAAGGAGATTGTTTATAATGAGTGATATTATGAAAGATTTAAGAAGTCTTTATCCTGACCAAATCATTAGAGGATTACGTCAACAAGACAGCAATTTATATTTTAGATGTCTGCAGCGAGCAAGGAGAAAGAATATACCTCTAAAGAAATACTTTAATAACTTAGGATTTCGATATATAAAGCATATACAAATTACGGATGAAGATATGGAGAAAAAACTTCTGGAATTTTATCCGGATAAAGTCATCACACTTTTGAGTGTCAATCACAAAGATTTATATAAAACGATCGCATATATAGCAGAAAGAAACAGCATAAGCATAGAACAATATTTATGTAAGTTAGGTTTTACATATAGTAAGCGTACCAGGCAAAAGTGTTAGGAGGGCTTTAAAGAAAAAATTACGCTTACTACAGCTACAAAAGGTCGTTGTAAGCGCGAATTCCGCAAGGCATACCAAACAAAGACCCTTGATGTATCCGGGGTCTTTGTTAAAATAGATTTGATTTTAAAATTGTATGGCTATAGGTATATTTAAAATATACATTTACCATTTTGCATGTATGGCTGAGTGCTGAGGGTGAGTGTCCACCGCCAGTACGGCAGCCGTTGGAGCATTGATGCTGAAGCTGCCTGCAAACGGATTCTGTCCGCTGCCGTCGGTACGACAAGATAACAATTCAACGGAATACGTACAGCAGCCGGGACAGGGATGGCAGTCGCAGAACGCGAATCTAAAGGAATCACTTATGATCCAATCATTATCTACCGATCTTTCAAACGTCCAAGTCCCGCATCCGATTTCCTGACCGTTGTCGCAGGATTTTTTCAGATGGAAGATTAGTGTAATAGTGTTACGGTCCGGCACACTAGCAGTAACAATGGCGCTGAAATCCAATGTGATGAGCGGCTTGCACAAGCATGCGGTATCAATCGTTACGCATACCAGGGAGCGGGTTGTGGCAGGACACTCACTTGTGGTTTGTATGTCTGTACCTGTACAGCAGTTGAAAAGAACGCCTTGGGGACATGGATGCTTAGGCCCGCAATCTGCACAAACCGGGGCAGATGGAGGACACTTTGCCTCCTGATGAGAATAAGTTCCTGTTGCTACTCCACAAGGAGATGTATCAAAGGAAGAATTTGCATTCTGAATACCACAAGTTTCCGTCGCTATTGCCTGAATTGTTGGTGCATTAACACATATACGATAAAGTCCTATATCCGCTATCACAAAAGAAATGATTTCAACGGCATACGTACAGCATCCGGGGCAGGGATCACAATCACAGAATGTAAACTCAAAAGGGTTATTATAGGATGTGAAATCTGCAGCTCTTGTCAGTGCCCAAGTCCCGCACGCAAGGTTTTGTCCATTATCACAAGATTTTTTCAATTGAAAGAGTATTGAGATGTCTCCCAGTCCGGCGAAGGTAAATCCAACGGTACAGTCAAATTTGATTTTAACAATCGGCTTGCACAAACAAGTAGTATCCAGTGTGGTACATACCAATGGTATGGGTGTTGTTGGGGGAAGGAGGGTATCGCCTGAGCCTATAAAGCCCGTATTTACTCCTGTTCCCGTCCCGCAATTAAAAAGAACGTCTTGCGGACACGGATGCTTGGGTGGCTTGCAGTTTGCGCAAGTGGGTGTAAGTGGGGTACATTTGATTGGTCTTTTATAGTTTGCATGGGGCATTTAACATTTCTCCTTTCATAGAAATTTGGTGTTATTATATATTTGTACATCAAAGTATATTCAACCCTATAATTTCATGATATGCAGCAGATAGGTAGTAAGTTCTTTAAACTACATAAGAACATAAAGATTTTTTATATATCTCCGTGCATATATGAAGGTTTTACTACCTTTATACTATATATGAATCAAGGGTATAATACTGTATTTATTTTTTAAGCTTGACAAAATGGTTAGAAAATGATTATATTGGTTTTGATATTCATTTTAGGAGCCTATATATAATACAATCAATAAATGATATCTTAATTCTTTCCTTGGTTCATTCAATACAGCTGCATCATATTCATCTGGATTGGAGAGGGTCGAATGTCAGATAGATATGTCAATTATGATGAAATCAAGCGTAAAACCAGAAAGCTCAAAAAACTAGAAATCAAAATACGCTTTGGCCATATCGGCTTTGCAGATAATAAGCAAGAATTATTCCGAAGACTTAGTCATACAAGCCTTGTATGGGATGAATTCTTTGACCTTCATGAAGTATGCAAAAAGGAGGTAAAGTATTCAATTGGCAGGTTAGCTGCGATGGATAAGGATGAATTCAAAAATGTTGTTAGTGAGTTCTTTTTTAATGTATATTATAGATATTACAAAGAAAATGGAATGGTCAATATACATTTATACGACCCGGATATACTTGCCCAGATGGGGCTGCCTTTTGATGCAGACGGCAATGCGATTAAGAAGCGATTTCGTGAGCTTGCCAAGCAATACCATCCGGATACCGGAGGCGACAGTACGAAGTTTATTGAATTAATGGAAAATTATAAAAAGCTTGTTGATTGATATCAAATGCTTTATTTTAGAAGGATTTTAGAAGTTTGTGTAGAATATTATTATGAGTAAAGGATTGCCTTTAACAAAGTGGCGCTTAAAAACTTGAGTCATATATGTTTAGTGAGGGTGACAATGGATAAGAACCTACATAAAGGACATAGGCAGAGGGTAAAAGCAAGATATCTGGCAGAGGGCCTGGATGCATTTGAAGATCACCAGGTGCTTGAAATGCTTTTGTTCTATAGTATACCTATGAGAGATACGAACGAGCTTGCCCATAAGATGATCAAAGAATTCGGTTCATTAGCAGGGCTTTTTGAAGCAGACCCTAAAGATATTTGCAATCGGTGCGGTATTAGTGAGAATACGGCAATCTTAGTATCGCTTATTCCGTCATTAGCAAGGAGATATTTTAAAGGAAAATGGGGCAATAAGCCGGTTTTAAGCAGCGCTTCAAAGGCCGGGGAATATGCTGTTTCCCTTTTTACGGGGAGAACGTATGAGGTCTTCTATTTGATTTGTTTAGATGCTCAAAATAGAGTAAATCATGCGGCATTGGTACATGAAGGCACGATTAATGAGGCACCGGTGTATCCTCGATTGATTGTGGAAAATGCATTAAGACATCAAGCCAATAGTGTGATACTGGCCCATAATCATCCCGGAGGGAGCCTCAAACCATCCGATGCTGATATTAAAGTCACAAAGAATATAAAATCAGCACTGGAAGCAATTTCTATTAAAGTATATGATCATATTATTGTTGCTGGGGATCAATATGTAAGCTTACTGCAAGAAAAATTAATGTAAAAACCGGCGTGAAATTGGCTTAAATTTTCATTGACATTTTTACGGATTAACGGTAAAATAATTGTTGGACCTTAAATTCTCTTTAAAGAGAAGCGGGTAATGAGGGACGACAGGTTAAATATATGCGCCCGTAGCTCAGTAGGATAGAGCAGTAGTTTCCTAAACTGCGTGCCGGAGGTTCGAATCCTCTCGGGCGTACCAATTTTAATAAAGAATGAAGAATTGAAGATGAAGACTGACAATGATTATATGCTTTATGCGTTGAGAGAAGCTGAGAAGGCTTACGGAAAAGGTGAAGTGCCGATTGGAGCAGTGATTGTCAAAGATGGACAGATTGTTGCAAGGGCACATAATTTGAGGGAAAAAAAGCGTGATGCTACGGCCCATGCTGAAATTTTAGCCGTTCAAAAAGCCTGCAAGAAGCTTGGTGGATGGAGGCTGATGGACTGTGATATGTATGTGACACTTGAACCGTGTCCCATGTGTGCAGGCGCCATTCTCCAATCCAGAATCAGAAGATTAGTCATAGGTGCTACTGACCCAAAGGCAGGGGCCGGGGGATCAGTAGTCGATTTATTTGGTGTTGAAACTTTTAATCATAGGGTAGAAGTGGTGCAAGGGATATTAAAAGATGAATGTGCCGAGATATTAAAGGTTTTCTTTAAAGAGCTTAGGCAAAAAAGATAATATATACGGAGAGATGGCTGAGTCCGGTTGAAGGCGCCCGACTCGAAATCGGGTAACGTGTTAAAGCGTTCGGGGGTTCGAATCCCTCTCTCTCCGCCAGTAATAGCAAGGGTTATAGCCATTTGGCTGTAACCCTTTTGTTATGAGCCTTTGCTGTATTATGTTAACAATTTCTAACGGATTTCTAACATGATAATGAAATCAAGAATTTTTAAATATTTATTTGACATTATTAAGCGAATTCTACAATTATACAAAGACAAAGGAACTTAATCATACATAAAAAGCCTCATCTTTTCTACTAGGTATCTCAAGTGGAACTTGAGACTTTGAATTGACAGAGCTATTTTACGAATATTATTTACAATCAGGGCATAACTTATAAGTACATTGTTGCCAATACTATTGCAGATTTGGGGGGAAATAGGACCTTTGAAATAGCAGTTTATCATGATCCGTCTGCCGATAGCAAAGCAAAGTTCAAAGAAGAAGCAATACCCCCCAGATAGTTGGCGGAGAAAAAATCCTGGGAGTACATATTCGATCATTTGCCTTGGACTGGCGTCAAAGGTTTATAAATTTGTGCTCCCAGGTCCAGTCATCATTCTTGAATCAAATATCGTTACTTTAGTTTAATTGAGGGCACATATACATAACCCAGCTGTCCTTCAAATGTGTATTCCCGGATCTTTTTATTATTGTATACTACTAATTCGTTCGCATGGTAAAGCGGGACAAGCAGTGCCTTATCGTTGGCCTCACTTAAAATAAAGTCATAGGTTTTCTTTATTTTTTCCTTGTCAACAGTGATATTCAGAGCGTCAATGCGTTCACCGGCATTGTCAGCAAGCCTAAACGCACGATTTAACGCATCATTACCCTGCTTGGGATGAGCGTTGGTAATCGTTGTATGCGGATCCCAAACGCCGCCATATGTGGAATCGTGTGCAATAGAATAATTACCATTTGCGTATTCGTCAATGCAAGCTGCAATCTCCATGCCCTTTGGCTTAATTTCTATGCCGACTTCTTTCAGTTGAGCGCACAGAACAAGAGCAAGATCTTCCATCAGGGTATCGTCTGTCTCATAAACCAGCTCTCCTTTTAATTGGAGGCCATCCTTTTCACGAACACCATCGCCGTCCGTATCAAACCAACCGGAGGCCTCAAGTATCTTAATCGCTTTTTCTGTGTTATATCCATATGTTGCAAGTTCGACATGACAATATGGCAAATGCGAGGGAAAGAGGCTGTTTGCCTCTGTTGCCATTCCGCCAAGTACGTTTTTACAAATACTCGTTTTATCAATGGCGTAACTGGCGGCCCGGCGAACATTCAGATCGTCAAAAGGCGATTTTTCCACATTAAACGCAAGGTATTGCGTATTACTTGCCCCATCTGATATAAGTGCCGTATAACCAGCCGCTTTTAGCACATCAAAGCTGTTGTAGGACATTTGTCTGACGCCCACAAGAATGTCCACCTCATTACTGCGCAAAGCCAACTGCCTTGCGTCATTATCAGGAATAACCTTCACATGAAAACGGTCGATTTGAGGTTCTTCAGCCCAGTATGCGGGATTTTTAACAAAAGTATAGGTTGTGCCGTCCGTATCTCCTTGATACATATAGGGGCCGGTGCCAAGGGTGGCGGTTTTTAAAGTATCCTTGTAAGATCCGTCTTCATTGTATGCGTTAGGAGAGACCATTGCCAAGACCATCTCCATGGCAAAATCATTCAGTGCTGCATAATAGGGCTGAATCAAATGTACCTCAACCGTATAGGGGTCCACTACGATGACTTTATCGAACAGAGTAGTCACTGTTCCAAAATAACCATTATAGATGCCCAGGTTGAGGGGAATGAATTCCAGATTTTTCTTGACAGCCTCGGCGTCAAAGGGCTCTCCGTCAGTAAATTTCACATTCTCTCTCAGATGGAAGGTATACACAAGGCCATCTTCAGATATTTCCCAGCTTTCCGCAAGGCCGGGAACAATTTCGCCGTTATCGTAACTGACAAGGGTTTCGTAAAAATTACGCGTATAATACATGATACCATGGCTGCTCTCCTCCAATGTAAGAGGGGCAAAGCGTTCAAAGTTCCAGCTCTCGCTGAGTGTGAGTTCGTTAATTTCACCTTCAGTATCGATAGTAGTTTTGGAGCAACTGGCTATAGACGTCAGCAGCAACGCAATAGCCATCAGCATAATAATTATTTTTTTCAATATCATCACTCTCTTTTTCTTAATATAGTTTTATATAAAACTCTGCCGCTTTATCGGTGCAGCGGTGACCGAGGCGGAAGAGATTCTATTAACATTCTGGAATAATCATGGCGAAAATCCGTATAGGAGGCGGCATTTTTAAGCTGTTCAATGATAGAGCCGTCTTTCATAACAAAGATATTGTCAGCCATATAGAGCGCCACATCGATGTTATGGGTAAGAAATAAGAACATACTCATGCTAATGCAGTGCCAGCCGGGAGGGAAAAGCTTACACTCTTCACAATAGGGCAAGCCGGTTGTCTAAGACTGATGCACAGGTTGCTTATTTTTAATAGTTCCTTCATTCGCTCACCTCCTCGGGGGAGATCATATCCCTGAGGGCTTCCCCAAAAAGATTGAACCCTGCTGCCGTGATTAAAATGCAGAGACCGGGATAGACAACTAATCTTGGATGGGCATAAAAGCTGGATCTGGCTTGATTGAGCATGGCACCCCATTCCGGCGTTCCCGCCTCAAACCCCAGTCCAAGAAAAGAAAAGCCGGATACCATAAGAATAAGCGAGGCTATTCCCGTGCTTAGAATCACAATGCACTGGGG
This sequence comes from Bacillota bacterium, assembly GCA_022360955.1. Classification (GTDB taxonomy): domain Bacteria; phylum Bacillota; class Clostridia; order SK-Y3; family SK-Y3; genus JAKSBV01. The sequence goes on from JAKSBV010000340.1 coordinate 41,319, forward strand.
CAGGATATTGGGTATAATGTGATAAAATACAATTCTCAGGCCACTGCATCCTGCTATTTTAGACGCTAGGATATAGTCCTTGGCTTTTTCAATCCGTGCATAGGTGCGTAGTACCTTTGCGTACCAGACCCACATGGAAAAAATCACCGCTGTAAGAATAATCTCTATCCCTTGTCCCAGCGCTCCGACGAGGGACAACACGATAACCAGCGGAGGAAAGGCCATGAAAATATCACAAACGATAAGGAATACCCGTTCAAGCCGGCCGCCTATATAGGCCGCCGCTGTTCCAAAGGCCAGCCCGATGGTTCCCAGTGCCAGCAGCGTGGGTACCGCAATCCCCAGAGAATATCTGGCGCCAAAGATCAGCCTTGACAAAACGCACCTGCCCAACTGGTCCGTCCCCAGCGGATACGCCGGGCTTACATGCAGGAACTTGTTTAGCGTATCAATTTGATTCGGATCATTGGGCGCAATGAATGGAGCAAAAACGGCAATCATTGATACAAACAGCATCAGGCCAAGACCAATCAGGGCCTGCTTGTTTTTTAAGAGTGCTTTATTCATAAAGTGCTTCCTCCCTTTCGATCATTCGAGGATTCAGGACCATATTGATTCCATCCGCAAGTATGCTGCAAAATACAAAAATAAGGGCAATAATCAATACACAGCCGTTGATTGTCGGTAAATCGCGAGCCATGACGGCATTAAGCAGATGGAGGCCTATTCCTTTCAGCGAAAAAACGCTTTCCACCACTGCGCTTCCGGCAAGCATATAGCCTAAATTCTGGAAAAATAATGTAACAATCGGGGGAAGTGAGTTTTTTAAAACATGGCCCCAAACAATTCGATTGGTGCTGATGCCTCTTGCCTTGGCGTAAACTACGTAGTCCTTGTTTAAGTTAGACAGTACTGTGGCACGGAATAACCGGATAAATGAGGATGCTGCGGGTATGGCAAGAACCAGCGCGGGAAGAATCAGGCTTCTGATATTTCCATAATCTACAACCTCAAAAATAGGGAAGGTAACCGCAAATATCAGAAGCAACAGAAAGCCCAGCCAGAAGCTTGGAATGGAAATGCCTAAGATGGACACCCCCTTTACGAAGTGGTCAAAAAGACTGTTTTTTCTGACAGCGGAAATGACACTGATGGGTATGAATGAGATCACAATAAAAAACAAAGCCAGAGCCACAAGCTGTATGGTTGCAGGCATTTTCTGCGCAATATCGTAACTGACCGGATTTTTTGTCAGCAGAGATGTACCTAGATCACCTTTCAGACAATTACCAATCCAATTGATATACTGTTGATATAATGGCAAGTTAAGCCCCATTTCCAACCGGATTTCTTCGATTTTTTCAGGTGTAGGATTCTTCAATACCCGACTGGCATAGGCCTCAGCAGGGTCCACCGGCGAAATATTTGACAGCAAAAAGGAAAGGACCGTTATGCCAAACAACACAATGACAAGGCTGATCAATCGTTTTCTTATATATGTAAACAACTCGTTCTCACGTCCTTTCTTGTATGGACTTAAGCTCCCATGATGCTGTTTCTTTTACGTCGGCTGTCGGTCTCTCCGATCCGTGGCGGAAGTTGCCGGCCCGTCCGAAGTCTTAAAACTTCCCATAGGTCGCTTAGTTTTTGGATTTAATCTCTTTGATAACTTTTTTTACTTCAATAGTTAGATGCCCCTAACTCTAATGCGATAAAAAAGTATGGCTGCCTTGCTATTTAGGGCAAATAAAAGTATGGCAACCATACTAAAATTCATATAATAAACCATTGCCTTAAACGTGGTAAAAAGCGATGGCATTATATTTCTACTCATTTTGTTTTTCCTGCTGTATTGTTACTTCATTCACTCGGTCAAGGTCTTTGGCAACATTGTGAAGGAATTTCAATAAAAATGCAATTTCACCTTCGGTTCCACTTGAGACATGTTTTTCAATCATTTGTTCAAACCTATCATGGTATTTCATATGATTTTCATGTGCCAGCTTCCCCTTATCCGTTACATAAACAGCCAGTTTTGAAAGCTTTTGCTCATCGACCTTCTTTTCAACCAGACCCTTTCTTTCCAGTTTTTTGACTATTTCGGAAGCAGATGCTTTGGTAACATTTAATTCTTCTGCAAGCCCGTTAATATGAATGCCGGGATGATCGACAATTTGCATAAGCACATGGATTTCCGAATAGAAAATCGAAACGTCAGTCCCATAGCAACGAGCCTCTTTTTCCTGACGCAGATATTCATGCGTCAAGTTCAAAACAGCATATGCGAGACTTTTATCATCTTTACCGTATCTCATACAAATATTATAAGGTTGCCTTACCTTTTTGTCAATCATAAATTTATTAACATGCTGCCTAAGCTTTTGTGCGTTTATTTTCCGGATAATATTGAGATGAAAAATACATTTATTTATTTGACATGGTTACCATAGAATTCTATAATTGTATTATTACATCATACAATAAAATCTGATTTTTCAGATGTCATAACAGGAGGAGGCATCCATGGGGTTATTTGAATGGTTATTTGAAAGACATAATCCGGGGCCGGTTGGGACTTTTGAACGGAACGAAAAAGCGCCTAAACCGCCCAAAGGATCTATTGTCTTGCTGAGATTAATTATTTGTGCAGGCGTTATTGGGTTGTTATTTAATATGATAATAGGTCATCAACCCACCGTAAAAGATGTAATGGTATTCATTGGTGTTATTTTTTTATATTGCGTGATAAGCTATTATATCGTCCCTAAGCCGGACTATTCAAATGTAGGCTGGTTTGGCGGTTTGGTAGACAATCCGTTTCGTTACTCCGACGACCTCAATAGGATAGATATTATTTATGGTTATATTATATCCGGGAAGATTCTTAGCGCAGACAATAGTGCAAGCATTTTATTTGATAAGAAAGAGATAAAGCGTGCAGCAGCTGCAGATCAAATTTGATCACAAGATGGTTGCAGCATTGATTTTTATGGAAAGACCTGCATTTGGTAAAGATTTCGGTGAAATAAAGCAGACTAAAGCAACCGGGGGATATTTACAGACACATATTGATATTATGATGAGGGGGAAATAGTTATGAGAAGAATAATAGCAGGCATCATTATTTCATTCTATGGATTCATACTTTTAATTTATGTACATTGGAACGCAATACGCATTTTGCCTAATATAACCGTTTGGAATACAAGATTAGGAATTTTTGGCACAGCATTGGTCCAAAACAGAAGTCTGATTCTATTTGTTACGTCTATTCTTTTATTCGGTTATGGCATTTTTTTATTATTATCCGGTTCTGTGAGATATGATTGTTGTATAGCATGGCTCAAGAAGATAACAAAAAAAATAGGGCAGAGGGGTAAAGAGCATAGTAATAAAATCTAAAGAAAGGGTTACGGCGATTTGACCGTAACCCTTTGTTAGTGAAATTTTGCCTTCAGATTCTGATAGGCAAAAAACGTCACCATACTTTCTTTCATCGTATCAAGCTACATTATATAAATCATTCTTCTTTATTTCCAAAGCATATTTAATATCCCGATTGCATTCAGAAATACAAGGAGGATCAAGGCCGGTGCGACATACTTAATGATAAATCCATAGGTTTTGAACAGAGAGGACTTTACTGTTCCTCCGTTGGATAATTCATCAATCGACTTGTCAACACCCCACTGATATCCTACAAATAATGCAATGACGAGTCCGCCGAACGGCAGTAATATATTGGAGGCCATATAGTCCATCAAGTCGAAAAAGGTTTTGCCAAACCACGTATAGTCTTTTAATACGTTCATTGAAAGGGCAGATGGGAGACCTGCCAAAAATAAGGCAATTCCCGTAAGAATAACGGACTTCTTTCTCCCCCAGTGATGCTCGTCAACAAAATAAGCAATAATAACCTCCATAATGGATATAGCCGATGTGAGGGCCGCAATGCCTAATAACAGGAAGAACAATGTGCTAAAAAATGAACCCAAAGGCATTTGTCCAAATACTGCAGGCAGTACGCTAAAGACCAGTGAAGAGCCTCCCGTTGGTTCAAAGCCTAATGCAAACACTGCAGGGAAAATGGCAAAGCCGGCTAATAGTGCAATTCCTGTATCCATAGCGGTAACCATTAAAGCTGTCTTAGGCAAATTTTCAGATTTGGAAACATAGCTTGCATAAGTAATCATAGTTCCCATCCCAAGACTTAAGCTGAAAAATGCCTGGCCAAATGCCATTACAATCGTTTCAACCGTTATTTTTGTAAAATCAGGGTACAACAAAAATTTTATCCCTTCCCAGCTTCCTTCTAATGTTAAGCCGCGGGCCACCAGGACCACCAATAGAATAAATAGAGCCGGCATCAGAATTTTACTCCACTTTTCGATGCCTTCTTTAACGCCCCCGAACAAAATCAAGCAGCTGATCACTATGACGGCAAGGTGCCAAAAGATAGGGCTCCATACGCCACTGATATGGGAAACAAAAAGATTACCTAACTGATCCGGCGACATGACCGTCAAGTTTGCAAATATACTTTTAAATATATAGGAAAATGTCCAGCCTGCGACTATAGAATAAAAAGACATCGTAAAAATTGCGGCTACGACGCCACTTACGCCTCCTATAAACCACGGTTTGTCAGGTGAGAGCTTTTTATAAGCAGTAATAGCACTTTTCTTTGTATTTCTGCCGATGGAAAAAGCTGCAAGCATTACCGGCAATCCGATTAATGCAATACAAACCAAATAAATTAAAATAAAAGCTGCCCCGCCGTTTTCCCCCGCAATATAAGGAAAGCGCCATATGTTGCCTAATCCGATCGCCGAACCCGCCGCAGCGAATATAAAGCCGATCCTACTGACAAAGGCCCCCCGTTTTTGTAAATTGTTCTTACTCATACTCAATCTCCTCCCAATAATTCCTTCTTAATTTAATACATGCTATTCCTATCAGAATTCTTTTGACATGTATCTTGTATTCAATTTTAACATTTTTTCGACAATTTTAGAACCATATGTTTAAAAAAAATTTATCCAGCGCCTTTAACCCTAGTCTTGCACAATATTGCTTTGGATAATACCAAGCAATAAGGGTTTTGACTCATGAGTCAAAACCCTTTGTTAAAATAATTAATGCATAACATTTCATTTCTTCTGTGCCCATAGCGCCAAAGCCTTTCCTTCGGTGTTTCTAAGAAAGCAGCTTTTCGATGCGCCCGGCAAATCTGGGAGTCGTCCAATATTTTAGAACCCGCTTTATGTTTGTTAACAAACCATAGTAGAGGGTATGGGAATAATGCCGGATCAAATCTTTGAACTGCATATCCGCACATTCACAATAGGTAAGATTATTATAAATAAACTGGTAAAGCCGCACTATATTTTTAATATAATCGGTGGAAGTCTCATAAACCGCAGGGTATTTAGTCATAAATTTATTGTTTAATGCAACCATTGTTTGTTTGGTATAAAGTATTTCAAAGGTACTGCATTGCAGATCAATTAATGGGATTAATCGACCTTTTGAACCTCTCTTAAAAATAAGATTCTCTTCAATCGTTGCTATATCGGTAATTCCTTTTTCCACTTTATTATAAATAATCGATACGGTATTTTGCGTGTCTACCCCCGATTGATGCAATTTCCAAAGAATATGATGTGCATCGCCCGTCTTAGTAAGCATGCAATCATGGACAATGATAATTTTACCACAGAGTCTAAAAATATCTATGGACTCCTTTAGGATATGTCTGTCTGCATTGATGAATACAAAATCATAGTATTTGCCGAGCATAGCAATTATTTTGCACAGGGAAGCAGTCTCAGCATGCTGAGAGGTCATAGCGTGAGTGTAGTTATATAAAACGATGGACTCATGGTCTTCGGATTCTGCGGAAAGATAAGGCGGCAAAACAGTGCTATGATCTATACAACTACCGGATATCTTAATACTGCGGGGAAAATAATTCATTAGTTTTTGTGCTCCGGTGAGATCAAGCAACGCAACCCGTTGTTTTTTGTTTTGGAATAGTTCACTGACGGACGAAATAATAGCGCTTTTTCCCGTATTGCCGGGTCCGATAAAGCAGGTTACATTTTCAAGCGGCGACGAGATGGCGTTTTTGATATCCGTTTCCGTGTGAGAATCCAATATTTCAAGTTCGATTAAATGGTTGGCTTCAAGCTTTCTTAACATCTTCATACTTGGTGCGGTACCGGGCTTGTCGAAAGAAGAAAGCGCTAAAATTTTTACATGCAGCCGGCAGTCAAATAGCATTAATTTATTAAACAGTTTGACAATGATATTATAAATGTCCTGATTGTTAAAGTCTATAATAATTTCATAGTGATTTGTTACCGGTATATTCTTTACTGTTTCTTCATGAAGACATTGACATATGGAAAATGCTTCTGATCCTGCATCGGATAAAAAGCGCCGGTAAAAAGCAAGTGAAGGTTTACTTGTACTTATTAAACATTTTTGTGTTATTCGTAGGCCTGATATGGGGGTCATTTTATAATGCACCTACCTTAATAAGTATTCTATACTTTGATCATAACATGGGACACAAGCTTTTGCAATTTGAACCCCAAAAATGAATCGATATATCTAGGAACATACAAATCTTATAATTCTGCGGCACTAAGACCACAGCCCTATTTTTATAGTATTCTCGTATGGATTTATATTTTATGACTTTTATTTTTTGCTAGATATTGATAAAATAGTATAGAAAAATGTTATACAAAAGGATAATGTCCTGCTCAATTCAATTTTAAATCTATACACGGCATATATAACAATATAAGGGGGATTATATATGGATTCTGGTCTGAGGGTTTATGTGGACGGCGGTAACCGGCTGACTAAAGTAATGCAGGAACTAAAGAAGCCTTTCAGCTTTCCTACGGTTATTTCACAAGCTGAGGTGGATCTGAATTATGGTTTGAATTTTGACCTTAACCTATGGGATATGGACGATAGCCCTGAAAGGATTAATGCTGACGCTATGTTGGTTGAAATAATCAGAGAGGGCCAGTCACTGGGCAAAAAACTGGTGGGTCAGGCAGCAGAAGAGAAAGGTCTTCTGATCCGGGATAGAAACCGCTATGTAAAAAAAGCAGGGGATGAAGTGATCGCTTTCTCCATGCTAACGGGGATTGCTTATAATTTGTATAAGTATAACCATGATGATCAGGATTTGGATATAACCGTCAATCAGCCGTTAATCGAATATGCCATAGACCGAAAAGCGTCTATCGCCAAGTATGAGGCTAATCTAAAAGGCAATTTTCGTGTACTGTTTTATAACATATACAATACGTCAGAGGTTATCTCCACCATAAGTTTTAGAATTCGAAAGATTGTCTTTTGTCCGGAAGCCATAGCGGCCTTCTATTCTTATGCGATAGATGAATATGGTAAGATTAAGGAAGAATGCAGAGATGACAAAAAAACCATTGTTTGGGATATTGGGTCGGGCCAAATCAATGTGGCAGCCTTTGAAGGTATAAAAGTCATAGGGGTGAATACCTTTGAAAAAGGCATGATGGATTGCTATGAAAAGATTTCTTTGATGATTTATAATAATTATAGGAATGAGCTTAATCGCAAGCCCTTTACCTATGAGATTGACAATATGGTGAGATACCATCAAAATATACTCAAGGCTAAAAAAGGCATTGGTATTGATACCAATGAAATTGTAAAAGATGTGTTTGATACCTTTGCCTATGAATTAAGCAAAGATATACGAGAGTTTGCAAAGGCTAAATCTTTCAGTCATAGTAATGACATCATTTTCTGCGGCGGCGGAAGCGCGATTTTGTTTGAGAACTTGGAAGAATATCTTGGCAGCGATTTTGTTTGCTCAAAGAGCAATATGGGGGAATTTAATAACGTAATAGGCAGTATGTATTATAGAATGTATAAAGATAATCTTGAGAAGGACGAAGAGTAGGTGGAGAAAGTGGTTTTTGATTTATCAAAAGAATATCCTATTATTGCCGTTGATGAAGCAAAAATGCTGGGATATATGCAAGGGGTTGTTATACAGGACGACCGCTTAATCGGTGTTCTGTGTGTGATAAAAGAAGAATATCTGCTTAACCCTTGTATAGCCGACAATGCTGCGGAAAAATATATTCAAATACCTGTTGAAAATGTTGCGATGGGTCCAAATGCGATGATGCTTAAAAAGCTTTCTATGGCCAATACATTGTTTACACATGGGCGGGCTATTTATAGAGGAATGCCTATGTATACCTGTGAGGGCCAATATATCGGAAAGGTAACGGCTATTGATATAAAGAACGGCTATTTTATAGACGGTCTTCATACCGAAGAGGATTATATTAAGGCAAGTCGTATTGCCCAAATAGGCAATGTCATTATAATTGATGCAGATTGTGAACAAAAAGAGCATAACACATTTGTAGAAAATGATGAAAGCCCGACGGAGGTACGGGTGAAAAAAGACGGCAACGTTAAGGAACAGCAGAGGGAGAACCGTGAGTATACGGCAGAAATCCATGATATAGAAGCCGCAGATGTCGGTAAACTGATGGAACCTGTTGAGGCAGAGTCGGAGGATAGCATATTGAGGATCATCGACTCCAGATATAAATATTTACTTGGCAAGAAGCTGGTTAACGCGATTACGATAGCAGGTCAATCTTATCCTGACGGCACTACTATTAATATAGAATTGATGGAAGCTTCCATAAAAAACAATTGTATTTTAAGCGTGATCATGAATGCCGAGGATTAAAACCGGCTGACGCACGAATGACAAACAACTTGAATAAGACCGCAAATTACTTTGTAAAAAGTAGTTTGCGGTTTTTTATGATAGCAGCCATGCCTGTCTTTTTATCTAAAGGAGCCGTTGCCTTCAAAAACCGTTCATCATTTTTTTTCTGTTTCATATAATTTTATGAAAGGATTTTGGAGGCGATACAATGATGCTGTTTATAATTGTTAAAAAAAGTACATTGGTTTATGTCACGATAGGGATAATCTTGCTTTGTGCGTTAGCAGCAGCGGCATATCACTATATAGATGATGTATCGGAGGCATTTTCCAGGGATGAAATACTGTCGGTTATTCAGCAAATGTTTGACATTCGAAATAAGGCAATACTGGAAAAAGATAGTGAAGTTTTAAAGTCGCTATATGATACAAAGAAAAGATATGGTATGTGGGCTTATGAACATGAAGTAAAAAAAATGAAATACCTGCATCAGTGGTCTGAGAAGCAAGGTATACGATTTACCCATATTCATTCCGATATAACCATCAGATATATCAAAGAAAAAGGCGCCGGGATTACAGCTAATCTCATTGTTTCCACAACATATCGATATCAATATAAAAATGAAACGTATGGAGCAAATGATTTTAGAATCGGCACATACCATTCTATAGATTTAGTTCCGAAAAGCGGCAAGACGCTGGAAAAGCACCATCAAATAAATGAAGAAGTGCTTTTGAAACAAGAGGAATGGATAATTGTAAAGGAATGGTATAAGGACCCGTTTGCCGATTCCCTGCATTTGGATAGTATTAAATCGGAAGACATAAAAACACATATTCTATCCCGCGGACCTAGAGATTTTTCAGAAATAAGTGTGAGAAGAATGGCAGCGGTAGAATATGCAGATCAATACTGTGGAGCGGCTAATGATAGACAAACCGGATATCAATATAATAAAAAATATAAAGATTATAATCCTCTTGGCGGAGATTGTGCCAACTTCGCTTCACAAATTCTGTTTGAAGGAGGAAAGTTTAAAAAGACACGTCAATGGAATTATGTTAAAGATGGGAGTAAGGCCTGGGTCAATGCCCATGCCTTTAAGAGTTATATGCTTTACAGCGGCAGGGCTTCTAAAATCGCTTACGGAACCTACAACAAGGTTTACAAAGCTTCTTACCAATTGCTGCCCGGTGATTTTATTGCTTACGAAAAAAAGGGCAAGGTTACCCATATCTCTGTCGTAACCGGGGCGGACTCCAAAGGCTATGCATTAGTTAATTGTCACAACGTTGACCGCTATAGGGTTCCCTGGGATCTTGGATGGAGTGACAAGGGCATAAAATTTTGGCTGGTACGTGTGCATTATTAGCTCAGTATGCTCAACCCTCAACTATGTGTAATCGTGCTTTGGAATCATTTTCTTCTGCTTAAACGGATATATCCGGAGAATCGTCCTGATTTGACAGGTATGAACGGATAACATAAGAGAAGATAACCTGTTTTCCGGTTGACTGTAAGAGGTCTTTTGCAGTTCCCTTTGAATCTATATCTTGTGGACGGGCAGTTGTTAACAACAAATCAACAAATTATCCACAGAGTTATCCACAGGCTGTGAGTAAGTATTGCCATTGGTTAACAAATGCTGCCAAATACATAAAATCTGATTTGTTTTATCCGCTTGTCAAAATGCATGCCCCTGTGTAAATAGTATTTTAAGTTTAAAGTTGGGTATCGTTATTGACACAATCACAAAAAGGACATAAAATATTTGAAAAGAACAATATTGAGAAAAAACAAGGTGATGAAGAATAAGTGTAGTACGGTGAGGGAGGAAATGGTATGAGCCAAAACTGGAAAATTGAGACGAAAGCGGTTCAGGGGACATATTCGCCAAAAAATTCCGAAACAAGGGTTGTCCCAATCTATCAGAGCACGACCTATAAATATGACACATCGGAGCAGGTGGCAAAGCTTTTTGATTTGGAAGCCGAAGGGCATATGTATACAAGAATCAGCAATCCTACGATAGCTGAATTTGAAGAAAAGATGAGCCTTCTGGAAGGGGGCGCAGGGGCAATGGCCACATCGTCAGGGCAGGCCGCAACAGCCCTTGCGATATTAAATATTTGCGGTGCCGGACAACATATTGTTGCAGCCAGCACGATATATGGAGGAACCTTTAGCCTTCTTTCCAATACGTTGAAGAAAATAGGGATAGAAATATCTTTTGTAAATCCGGATGCGGAACCGGAAGAAATTAAAGGCCTTTTCCGCCCGGAAACAAAGGCTTTATTTGCTGAAACAATCGGAAATCCGGGGCTTAATGTGCTGGATTTTGAGAAATTTTCTACTATTGCAAAAGAAATGGACGTCCCCTTAATCATCGATAATACCTTTGCCACGCCCTATCTCTGCACCCCCCTTCGGCATGGTGCAAATATTGTTATTCACTCTGCAAGCAAGTATATTGACGGGCACGCAATAAGTGTAGGCGGTGTTATTGTAGACGGCGGCAACTATAATTGGAATAATGGCAAATATCCGGACCTGACTGAGCCCGATCCGAGTTATCATGGGGTTAAATATGTTGAGCGGTTCAAGGAACAGGCGTATATTGTCAAATGCCGTGTGCAATTGCTAAGAGATTTTGGTTCAACCATGAGTCCGTTTAATGCATTTTTATCGCATTTGGGCCTGGAGACCCTGCATGTGAGAATGGACAGGCATTGTGAAAATGCTTTAAAGCTTGCACAATATCTTGAGCAGCATCCAAAGGTAAATTGGGTGAGTTATCCCGGGCTGCCAAGTCACCCGAGCTATGCACTGATATCAAAATATCTGCCCAAAGGATGCAGCGGCGTATTAACTTTTGGGATCAAGGGAGGCTTAGAAGCGGGTATCCGTTTTATCGATCATGTGAAATTAACGGCTTTGGTGGTTCATGTCGCTGATGTAAGAACATGCGTACTGCATCCTGCCAGTACGACCCACAGACAGCTGACGGAAGAACAGCAAGTCACCTCAGGTGTTACCCCGGATTTAGTCAGAGTCTCGGTAGGGATTGAAAATATTGAGGATATTATAGCAGATTTTGAACAGGCGTTAGATCATTGCTAAAGCAATGCCCTGAGCATATAAAGCCGGCCCATGCGAAACAATAATGTGCATGGGCCGGCTTTTTTATATGCTTACAAATACCCTTGGGGTGCATTTAATGTAGGTGAAGAATATTATGCAAAGGTGTTGTTAATTAAGAATGAAGAGTGAAGAATTAAGAATTAGATTAGGGGAGTCATGAATGATTCTAAGATAAATAATCAATCATAGGCTGTTAGTTCGGTATTCTCAATTCTCAACCCACAACTATTTTTTTACCCTTGGCGAATACTTGACAGATGGTCTAAAAAAGGATATTATGAAGATGAAATTAACAATGTTAATAATACGAACAGTGTTAACGAACGAAAAAAAGACGGAAAGGAGATATATCTGTGAAGACGTTGATTGTTTACTGCTCCAAGTATGGTACAACCGGAGAATGTGCAAAGGAAATGGCAGAACATATCAAAGGGCCGGTATCGCTTAGCAACTTACAGTCCGATGAGTATCCCGGTCTTAAAGAATACGACACGGTTTTAATCGGCGGCTCTATCTATGGAGGCAATATTCAAAAGCAGATCCAAGCATTTACAACGGCGCATCAGGAGGAATTATTGCGGAAAAATGTCGGATTGTTTATCAGTTGTGCTTTTCAGGACAAAAGCGAGGCATATTTTACTGATTTCTTTCCGGATGAGATATATGAGCATGCCTTTGCAAAAGTATATGTGGGATATGGATACAATTTTGAAAAAATGGGGCTGGTATCGAAAATGCTGGTGAAAGCACTTGCCAAAGTAAAGGAAAGCCGGCTCGATATTGAAAAGGAAAATATACGGCAGTTAGGGGAAATGGTGAATCGTTTACATGGAGAAAATGGATAAAAAAGAAATTCAACGGCAGCGCATGATGAAATATTTTATTGAGGCAGGTAAACAGATCATTTTAGAAGAAGGCGTAAAAAATGTCACTGTGAGGAAAGTGGCGGATCTGGCAGGGTATTCCTATGCAACCTTATATAATTATTTTGAAGATTTAAGTGCATTATTATACCATTGTGGTGTAGGGTTTTTGGATGAATGCTGCGAATATGTAAAAAATGCGGAAAAACCTTGCGGAGATGAGAAACAAAGAGTCAAAAATTCGATTATGCATTATGCACGGTATTTTATCCAATTCCCCCAGCAGTTCCAACTGCTTTTTATAGAGAATATAGGAAGCGAACCGCCGGAAGAAATTGCTTCCGCTGTTAATCAGCCGGAGGTAGCACGAGCATTGGCAAAAATATTATGGGACTATGGGAATGAGATCGGCCTTACGGCGGCAGAGGCAGCCATGCTGGTAGAACTCATAGGCGGATATGTTCATGGTAAACTTCTTTTCTATATCAAACGCACACAAGACAAAGAGGATGGGAAATTTTTAGAATGTATCGGTCAGGAATTGGAGTATTTGCTTGAGGCGGTCAAAAGGAGTGATAATTAAAGTGAGCAAAAGGTCTAAGCGATTAGTGATTTGCCTCGGCGTTGTGATCCTATTACTCATTGTGCTAGTAAGTGCGGTGATGTATAACATGCATCAAACCACAAAAGCACTTAATGAAATCGTGATTCAGTCCACTCCGTTAAAGGATCTTTTATTACATTTACCGGACGGAGAATATATAGGGCAGTGTACGCCTTCAAAAATGGTTGGTGCTAAAGTAAAAGTCATTGTCAAAGATCATAGCATACACACCATTGACTTATTGGAGCACAATACCGGTAAGGGAAAGCCTGCGGAGATTATTCCGGACCAGGTTGTTAAAGCGCAAAGCTTGGCGATTGATGCAGTCAGTGGTGCAACAGGCAGCAGCAAGGTGATTTTGAAAGCAATAGAAAATGCACTGAAAGTGCCATAAGTCCTTCCGGTACGTATGGCACGACCAGACGCAAAAACATACGCCTTTAAGTACGTGAGAAAATGATAGTACGTAAAGGCGCGATTTAATGGGGAAACTTATTGAACCATACGCCAAACCGATACGGAAAAGGCAACAGGAGAGGCAGTATTTCAATGATAGTGCCTCTTCTTATATGCTGGTATAGCCTAAATAGGTAGAGTAGCTAGTAATGAGCAGGCTATGGGTTCAATTCCCATCACCGGCTCTAAACCACAAATAAATAATTATCACGATCGTTTAGTATTTGGGCCATAACTTTTATCCTCTATTGTTCATCTTTTCATAGCTAGTTTTATTTAAGCGATCAACCACTATTCTATACCATAAAGCAATTAACAGCAATAACCCTCCATACATAACTAATATCCCACCTACATTCCAATCGACAAAACTAACTGTGATTACAA
>JAKSBV010000150.1 GCA_022360955.1 Bacillota bacterium
ACAGGGACGCAAAGTGATCATAGACAAGCGTATCGTAAATGGTGGGTGGTCCATTCTCACCCCTCATCTCTCAGCCCTCAACTATTTTTTAGCCTTGGAATACTAGTTGTTGGAATAATTTTTTTCAGCTAGATTTTATACCGCCCTTTTATGCGTAAAGGATGTGATTATTTGCAAAAAGGTGTATAATGGTTAATAGGGAATAGATATTTTCGCAAGAGAATTGACATCATGTTTAGAACATGGTAAATTGAAAATAGTTATCAAAATTTTAGGGGGTGACAATATTATGAAGCAATTATTTAAATGGGTTGTAGTGAGTTTGTTGGTGATCATCTTGCTTATGTCTTTTGAAGCTTGCACCGGTCGTGATGTTGAAAACACGGTTGCAGTGAAGGTTGCTGTTTTGAAGGGGCCTACAGGTATGGGTATGGTCAAGCTGATGGAAGACAATGCAAATCACCAGGAGAATGTGAAGTATGAGTTTATCGTATCCGGGGCGCCGGACGAATTAATCGGTAAAGTGGTGAACGGGGAAGTAGATATGGCGGCATTGCCCACAAATATGGCGGCTACACTTTACCAAAAGACGCACGGACAAATACAGCTTACGGCAGTAAACACGCTGGGTGTGTTGTACATAGTGGAGAACGGAACGGAGATTAACAGCATCAATGACTTAAAAGGCAAAAAAATGTATGCCAGCGGTAAAGGGGCCACACCGGATTATGCATTGCGCTATATCCTTAAACAAAATGGCATTGATCCCGAAAAAGATATAGAGGTTGATTTTTCAGTACAACATGCGGAAGTTGCGGCAACTTTTGCTGCAGGAGATGCGCCCATTGCCCTTCTGCCCCAGCCCCATGTGACGTCAGCATTGATGAAGAACAAAAATGCAAGAATTGCATTGGATTTGACAGAGGAATGGGAAAAAGCAGCTAAGGGCACAAGCCAATTGGCAGTAGGGTGTATGGTTGTCCAAAAAGATTTTGCACAAAAGCATGAGCAGATATTGAGCCAATTCTTACAGCAGTATGAACAATCGGTTGAATGGGTAAACGCAAATGCTGCGGAAGCAGGTATATTGATAGAGAAACACGGGATTTTACCCAATGCAAAATTGGCTGAAACGGCACTTCCCAAGTGCAATATTGTTTTTATGGATGCAAATGAATCAAAGGATTTGTTAAATGGATTTTACAAGGTGCTGTTTGACTTTAATCCTGCGTCGGTAGGAGGGAAAATTCCCGATGAAGCATTTTATTACATTCCTCAAGAATAGGCTCCGCAGCGTATTCGCTATAATATTCTGGCTTATCGTATGGGAGATTATTTCGCTGCTCATCGGCAGGGAGATCTATCTCCCTTCCCCTATTCATACGGCAAAAGTTTTGATAGAACTGGCAGCGGACTTTACGTTCTGGCTCAGCATACTGATGTCTGTGTTCCGGGTGATTTTGGGGTTTATGATTTCCTGTTTTTTGGGCATCATAATTGGTATTGTTTGCGGGCTGAACCGGTTTTTTTATGAACTGTTTAATCCTCTGGTGGTTGCGGTAAAGTCCACCCCGGTGATGTCCATTATCATTATTGCGCTTTTATGGTTTGAATCCGATAATGTAGCGATTTTTGTATGTTTTTTAATGTGTTTTCCAATCATTTGGACGAATGTTGTGCAAGGTATATGGCAAGTAGATGAAAATTTGCTGCAGATGGCCCAGGTATATAAAGTGAAAGAGCTTTTGGTGATTAGATACATCTATATGCCGTCTCTCATGCCCTATCTTGCGGCAGGCATAACCACGGCCCTGGGGTTGGGCTGGAAAGTGACCGTTGCATCCGAGGTGCTGAGCAGTCCCAAATATTCCATTGGGGGACACCTGTACAATGCCAAAGTATATTTACAATCACCCCAGCTGTTTGCTTGGACCGGTGTGGTGATCTTGCTCAGCTTTGGTTTTGAACATGTTTTCAAATATGCGGTAGAGAATATCAACAAAAATAAACTCTTGAAGGATGTGTAGGTGATGCCCATTGAAGTCAGGCACTTAACAAAACACTATGGTGAACTCAAGGTTTTCGAAGATTTTTGCATTGCCTTTGAAGAGGGGAAAATTACCGCTTTGTTAGGACCGTCGGGCTGTGGAAAAACGACCTTGCTTAATATTATTTCCGGATTGGAGCCCTACAATGCCGGCAGTATTTCCGGATTGGACAGCAAAAGCTTTTCCTATATCTTTCAGGAGGATAGATTGATGCCGTGGTCTACCGTAGAACAGAATATACGGTTTGTATTGAGAGGCCGATATACCGATACCGAGATCGGCAAGATTACCGAGCAATATTTAAAAATGGTGGGGTTGGAACAATACGGGCATTATTATCCCAGGCAGCTGAGCGGCGGCATGAAACAGCGGGCTGCGATTGCCCGGGCCTTTGCCTATCCTGGAGATATCTTGCTAATGGACGAACCTTTTAAAGGGCTGGACGAGGAACTAAAGACGGGCTTGGTGCAATCCTTTATCTCCCTTTGGCAAAAGGATAAAAGAACGGCTATTATGGTCACCCACGATAGGGAGGAAGCGCAAAGGATCGCTGATGATATATACATTTTGGCGGGAAAACCGCTGGGCATTGAGGAGAAGATCGTGGGAAACGGTAAAAAATGTTGACAATGATAGGAAAAGAGTTTATAATAAAGAACAGGTGGTCGCTAATGCAGGTATTAAAGGAAGAAATAAGAATAAAAATTTTAGAATCTGCAAAGGCTTTATTCTTACAAAATGGTTTTGATAAGACCTCTATGAACATGATCGCTAAAAAAGCGGGTATCAGTAAGAGCAATTTATACAACTATTTTTCAGCTAAGGAAGAGATATTTTTTCATTTAACGGATAGGGTCCATACGGAAATTAGAACCGTACTGGCGCATTTGTTGGATCATGAAAGCGGTGAAGCTTTTGACTATCACAAGTATTTAGCATGGATGTCGGATAAAACCATAAAAATTTTAATCAAATGCCGGGAAGAGATGCTATTGATTATGGATTGCTCAAAGGGAACACGCTATGAAAATACTAAACAGGAATTTATTTTTCATTTGCAGCAGCATTTCATGCAGGAATTTGAAGAGCATAACATATCCATTGATGACAATTGCTTTATGTCCCATTATATAGCTACCAGCTTGATGGAAGGCTTGCTGGAACCTATCAGGCATAATAAAAGCGATGAGTGGATTCGTAAAAATATAAAGATGTTAATAGAATATCATATTAACGGATATGCACAATTTTTTACTGATGTTATCAGCTAAAAAATTTTAAAATAAAAACGACCGACCGGTTGTTATTAAAAAGTTGTTTTAAAGGGAGGGTATACGATGAGGGCATATAAACTACTTTTATGGCTAGTCATTTCATTTTTCCTATTTGCAGGATGCGGAGAAAATGAAGTGAAGACACAGGAAGCGGCCTTAAAGCCCGTTGCGGTAACAAAATTAACGGAGGCGTCCCATCCGATCCTGTTGGATTATGTAGGGACCGTTCAATCAAAGGATTTAAAAAGGTATTCTTTTAAAGTTGCGGGAAAGGTGGAAAAGGTTTTTGTAGAAGAAGGTCAGAAGATTCAAAAAGGTGATTCCCTTGCTTTGCTTGAAAAAGAAGACCTGCATTTTTCCCTTGAGGCGGCCCAAAAAATGATGGAAGCCGCTAAAGCCCAATATGATCAAGCGGTGAAGGGTGCCAAAAGTGAAGAAATCCGCTCGAGGGAATTGGATGTGAATAAAGCTAACGAATATTATGTCTTTGTAAAAGATACATATGAAAAGGTGAAAACGCTTTACGATGAAGGGGCTGTTGCAGAGAATGCATTCAAAGAAGCAAAGCTAAAGCTGGATCAGGCGGAAGATAGCTTGAAGCAGGCCCAAAGCGCCCTGAAGCTGACAAAGGACGGCGCAGGGGAAGAGGAAATCAAAGGACTTTATAAACAATACGAAGCGGCTAAAGTTGGCTATGAAGCGCAGAAGAAATTAGTGGAGGATTCTTTGATCACCGCCGATTGCAGCGGCTATGTGCTGAAAGTATTGAGCAAGGAGAATGAAATGGTAGGCGCAGGTATTCCCGTGGTGGCCGTATCCAGTGATGAGTATGAAGTCAATATAGGCCTGACCCAGGAAGATATCTCAAAAATCGAATCAGGGGATGCGGCGAAGGTCTATATAAACGATCAAGAAATAGAGGGGACCGTTGCGACTATGGGTAAAATACCCGATAGCGAGAGCAGAACCTATACAACGGGGATCAGGTTGAACGATAATCCTTCGGGTATTAATATAGGCGCTATAGCCAAGGTTGAAATTACGGCAGACCTAAAGAAAGGGGTATGGGTTCCGATTAAGTATATATTGAACGATGGTGAAGATTATGTCTTTGTGTTTGAAAAGGGAAGAGCCAAGAGGCAGAATGTAAAGATCGGTCAATTGTTAGAAGGCATTGTGTGCGTGGAGGGCTTAAAGCCCGGAGAAATATTGATAACGGAAGGGATTAAAAGTATTAAAGATGGCCACAAAGTAAAGATTGCCGAAAGTACAATCGGTTCTGTGGAGTAATGGGGGTGAGGCAATGAAGAGATTAATAGAGATAGCTGTGAAAGATAAAAAGATTGTGTTGTTTATAGCGGTAGTTATTGCCGTCCTCGGATTATATAGTTATCATATCGTTCCAAAGCAGGAAAATCCGCATATCAAAGTAACCGGTGCGGTGGTAACCACCATATATCCCGGGGCATCACCGCAAGATGTGGAACAGCTGGTCACAAAGAAAATCGAAGATGCTGCTTCACAGCTGTCACAATATCAGTCGATCTGGTCGGATTCGGAAAAAAATGTTTCTATTGTGGTTGTGCTCTATAAAAATGAGGCGGATATTGATAAAGCCAATCAGTCATTGAGAGAAAAAATAGATGAAATAAAGGATGAACTGCCCAGCGCCTGTCAGGAACCGAAGATAGACACGGATTTAGCTGAAGTGGCAGGGATGATGATTAGTTTATCCGGTGATCACTATACATACGAACAATTGTCTTCCTATGGGGAAGCCTTAGAAGATGTTGTCGGTGAAATCGACGGTATTTACAAAACAGAGTTAATTGGCAATGTGGCGAAGCAGGTTATCGTTGAAGTAGCAGTCGATCGCTTGAATCAATTGGACATTTCCCTGGATGAAGTGGCAAATCTGCTATACCTGCAAAATTTAGAAGTTCCCAATGGTGCCATAGAAAATGAAAGGGAAAAAATATTCGTAAAAGCACCGGCATTGTATCAATCATTAGACGATATAGAAAATATCATTATTACGGTTTCGGCGGAGACAGGAGCCGTTGTCAAATTAGGAGATGTCGCCAAGGTTTATATGGGACTGCAAGATGATGTTAAAAAATGCAAGCAGGGACAAAGAAATGCTGTCATTGTTGCAGGGTATTTCGATGAGGATAAGAATATTTTAGCCACCGGCAAAAAAGTGAGAGAGGCATTGGAAGATATTAAAAAAGATTTGCCGGAAGATTTGACTTTAACGGAATCGGCCTATCAGCCCGATGATGTGGAACGGAGCATTGATGATTTTCTTTTCAACCTCATGCTGGGGATGCTTTTGGTAATCATTGTTATATTTATGGGTATGGGATTTAGGAATGCTGTAGTGGTGTCCCTTTGTATCCCTTTTAGTATCATGATCACCTTTATATTGATGAATGTCACCGATGTAAGGGTGCAGAGCATCTCTTTGACAGGGTTGATTATAGCGCTGGGCATTATTGTAGATAACGCCATTGTGATTAGTGACGGTATAAATGTGAGATATGCAAACGGTGAGAGCAAAGAGACGGCTGCTATAAATGCAACCGCTTCGGCCTCGGTCCCTATCTTTACGTCCACATTAACCACGGTTGCCGCCTTTGCACCTTTATTGTTTATAGGCGGTGATGCAGGGAGATTTCTGGCAAGTTTGCCTAAAGTTGTTATCTATGCTTTGACGGCGTCCTTTTTAGTAGCTGTTTTTGTAATTCCCCCCATGCTGTCCATGGTCATCGGGGAAAAGAATCAAAAAGAAAAAAAAGAAGGCGTGATCAAAGAGGGGCTTTTAAGACTGCTGAAATTGGGTTTAAAAAGAAAAGGCATTACGGTGATGGTTGCCCTTTTATTGTTTGCTGCTACGATAGGCTTGATCATGCCCCGGTTGAAAGTGGCCTTTTTTCCTAAAGCAGATAAGGATTTAATGTATGTAGATACGTTTGTTGAAAAGGTCGGAGATATTAGGCACACGGAAAAGGTGGCCAATCGCATATATGAGCTGTTGTCGCAAGAGCCTGAGGTAACAGGCGTAACCACAGGAATCGGTACGGCAATGCCCAGATTTTATATTACAATCCCTTTTTATCCTGACCGTGAACATTATACGCGGGCGCTATTAAACTTTGATTTGACAAAATCCGATCGATTTAATACAGCCAATGAACTTGCCATATACCTGCAGGAAAAACTTGATTCGGAGGCTGTTGGAGCCTCCGCTACACTGAAAATGCTGGAATTAACGGACCCGGAAGCCTCGCCTGTGGAAATCAGACTATTCGGTGAAGATATGACCCGGTTAAAAGATGTAGCCGAACAGCTTGAAAATATATTAAAGGATATGCCTGCTACCGTGAATGTGAAAAATGGTGCCGGTGAAAATACTTATACATATATTGTTGATGTTGATTCGGATAAAGCGTCAAGCATGGGTATTTTAAATAGTGATGTGCAGCAGCAGCTGCATATAGCGTTATTCGGTAATAAGGACACGGTTTATAGAAAGGCGGGCAAGGAATATGATATAGAAGTAAGAAGCGATATTGATAGTATTGGTGCCTTAAAAAATCTGAAAATCAAATCAAGTATAACAGGACAAAAGGTACTTTTAAAACAGATTGCCGATATCAAACTGGAGCCCCAAGTGGATAACATAAAGAGATATAATAAAAAAAGAAGCATATTCGTAACGTGTGATGTAAAGCCGGGCTATAGTGCCGTTGATGTAGCCAACGATATAGAACATCAGAAATTGAAGGACATCAATACGGACGGGGTCAAAGTAGTTTTTGCAGGAGAGAGAGAGCAAATAGCAAACAACTTCATGAGTCTGGGCGTTATGGGAATC
Source organism: Bacillota bacterium (assembly GCA_022360955.1). Taxonomy (GTDB): domain Bacteria; phylum Bacillota; class Clostridia; order SK-Y3; family SK-Y3; genus JAKSBV01. The sequence goes on from JAKSBV010000150.1 coordinate 7,200, forward strand.
TTTATATTGCTGCTGATGTACATCATATTACTGATTCAATTTAATTCATTTATAGAACCTATCATTATTTTAATCACCGTTCCTTTATCATTAATCGGTTCAATGCTGGGGTTGTTCCTTTTTAGAAAACCCTTATCCTTTACGGCACTGCTGGGCGTAGTGAGTTTAATGGGGATCGTGGTGAATAACGGGATATTATTAATTGAATATATTAAAGAAGCAAAAAAACAAGGCTATTGTGCCTATGATGCTTGTGTTAATTCAGTAAGTTTGCGCTTTAGACCGATTATGCTCAGTACGATTACCACACTGATGGGGCTGATGCCCTTGGCTGTGTCCGATAGTGATTTGTTTAGCCCTATGGCAATCACGTTAATGAGCGGCTTGCTTGTATCGACATTGCTCACAATGCTTGTCATTCCGGTGATCTATATGGCGGTGGACCGCTTCGGGCATAAAGTAAGAGGGAGCAATAAGCCGCAGCAAGGAGCGGTGTAATAAAGCATGGCGATATGCTGAAATTTGGAAATACCATCCCAAAAACATTGTAATCCACATAAAAATGGGCTATGACATAAACAACAATGAGATTGGCCACCAATCTCATTGTTGTTATGGCTGTCATGGGGCGTAACCTCGATTGGGAATAAATTGAGGCAGTTTAAGGCTAAGGATGTCTATTTAAATGCTTTTATCATCATCCGGAATTTATATATCCCCGGTATTAAAAAAGGCTTTACACGCTAGCCGATCTATGCTAGAATATTTAATGAGAATGCTTCTCAATTTTTTTATCATTATGTATGCCTGGCATACAAAGGAGGTGTTAAAATGC
>JAKSBV010000220.1 GCA_022360955.1 Bacillota bacterium
GTCTGAAACTATTTTAGCAGAAAAACAACCTGTTTGCGAAATCAGGGATATGCCTGCCGTAAAAATTGTCAGTATTCGTGAAATAGTTCAATATGCTGAAATTGCTGAGAAAATGGGAAAGATGTATGGTGAGTTGTTAAAGTTCAACCAAAAGGAAAATATCGAAATGATTGATGTCCCTATTTCTATTTATCACAAATTTGACGGTCCGACCATTGACCTTGAATGTGCAATACCCGTAAATGAGCTGCCAGAAAACACAACTGATAAAATCCAGGGAAGGGAAATTGCTGCGAACAACTATGTGCATGCAGACCACTTTGGGGATTATCAAAAGCTTGGTGAGACTCACCAATTTATTCAGGATTGGATGAACAAGCGTCAGCTAAATTTAAATGGATCTCCAATAGAAAGATATTTCACTGATCCACAACAGGAACCTGACACCGCCAAATGGCATACATCAATTTATTATCCATTATAAAGACAAGAAAGCTATCTAAAAAATAAACGAACCACGAAGTGTAAGCCATGAGGCTGTCCAAAAAGAATAAAATTCAAACCGCGAAGAACGCATAAGATTACGCGAAGAACACTAAGATTCTGATATATAATGACTTAGCTCTTTGTGCCCTTTGCGGTTCCTTAAAATACTTAGCGGTTAAGTTAACTTTTGGGACAGCCTCATTGGGCGATACGTATTATTCAATCAACTCAAGACGAAGGAATTCATCAATCCAATTCATTGTTCCGTACTTACTTTCCAGGTTCTTCCGGGACTGCTTATATTTCTCTTGCTGTTTCGTCTCAAAATATCCTTTAATTAAAAAAATCTCAACCAGGACTTTTAAGTAATCACACTCCTTTTGTTGTTCTTCAAACAGTCTTAACGATTTTGCATAGGATTCAATAGCCTTGTTTTTATCCCCTCCAAACATTTCCGGTCGGTTATAAAGTGAGTTCCCGTTTTCAAGCCAACATGCAGGTTCATTCGAATTTAGCTCAATAGCTTTTTGAATA
>JAKSBV010000436.1 GCA_022360955.1 Bacillota bacterium
AAAGTAAGAAGGAAAGTGACTTGGGGACCGAACCATCTGACACACATGGTTTTTGTGTGTCTGGGGGTCTGTACCCAAGTCACTTTCCTGAATGGGCCTGTCATTTATAGATCCCTCTTATATATGGCATCATAACATAAACCAGGTTTATTTTCTGGTGGTAATACCTAGGCTGAAACTTACTTATTGATTTCTATATAGTACAACAGGCAGATTTAAGGAATTTGTAAGAGTTTATTTAACTATATTTAAGAACTTTTTGATATAATTTATTTAACTTCTTACATTTAGGATAAAGTAAATGGAGGTGGCTTATCTGCAAGAAATTATCAAAACCTATAATCTGACTAAAAGGTATGGAAAGCAAAAGGCTGTAGATAATCTTAATATAAATGTAAGAAAAGGTGATATTTATGGGCTGTTCGGTTTGGACGGTGCCGGTAAAACTACTATTGTCAAGATGCTTTTAGGCCTTATAAAACCAACAACAGGGATAATTGAAATATTTGGTGAAAGAGTCTCGGCAGGAAGATATGATTATCTTAAGCGTTTAGGAGCGTTGATGCCTTATTCAGGATTTTATCCCAATCTGACAGTAAGAGTAAATTTGGATATCCACCGCCGTCTTATGGGAGTACAGGAGAAAGAAAGTATAGAAGCTGCTTTAAGCGAGGTCGGTTTATTGTATGTGAAAGACAGACTGTTTAAAAGTCTTTGCGTAGATGCAAAAAGAAGGGTGGGAATTGCAAAGGCACTGTTGCATAAACCGGAACTGCTGATACTTGATGAACCAACTGTAGGGCTTGATCCCCTGGGCGTAAAGAGAGTAAGGCAGCTGATAATGGATTTGGCTGTGAAAAGACAAACAACCATTTTGATACTATCCGCCAATATAAGAGAAATTGAGCAGTTGGTAGCCAAAGTTGGGATTATACATCAGGGTAGAATTTTAGAACAAATTGATTGTAAAACCTTCTACAAAAAAAATAAACAGTATCTTGAAATAAAAGTAGATAATGATAAGAAGGCATTATTTGTATTAGAGCAATACATTCACATTAGTAATGATAAAGTTGTGAATCCCGGCATAATAAGAATTTATGAAAAACTTAATGAGTCTTCACAAATTAATCGACTGTTGCAGGAGAATGGTGTTAATGTATCGGAAATGATACTTGTTAATGAAACGCTTGAAGAATATATCTTAAAATTAACTGGAGGGCAACAGTATGACTGACATATTGCTGATAGAGCTTATAAAATTAAAAGAATTAAAATATTTGTGGTTACTTCCCGTATGTATTTTGGCTCCTGTGATGATAGGTTATATAAAATGGTATGAAGTACATCAACAGTATGGATATGTAATAGGGTGGAATTATGTATTTCCAATTGTTGAAATAGAAGCGACCAATGGATTATTAATGATAGTAGTTGCTTTGTTTTCCTCTTTATTGTTTATTAATGAGTATAGTACGGGTTGTATTTATAATATGTTTATATATCCTCATTCACGCGTTAAATTCTTTTTAGGAAAAATGATTGTGTCTTTTCTCATTTGTTTCGTATCTGCATTTTTACTATTTGTATTTACAGTAGCCGTAGGAGTAATTTTACTTCGTACATTACCGTTTCCGTGGTTGATATGGCATCATATCAAAATACATCTATATATAACTATTTTACTCTTTTTATTGATTCCTTTAACAGCAATGATAAGTATTATTGGAAAAAGCTTTATTGTTACGCTGCTTTTTACGCTAAGTATATATGTATTGAATTTGATATTTGGCAGTGTAATAAGCTTACAATTGTTACCATGGAATGTGCTGACCAATGTTGTTCAATCATTGCAAATAGGAATGGCACCGCAGTTTGGATTGAATAAAATTGATAATTTTACCCCATACGTTTTATCGTGTATATTTACATTTTTTCTACCGTTAATAGGAAGTATTGTTTATTATATAAAAGCAGACGTATAGTTTAAAAAATAAGGCGATTGAATAAAGATACCCAACTTCAGCAATTCATTCACACATTAAAGATAACCAACTTTAAACCTAAAAATACTATTTACACAAACAACGATGATTCTGCGTTGTTTGTGTAAATATAAATTCGATTTTGAAGTTGAGCATCTATATGAAAAGTGCTAAAGACTTACTGTCTCATAATGTATAGATGAAGTTTTCGTATTGCTTGTCTTTAATGGTATAAAGCTTTATACCTAAATATACTACCTAAAATATACTAACTAAATACTTTTAAAAAGTATAGTAATAATTATAAAATGAGGGTTGAATATTTATGAATGTCTCAATACAAAACAAAGAGAAGGATAAGAAAAAAGTAATACGTGAAATATCAATCATCTTCTTTTTAGTAATAGTGCTGCTTACTTTTTTCTCCAATACTATTAATAATTTTTCCTTACCTGGAGTCAGCGTTGAGGAGCCCCAGGAAGCGCCGTTATTAAAGCAAATAATAAATAAGGGATTGATTGAATCTAAGGAAATCGTAGATGTGTATTTTGAAGGGGACATCAGTACCAAAATTGAAGAAGTAAATATTGAGGTTGGAGATAAAGTTAAAAAAGGAGATATCCTTATTATTGCTGAAAAAGAGGATGTAGATGAACAAATTGAGCAAGAGCTTGTGTTGTTGGGGAAGTTAAAGTTTGTTTATCAGGAAAGTTTAAAAGCCAAAGAATCTCAAGCTAATCTAGTGAAATTAATACGAGCGATTGAAACCGCAAAAGACAATATTGATGATACCGAGGAAAGGTATGAAAAGGTGAAGCGCTTGTATGATTCAGGGGCCGAAAGTTTGATGAATTTGAGGGAAGCAGAAAAAAATTTCAAGAAGATGCAGCGCTATTATCATCAATGTGTTCAAGATTACAATATTGCAAAAGAAAATGAAATAAAGAATATAAAGATGCTTGAGTATGATATAAAATTGCAGCAGTTGAAAATAAAGAAGATGCGCGAGACATTGGATTACGATAGTGAAATCACAGCTTCTTTTGACGGAATCGTTAAAGGGATTTATATTTCTAAGGGTTCTAGAGTAAGCAATTCTACTAAGATGTATTCGATTACTAATCTGGAAAAGGGTTTTGAATTCAGAACAGATATTGACACAGACAGCGTTGATTTTTTAAAGATAGGTGATAAAGCAGAAGTCAGAATTAAAAGCTGGGATGATAATGCTATAGGAGGAAAAGTCGGGGAGATAAAAGAAAGTGAAAGCTTCAAAGGAGAAAAAAAGGAAATCCTTATTGATATATCCGATGAAAGAATTACGGGGGGAGAACAGGGAGAAGTATATATTGAAAAGAGAACGGAAAATTTTTCTTTGGTCTTGCCTAATGCTGCTCTGGTGCCCGGTTTATTTGACGAACAAAAATATGTATGGATTTTAAAAGAGAAGAAAGGTTTTCTTGGTAATGAATATAATGTTGAATTATGTGAAGTGAAAGTCTTGGATTCAGATAATTTCTATACTGCTGTTTCAGGAAATATAACATCCGATGATAGAATAGTTATTAAAAACGATAAACATTTACATGATGGAGGCAGAGTAATAATCGAGAAAGATACTAGTATGGAATAGTAGGTGGTGGGGAGTGGATGAAGAGCAGAAAATCTTTGAAAACTATAAATAAAAAAATGATATATATATTAGTATTTGCCGGAACTTTTATAACTATATTTTCGATATTGTTCAGCAATTTTATTTATAGTGAATTCGTGGATATGAACGGAACATATGGTTTTAATAAAATATTAGTAAGGGTTAAAAATGAGACAAAAGAGGCTGATTTTGCATATCTTGATATTAAAAATTTAAAGAGAGAATTGGATACTGAAAAAATAGCCTATACATTATCGCACATTTCAAAAGCCGGGCATGGAAACAGATACCGCAAGGCTAGAATTAGAGGGACTAACTCACAGTATCAATACTTTGTTCATTTGAACATAAAAGACGGCAATTTTTTTACAGAACAGATAGAGGATGAAAGAGCATTTACTGCTGTGATTGATACAGAGCTAGCATGGGACATTTTTAATTCTTGTGATGTTGTGGGTATGGATTTGAATATGTTGGGAAGAGACTTCAAAATAATTGGAGTTGTTGATAAACATGGTGTTTCGGATAGGAGTAACAACGTAAAAGAAAACATGATTGAAAAGTTAGCTGATGATGGTATACCTAATGTATATGTTCCTATAAATGTACTGCTTGAGTTACAGCCACAGCAAGGAATAGATTTGGTGCAAATATATATGCCGGAAAGTGATATTCTTGGTAAAAACATAGACAAGGTTAAGGAGGCTTTGCAAAGAATAGGTAAGCATCCTGATGATTATAATATGCTTGATTTTTACCGTGAAAAAATATTACTATACCAAAAACACAAACTACAGTTGTTTTTTATCGGATTGATTGTTATTTTTGTCAGTATTATGTTTTTGAGAAATGAGGTTATAAAATCATTTAAGCATATAAAAAATAGTCTGGGACATCACTACTTCATAGAATCATTCAGACTCAATATATGGGAAATATTAAAGTGTTTAGCGCTAGTGATCACTATTTCAATAGGCGTCATTGTGATTTGGTATAATATTACATTCGATCTGTATATTCCTCCGAAATATATTGCCGAACAGCTTATAGATACTGGGTTTTACAGCGAACTAATAGAAACTGAAATTCAACAAAGAAATCTTGATATAGGGTATATGCCTGAGCTTTCGGAGAGGTGGCTAATGAAAGCACATGAGGTTAACAATTTTCTATTCTGGATTGGCGTTTTGCTGGGTTATCCTTTTGTTTTTATAGGCGCTGCCCAAATGATTCAGCAGGATGGTTCGCTTTCAAAAGCTATTCGTTATTATGCTTATATTGTGGTTTTTTCAGTCATTGCGACAATACTAATCGGATATTATTACGGACTTACATTGTTTTTTAAACCTAAATTAATAATCCTTATATGGATCAATATTATTTGTATTACCTTATATTTTAGGTATATTAAAAATGTAAAGGATTTAAAAGCAATTGAATATATTAAAAAATAAGTTGGAGGGAGAGAAATCTTATGAGAAGGAAAAGTTTATGTTTTTTATTAATTTTATTGATAGCTGCTAACATTATGGCCTGTAATAAAAGTATTTCTACTACCGAAGATACTGTCGGTGAAGGAGGTAAAGACGTACTGAATTTTTATTGTTTTGATTTAACTGAAACCGATAATAAAATACTTGAATCGGCAGCAAAAAAGTTTGAAAATGAACATCCGGGTATGTCAGTTAATATTAAAGATTTTGAAGAACAAGGGTATAACATTGATAGATATTTAAATACTGTCAACGTTGAATTAATGTCGGGAAAAGGTCCAGATATTATATCCGGTACATATTTGCCGGCAGTAAAATATATGGAAAAAAATATTTTTGCAAATTTAAGCGAATTTATGAAAGAAGATACAACTTTTGACCAAAGCAAGTATTTTGAGAATGTGATTGAAGCCGGTAAATATAAAGGCAATTTATATTTACTGCCCGTATATTTTAACATCAGGACCGTTGTTGCTTCTAAAGAAGCTCTTGATGATATGTCTATAGAAATTAATGATGATGAATGGGGATTAAAAGATTTAATATCTATAGCTGAGAAGGTTACAACCGATATTGATGGGAATGGAGTGATAGACAGGTATGCTTTTCCTAAAATAGATATTCAAGCATTGGTACAGATGTTTATTGCTACCGAGAACTTTGTAGACTACGAGCATAAGACTTCCTATTTTAATGAAGACGAGTTCATAGAACTCTTGGAATTGCTGGAAATGTTTCATAAAGAAAAACTGACACATACAAAGCTGTCCATTGATAAATTGATTTCATACAAGGATTCGCAGGTGACCGTTTTTAATGGAGGTGATATAGACGGTTATAGGGGTTTGCTAGGCACTAAATATCGAATAGGAGGCGGAGAACGAGTATTTCTAAAGATGCCTTCATCTACAAAACAAGGGCGTAATACAGTGTATTCAAAGTTTATGTTGGGGGTAAATAATCATTCAAAAAATAAGGACTATGCCTGGGAATTTATTAAGATATTAATGTCAGATGATTATCAGAGGCTTTATGCCGACGCTTCAAGTATAGCTGGATTTCCTATGAATAAAGAGGCGTGTGATGTCCAGCTTAGAAATGTTAAAATGTTGGATTGGAGGTTAAAGGATTCCGGAAGCTGGATACCGGTAGTATTAAACGAAGGAGATATTAGTTTTGTTAAGCAATATATCGAAAATATTGATCGGATAACCTATTATGATACAAAAATAGAGAATATCGTAATGGATGAAATCGGTTCGTTATTTAAAAATAAATTATCATTCCGTAAAAAAGATGCGGAGGATGTGGCCAGATTAATTCAGAACAAGGTGATGCTATATTTGGAAGAATAATAGCAAGGAAATAACGAGAGGAGTACTTATAAACTATGAGTAAAGCTTTGAATAGACATAGTCTATCTTGTAAAAAGCATGATAGAATGGCTATTGTATTTTTTCTGGGACCAAGTATTATTGGATATTCCGTATTTTTTTTCATACCGTTCTTACTGGGGATATATTATTCTTTTGTTGATAATATGTTTGCAGCAAATTTGGTTTGGTTGGATAATTATATAGCCTTATTTAAAAGCAGCAGTTTTAGGCTTGCAGCACGCAATACACTGTTTTTTACCTGTTTATGCGTACCTTTGAATGTTGTAATTTCTCTTTTATTGGCGATGCTTGTTAATCAAAAAATTTACTGTAGAAGCGTATTTAGAACTTTACTCGTTTCTCCCCTTGTAATACCTGTCGCATCAGTAGTGGTGTTTTGGAGAATCATTTTTCATGAAAGTGGTGTGATGAACGCATTTTTTTCATTTCTAGACATTGTTCCTATTAATTGGCTGAATACGGATTGGTCTGTTGTTGTTATATTGATTATCTATTTATGGAAAAATATTGGATATAGTCTGGTTTTATTTTTGGCCGGGCTTCAGAATATACCTGCACAATATTATGAATCATCATATATAGATGGTGCAAATTGGTGGACTCGGTTTACAAAAATTACTTTAGTATATTTAACTCCCACTACTTTTTTTGTATTTATTATGTCTATTATCAATTCTTTTAAAGTATTCAGGGAGGTGTATCTAATGGAAGGAGACTATCCTCATGCTAAAATATACATGTTACAACATTACATGAATAATACTTTTGCATCATTAGATTATCAGAAGCTTACATCGGCAGCATTTATTATGGGGATTGTAGTGTATATCCTTGTATTTATTTTGTTTGTGTTTGAGAAAAAAATAAGCAAAGATCTCTGGTGAAAAGCAGCATTTTATGTTTGTTAGGAGGATACAAATTGAACAAATCATATCATTGTACAACCACCGTTTCAAAACTTAAAAAGGTTTTTGTTACTTTATTGGTGGGGCTTATTGCACTATTCTTTATATTTCCGTTAGTTTTGATTATTACAAATTCGTTTATGAGTGAGGCGGAAATTTATGAGAACTATAAGACTGTTTTTAAAGATGTCGTTGTAGGCGATACTAGTGATTCGGATATTTTTGCAAATTTAAAATTAATACCGGATGAAGTTGTCTTGGAACAATATTATCAAGTGCTTATTCAAAAGGTGGAATTCCTGTTTTTTTTCTGGAACTCTATAAAAATTGTTTTGCCAATAGTCATCGGTCAATTAATCATTGCATCTCTGGCAGCATATGCATTTGCAAAAATTGAATTTAGATTTAGGGAGCAATTGTTTTTTGTTTATATCATTACCATGCTTATGCCTTTTCAAGTCACGCTTGTACCTAATTTTATAATAGCTGACAAATTAGGACTGATTGGAAAACTTTCTTCGGTTATTTTACCGGGAGTATTTTCTACATTTGGTGTTTTTCTGCTAAGACAATTTATGGTCTATATACCCAATGAATACATTGAGGCGGCGAGAGTTGATGGGGCCAACCATTTTCATATCTTTATAAAGATAGCACTTCCAATGACAAAGGCAGGATTAGCTTCTTTAACAATTTTGCTTTTTATTGATAATTGGAATATGGTGGAGCAACCTTTGATATTTTTAAATGAGATCAAGGATTATCCTCTTTCCATAACATTATCTCAAATTAGTGATATGGAAATTGGTATATCGTTTGCGGCGTCGACGTTGTATATGGCTCCGATGTTGCTTATGTTTCTCTATGGTGAGAATCATTTGGTTGAAGGGCTTCAAGCTTCAGGGATAAAAGGATAATGCAAATGTTGAAATTTCATACAATGAGTGTTAATAATTATCCTTTTTAAGGATTTCTATCCCTACATCGACAAGTGTCTCATAGCCCATACCGACCGGGTTCTACATGCAAGAGAAGAATAAAAATACGGATTTGTTATAGCGCAGTACAT
>JAKSBV010000014.1 GCA_022360955.1 Bacillota bacterium
ACACAAAAAACGCAGAATCATCGTTTTTTGTGTAAATAGTATTTTTAGGTTTAAAGTTGGTTATCTTTAGCGAGTTTTGCTGCGGCCCGACGCAAGCTTACAGGCTCTTTGCCTTGGAATATCAGTTGTTGGAATAATTTTCTTCAACCGGTATTTATGTACCCATTCTTAATTCTTCATTCTTAATTACACACAAACAGGGACAGTTCTCCATACCCTACCCAAATCGTGTATGACAGAAACTGCCCCTTCCTTCTTCTAAATAGACTCTATATGAGCCGTGGCCTAATCGATTTCTATTTTATCCGCTGTTTTCTTTTCAACCTCAACAGCCTCTTCTTTCATGAAAGTATTTTTCAAAACATCTTTCAGATTTACACCGGTCAGCGCATCAACGGTTTCCGGCAAGCTACTCATAATATCCGTCACATACCCGGAAATTTTACCGGCACCGCTTCCCTGACCGCCGCCATTGTCAACAATGACAATTTTTTCGGTTTTGGACAACGGTTCTGCAACAGCTTGTGCAATCTCCGGAAGTCGGTCAATAACCATCTGTGTAACAGCTGCATCATTATATAATTTAAATGCTTCTGCTTTCTGGCTCATAGCCTTTGCTTCCGCTTCACCCTTCATGCGGATACCTGCGGCCTCGGCTTCGCTTTGTGCTTTAATCGCCTCTGCCCGCGCAATACCTTCCGCCTTGATAGCCTCTGCCTGTCCCGCAGCCTCTGCTGTTCTGCGGTATTGTTCAGCATCAGCACGTCTTTGTGTCGTATAAAGCGTTGCATCGGCCTGCTGCTGCTCTTTGTACTTATCCGCTTCGGCCTGTTTCCTTACGTTGGCATCCAATTCCAGCTCTTTACGGCGAATTTCTTTTTCGGACAGCTCAATTTGCTTTTCTTTCTTTGCAATTTCAATATTCTCTTTTTCGACTTCTACATCCTTCTGGAGTGTAAATTTCTTCATATCGTAAGCAATATCCGCCTCAGCTTTCACCGTCTCTTGTTCTTTCCGATAAGACTGTATCTTTAGCTCTTTTTCCTTTTGAGCATTGGCGATATCGGTTTCGGCCCGTAAACTGGCCTCCGCACCTTCACGCTGTGCGATAGATGTTTCTTTTGTTTCATCTCTCAGCGCAATTGCTTCCGCAATAGCCGCGTCACGCTTCACTTCGGAAATACGTTTTTTACCAAGTGCTTCCAGATATCCGTTGTCATCCTTAATGTCTCGGATCGTGAACGCTTTGATTTCCAATCCCATATCCGCCAGCTCAACAGCAGCAACTTCCTGGACCTGGGAAGCAAATCGCTCCCTGTTTTTATAAATTTCCTCTACCGTCATGGTAGATAAAATTTCACGCAGCTTACCTTCCAGGATGTCTCTGGCCGTTTCCTTGATAACATCAATGGTTTGTTTCTCATTGCCGGTATTGAATTGCTCAATCGCTGACAATATGGACTGAATATCGGAACGCACCTTAATAACCGCAATACCGTCGGCAGAGATGTCAACCCCCTGTTCCGTCAAGGCCCCTTCCGTACCCACCTCCATTTTCATGTTTTCCAACGAAATGGCATCGGTTCTTTCCAGCAAAGGAATAACCATTCCACCGCCACCGGAAATGACTCTTTTCTTCAATCCCGTCACAACAAGGGCCTTATCCTGGGGAACCTTCTTCCACATACTCACAAAACCCAAAATTAAAAGGATAAGAACAACAATAATGATCACCGGAACTGATAAAACTTCTAATGGCATCTAAATCTCTCCTCTCTTAAGATAATAGTACATTCAAAAACCCAAATAGATTGATTGCTCATAAACCGCACTCCCTTTATCATCTCAGAAGTCGGATGTTAGATTTATTAAAAAACGTGAACAGCATTTTTTTGGTTTGAATCCTTCTTATACGGCTTTTAACATTTGTTTTTCGAATATACGTTTAAAGTAGTTTATATTAAATTTTGCAGCTTTGCTGCATAACTACCTGCACTATTTACAAATTCTCCACGTAGAAAACGTTGTTCTCCACTTCCACAATCAATACCTTCTCCCCTTGTTTGATATCCTTTTGATAAACCGATTTGGCCGGGGCCGAATAGGTACAATCGTTAATAACATAACGGATCTTCCCGAATTGAGCACCATAAATGGAGGAAGTCACAACGGCTTCGGTACCTTGAAGCTTATGGATATCGTGGCTGCTGGTATTTTGTGCACGGTATAAAGGAATAACGATAAAGCGGTATATCACAAAAGCACCTGCGAATGCAATCAGAAAAGCAATCAGAAACGATAAAAGAAACGAAAGTTTCCGATAGTCATAAGCCAATACCCCCACACCACCGAATATGGTCATAAAGGCGGCAATGACAATAGGCTTTAAGGGTGAAACAGGCATATCAAAGAACCCCATGTTCTCCCACTCGAAATCAACATCTATATCTCCTACGGCAAAATCGATAATCTGTCCCAGCAAAAAAGAAACAAGGCTATAGAGAATACCTACTATAAAAGCAATTAAAAAAATGTGTTCCATATGTTCCGCTCCCCTTAAAATTTAAGTTACAATCTTACACCACATATGTTAAAATATATTAAAAATACTTTTTTATCTCTCATATTAATATATACGTAAGGAGGACCCTCTATGTTTCATTTGGACCCCATTAAAATTTTATTAACCCTGCCGGGTATTATTTTGGGTCTTGCATTGCACTCATTTGTACAGGCTTATGCTGCGGACAGGCTGGGTGATATTACGCCGCGAGATGAAGGCAGGCTGACGCTCGAACCCTTACCCCATATTGATGTAATCGGACTTATCTTATTTATTCTCGCAGGGTTCGGATGGGCAAAACCTGTAGAAGTGAATCGATACAATTTCAAAAATCCCCGCCAGGACAGCATTATGGTATCCCTGTCAGGGCCTATGGCAAACTTTGCCCTTACCCTGTTTTCTTTTATAGTACTAAAGATACTGCACTTTTTCGGACTGTTTGATGCCATTCATCATACAATTGCAAACGGCATCTGGCATATCATCATTTACACGGCACGGGTTAATCTGGTATTGTTTTTATTTAACCTCTTGCCCATTTATCCGTTAGACGGATATCATCTTTTCTTCCATATGATGCCCTATGACAACCGCTTAAAATTTCATAGGCTGCAGCGGTTCAGCAGAATAATTTTGGTTATCATGATTGTGATACCCATCCCCCATCAAACGATCGCCCAATATCTCTTTGACCCCATTGTATCGAGTGTATTCAGCGGACTGTTTGCATTGTTCAGATTCTAGCACCGGTTAACACCACCAAAATCTATACACCCCAATCCAATCGGGTGTATAAATTTCGGTTGAATAAAATGATCCCCAAAAAATACCAACCTGCAACCTAAAACCATATATAGTACAATAAACAAATAACATACCCATTCAGGAAAGTCACATTCCTTCTTCATGCTTTAATGTGACTTCTTTATCAAGACTTATATAGTTGAAGGCTGAACGCTAAGGATTAATACTCCCCCGCTAACAGCCTCCAAAACAATTAATACTTTATTTGCTACAATCACTCATAAATCCCCAAAACCCCAATTCTTAATTCTTCATTATTCATTGTTCATTATTCATTATTAATTCTCAACCCGTTCTCCTCATTTAATCTTAAACTTTTC
>JAKSBV010000393.1 GCA_022360955.1 Bacillota bacterium
GATGAAATCAATAAGTGGATTTCCGACGCTACAAAAGGAAAAATACAAAAGATGATTGCGCCTCCCATCTCACAGGATGTTTTGATGTATCTCATAAACGCCATTTATTTTAAAGGGGAATGGACGGAGCAGTTTGACAAAAAACATACCTTCTCTAGAAAATTCCGGGCAGGGAACGGAGAGACAAAAAAAGTGATGATGATGAGCAGAAAAGGGGAGGTAGCTTACGGACAGGGGGACGATTTCAAGGCGGTCAGACTGCCGTACGGCAACGGGAAGACGGCGATGTATTGTATACTTCCCGATGAAGCTGCCTCAATCAATCAATTCATAGCGGGGATTGATGGTGCTAAGTGGAACACAATCAAGAAAAGTCTTTCACAAACGGAGGATGTAACGGTTCAGATCCCGCGATTCAAAATGGAATACGGGATCAAGAATCTAAACGACAGCTTGACTGCACTGGGCATGGGTGAAGCCTTTCATGGGTCTGCCGACTTTTCCGGTATTTCCGGTATAAGAGATGATATTTTTATTGGGAATGTACTGCACAAAGCGATGATTGAAGTCAATGAAGAGGGTAGTGAAGCAGCTGGAGTAACCGTAAGTGAAATACAGAAAACGGCAATAGTGGAGCCGATCACTTTTATTGGAGACAGACCCTTTGTATTTGTGATTGCAGATGAGGATACGGGTACCGTATTGTTTGTCGGGAAGTTGTGGGATGTGGATGAAAAGTAATAGAGTTAATGAGCGAGTGAGTAAGTAATAATGAACAATGTAAAATGATCTCAAAAAAACCAGACAGACAGGGAAAGGAAGTTAAAGAAGATGAAGAAATTAGGATATTTGAGTCTTTGTATTATAGTGATATTCGGTTTGTTAACCGGATGCGGGAACAACAACCTGAAGCAGGTGTCATCATTTGATAAAGAAGAGATAGACGCCGGTGTTGTACAAGGGAATACACAGTTTGCCTTTGATATGTTCAAGCAGCTTAACGGGGAAGAGGAGAACGGCAATATCTTTATTTCTCCCCTGAGTATTTCAACGGCGCTTTCCATGACTTACAACGGTGCGAGGACCACAACGAAAGAGGCCATGGCCGAAGCTTTAAGGTATGAGGGCATAGATATAGAGCAGGTGAACAAAACCTATCAAA
>JAKSBV010000266.1 GCA_022360955.1 Bacillota bacterium
AAAGTGGGAACCAGAATGGATTTAAATACATCCCATGTTTCGGTTCAACTACGTTTGTGGAAATCTAAGATGTTTACGTTTAATTATTTAAATACATCCCATGTTTCGGTTCAACCACAGTAAAATCAACAAATCAAATCCACATAAATCTTTGTATCCCTTGCAATTCAACAATTCCAAATTTTTTTCCCAATCGCAAACAACCATTTAATCCTATTCGTCTCACCATGTCCTGTATCCTTATTTTACAATACTTTGGCCCGGATGTCACTAAAAAACGGTTGGGAAAAACATTTCTTTGTGCTAAGGTTTAAAAATAAGCTCGTCCCTTAGTTTTGAAGACCTTTCCTAATGGCATTCAGGCTTTTTACGCCCAATGTTTTAATGCCGTGAGCGGCAATTTTTGCAGTCGAAATACCTAATAGCTTGGTATAACGCTTGATGACCTCAACATCATTTTTTACAATATCTATTGAGAGATTGCATTCGCCCAATAGGTCGGCAAACTTATCTTTTCTATATGAGCTGATTACTTTATAGATCACTGTGAGCACAACCAAGATATCGTCCAACTGACCGATCACAGGGATAACACCCGGTATAAGGTCAATAGGAGAAACAACATAACCTATCGCACCGTAAAGCAGCAGACGATGTGATTTTTTTAATTCACTGCTTTTGAAGATTTTATATAATAACTTGATATATTGGGGTAATCTTTTAACAGCCTCCAAAACTTCTTTCGAATAATCTTTCATTCATTCCCCTCCCTTGAAGCATCTATACATTTAACGTATTACGCCGGTTCAAATACTACTATTAGGATTACCGGTATCCTGCATTTATAGATAATAAACACTATAGATAGAAATATAATCGTATGGAAGTAACCTTATGGAGAATCTTAGAGATTGTTTGCGCAGCGGAGGAAAAGCGGCTTCAACTGTCTGAGCGCCAGCGAGTTTTGAAGCCCGCCCGAAGCAAGCAATACAAGCTCTTAGATTCGGAATGCCAGTTGCTGGAGTACGATTATATTTCCAACGTTACTGTTTATTATCTATATCTCTATAGTATTTGAAATAACACAACAGGTTCTTTAATTATATCATAAATCATCTTCAACATTATATCAATCAAAATTCCACTTTATATTCTCTCTTAATTAAAATTTCGCCTAATCCTCTTTCCATGTTCAGCTCATAAATTTTCTTAGCTCCTAATCTCTTGCTGATCAGGTGTGCGGCCTCTTTGGGGTCAATCTCATTCCCGCATGTAAAAATGTCTACACCGGCATATCCATGCTCCGGAAACGTATGGATGCTTAAATGGGATTCGGATATAATCACTACACCGGATACCCCTTGGGGCGTAAAAGCGTGAAATGTGGCCTCCCGTACCTCTGCTCCGGTTTCCAACGCTACATTTACCATTACTTTTTCAATAAAATGCCTGTCAACTAAAAACGCTTCATGACATCCCCATAATTCCAAAATACAATGTCTCGAATAGGTATCCAAAATTTTGCACCTGCCTAAAGCATAATTGATTACGTTAAAAATATGGCTATAGTCAACGACTATAGCCATATTTTTAACCTTTTTAAGAGAAAATATTAGTGAATATCGATTTTGTAGCCTTTAGGCTTATTTTCTTTGGTCTTTGGCAGTACAACCGACAGTACGCCATCTTGATAAGATGCTTTTACATCTTGATTTTTCACGTTTTCTACATAGAAGCTTCTTGCAATTTTACCGGCTCTTCTTTCTCTCCTGATGTAGTTTTCTCTTTCTTCATTCAGTTCTTCATTGTGTTTTGCAGAAATGGTAAGATAATTATCTCTCAGCTCAACTTCAATGGCTTCTTTGTTGACGCCCGGAAGGTCGGCTTCGATGATGTACTCTTTTTCACTCTCTCGGATATCGGCCCGGATGCCCGAACTTGAAGCATTAAAAAGCTCACTGTTAAAGAAACTGTCCATAAACTCTTTACCGAATATGCTCTTCATCAAATCTTCGTTTTTCTTTCTGAAAGGTACTAAATCAAACATGTGGTAAAACCTCCTTTAAAAATATTATGTGATTATGGTTCCATTATAGAACAAAGGTCAAAGAAAGTCAAAGTCAAAAATTTATCTTTGGTTTTCATTTTAGCTAAAAATGGGTGATTACACTTAATTATATTCATCTTGCTGCGTCTATGTTACACATACGAAAAATCACCGGGATTTTTATCCCGGTGATTTTGGCAAGATATGATCCTATTTCAAAAATACAATGTCGTTGTTACTCAAAATAGGCAAATTTTATATATTTCTTAATGACTTTCACCATTTCAGCCTGGGCGTTCTCCATAAGTCTTTCAAGCCTCACAATACCTTGTTGTGCAAGCATCCGCTTAATGGCCTCCGACCCTGCTAAAGCGACTTCCGTGTTTACATTCATTTTAGCAATGCCTAAGGAAATGGCTTTCTTTAACTGGTCTTCGGGAATACCTGACGACCCGTGCAGCACCAGGGGAATATCGACCGCATTTGAGATCTCATAAAGCCTTTGAAAGTCTAGACAGGGAGTTCCTTTATATATTCCGTGTGCATTGCCTATGGCTACCGCAAGGGCATCCACCTTCGTTTCTTTCACAAAAATTTCCGCTTCTTCAACGCGGGTATAGCCATTCGCAATGCTTTCGTCGCTGCTTCCGTCCTCCGGATTGAGATAACCAAGCTCCGCTTCCACACTGATATTGTTTTTGCCCGCCAGCTCCACGACCTTTCGCGTATGCTCGATATTCTGTCGGAACGGAAGATGGGAGCCATCATACATCACCGATGTAAAACCGCAATCAATCGCATTTTTAATCGTATCCATACGCTTTGCATGATCCAGGTGCAATACCATCGACCCATCATGGTTAAACGCGGATTGACGTACAATGGCGGCTATTTGCTTTAACGATGCATGCTTGAGATAGCTCTCTCCAAAAGAAACAATGATCGGTGTTTGCAAGTTTTTGGCCGCCGTCAGCACCGCCTGAACCGTTTCCAGGTTGTATACGTTTATTGCCGGTATGCACCTTTTTTCTGCTTTCGCTTTATCTAATACAAAAGAAAGTTTCATCAACATCGTTCTTCTAACCCTTCGTCATATTATTGCATCAGCGTTTCTACGGCTTCTCTAAGGGTAGTAACGGCCCCTACATTACCGGGGAATATAATATACGGCATATTGGGAAATTTACTCTCTTCCCCTGTCATCCACACCGGAACACCCGGTTTGATCTGCCCCATCACCAATGCTTTCTTCACTTTTAACGCTTTAATGCCGACATCACTGGAAGTAATACCGCCTTTAGCGATAATAAAGCCGGGACGCATGGAGAGTTTGCCGATAATGCTTGTTACGGCATCGGAAATCTTTACGGATATTTTGAGCTGTTCGTCTTTATCCTCTGTCGGCAGGTCAAACCTGTCACGTCTTGTAAATACCGCAACGGTCTGCCCGTTTTTAATGCACTCTTCTGCCAGCTTAACGACTCTTTCCACCTCCGGTTGTAGCCCTTCGGGCGTTACGACCAGATGTTGGTCAAACTCAATAAATGCAATCGGGAATTTACAATTTTTAAGCTCTTCCAGCTGTTGTGTGGTTTTATTGACATGTGAACCTACAAGAACAATACCCCCGTTTGTACTATCCGGTGTCACAAGCTCTTCTTTGGCAAGCAGTGCTTTATCCGGCACACCGCCTAATACTTTTGTAAGGGCTG
>JAKSBV010000162.1 GCA_022360955.1 Bacillota bacterium
AAAGAGCTTTTTGAAAAAAAATATGCAGAGCTGGGAAAAATGAGTGGAAAAGAGAAAAAAGCAGTTGTATTCATTGTTCTTTTGCTTGTGTATCTGCTTACAACAAGATTTACCGGACTTCCATCAGCATACGGATTTATGGCGATTCCATTTGTGGTGTTTCTACCAGTAATTGGCATTGGAGACAACAAAACAATCGGAAGACTGAATTTCTCTATGGTTTTCTTTGTGGCAGCCTGTCTTGGAATTGGAATTGTGGGTGCTGAGGTTGGATTTGGAGAATTTTTGACAAATATCGCAGTACCGATGCTTTCTGGAAAGAGCCCTCTGTTTGTATGTATAGCATTCATGGTCTTTGGAATAATTGCCAATTTCTTTATGACACCTTTTGCAATGTTGGGTGGTCTCGCTCTTCCTTTTGCACAAATTGCTGTGTCATTGGGAATCAGTCCCATAGCTGCAGTTATGATTCTGATGTATTCATGTGAATTATTGGTATTACCTTATCAATCCGCAGGAAACCTGATTATGTATTCATATGGCTTGATGCCAATGAAAGATTTCATCAAGCAGGAAGGTTTGAAATCTGTGATTATGTTTATTGGATTTATTGTTGTTATGTATCCGTTATGGAAATTATTTGGATTATTGTAATACATCGAAGGAAATAATCAGAAGATTAGGGGGTAAGATATCCCTTAATCTTCAATTATCTATAAATTCAATATTTATTAGCAAAATTTACATATTATAATAGAATACCCTCAAAAAAGGTTTATATAAGGATATATTTAATGTGTTGATTGAGAAGATTGAATCTTGAAGGTCTGATTTCTTTTTTTAGACCTTCATGAATAATTCAGGTTTAGGATTCTTAGAACCCAACTAAAAGAATATTATTCAAGGAGTGAGAGAAAAATGAAATTTTCAAGGAATAGTTTAGTTTTCAAAGTGACTAGTATTTTATTATTGGTTATGTCAATAGTTTTTATAATAGTTGGATACATTAATTTTTCTCAATCAAAACAAATGTTAATAAATGAAATAGAACAAAAAGTTGAAATTCAAAGTAATGCTTTAGCTACACAAGTTGATGATTACTTTAGACAAAAAGCCATTGAAATTAAGCAAATGGGTACAAATAATTCAATTATTAATTATTTCAAAACAGTACAGACTAGAGATGATGCATTAACAAATCCTTACTATCCTGATGTATTATATTCTTTGAATGAAATGAAAAAAATGGATAGCAATTTAGGTTTGGTATGGGTTTCAAGTGAAAAAGGAAACTTCCTTATAGGAGATGGTGGGTTATTTACAAATCCTGAGTGGGATATAGAAACTCGTTCATGGCGTAAATTTGCTCTAGAATCTGATGAACCTGTTTTTTCGGACCCTTTTATTAGTTTAGCAACGGGAAAGGAAATAATTAATATTGTAAATAAGGTTACGGATGATAATGAAGTAATTGGTTATGTAGCTGCAGATCTTCTAATGGACGAATTTTCTGAAATTATGGAGTCGTATAAAGTTGGTAAAACAGGTTATACGATATTGGTAGGGAAAAATGGTACTATTATGTATCATCCAGAAAAAGAACTTATTTTTAATAATAAAATCCAAGATTTAGAAGGTGATCTTGGAAATATAGGTAAGAACATGATAGCTGGTGAAACAGACATTAAAATGATTAATTATAAGAACCAGAAAGTATATGTCTCTTACTCAAAAGTACCAACTTCTGGCTGGTCAGTAGCTACAGTTCTTCCAGTTAGTGAAGCTCAATCTGCAATGAAATC
>JAKSBV010000326.1 GCA_022360955.1 Bacillota bacterium
AAGAATGCAAAGAAATACTTAAAACTTCTACATACATAGATACGGCAAGGTGCGATGCTTTGTGTTATGGAATCCGTAAAAGAGTTGAAATACTTCAAAGTCTGGCAATGAAGCAAAGTGTTATTAATGTCAACGGAAAAATACATCAGGAAATGGATCTTAAAATGTAATTTGCATTTAATATTAAGTTGAAATATATAATAAAAGTTGCTCCGTTATGCTAGGACTAATTGGAAGCAGTATTCTTTCAAAAGCAGTAGCTAAGATTTGTAAAAATACATATCATTAATGAAGGGAGTGCACCGGCAAACTTAATTTTTTGAAAAAATGTCTTGACAAAAGGGTGCATTACACTTTTACGATATTTTAGTTTTTGATGATGACCGATTTGACATTGTAAATAATTCCGATATGACGGCACAAGATACCGCAGAAATCATACTGAATTTGCTATATAGAATGCCTGAATTTGAATCCAATGGAAAGCATGAAAAAGAAACTTAAAAATACTTAAAATTTGAGGAGGAAGAACAATGGATAATAAGAGGCGAGAAGAATTGATTCAAATCATGACAAAATTTGCCGAATCAGGGTGGGACTTGATTGACACTCCATCAAAATCATGGCTTGAAGGTAAGGGCGATACAAGCAAGTTAATTGCTGCTATTGAACAAGCGGATAAAGAGTGCGGCAGCTGCGGGTGTGATTTTGATCCTCTTTACAAAAGAGCGCTCAGCCTGAAAGAATTACTATAAGGTGTTAACATTTAATATCTCATGATAGCATAATCCATATTAAAACTATGACATCTTTTTTGACATAACAATCATAATTTTTATCAATAGAAGTCGATTGCTAATGCAGTTGACTTGTTTTTTAAAAATTAGAGGTATAATTGCAATATATAGATACCCAACTTTAAAGTCGAATTTATATTTACACAAAAAATGCAGAATCATCGTTGTTTTCGATACTATGTAATCCATAACCGATCAAAAGGCGTTTCAAAAAAGTAGAATTTATTTACCCTTAGACATAAATAATATGAATCATGTATTTTTTAAAACGCCCTTTGTGTAAATAGTATCTTTAGGTTTAAAGGTGCCTATCTTTAATATAATTAGTTGGAGAGTGATATTTATGGCTATTTTTAAATTTTATCAAATTTATAGAAGCATAAAGGAAGAATTAGGA
>JAKSBV010000362.1 GCA_022360955.1 Bacillota bacterium
ATTTTTTCTTTTCGGGGTCAGGCTTCACAATTACACAGTTCCAATAATGGAACTGTGTAATTGTGAAGCCTGACCCCTTGTTCCTCGCTGCTTTTTAGTTTTTAGCCTTTAACAGTATCCTTTTAATAAAATCTAAAATTAAACCATATATTAAAAAAGTGATAAAATGACTAATGCATAAATATATTTTTCATTACCTTCCTCCCCACTAAAGATAACCCAGCTTATTTTGCTGCAAGATTATATAGATAATTTTATTATTTTATACGGACGTCAAAAACTTCTTCGGTGTCAGGCTAGAGCACGTAAAACATGATCTGATGGAAAAATGAAATGATAAATATGCACTTGAAATTACGTATTCCAGCCTAACACCAGTTCCCCGGATGGCTAGGATATTTTGGCTTTAGTTACTCCCTTTTTCAACTCCAATCAGTTTTCCCTTTTCGTCATAAATTGTATGAACAATGATTTCGCCACCGTCAACAGACTGATAGGTGAAAATTCCACCATCTTTGTTTTCATCTATAAACTTTTTTACCAATTGTCCGTGATAATAGACGTTGCCAATACCACTTTCCTCCCGCTCCTTGTACTCAATGCCATACTCCTTATACTTGGAAAATCTCGCTACAAATGGTTCACCTTGTTCTACTGATACGCCTTCTGCTATATATGTCACCGAATTAGAAGACCCTTTCAAATCAGACAAGTTTCTTTGTTCAAATTCCTCTTGGCTGTATCTAACAATTTCTGTTAATTTACCAAAAGGATTTACACTCCCATCACCATTGTCTATAACGTTTCGTATTGTATGTACGTCAACCGTACCATCTTCATTCAGGTATTCGTAATAAACGCTCGACATATTGCTGTTTAACTCTGCACCATCCCGAAAATATCTGACAAACTCACCATTAAAACGCATTTTGCCATTTTCATCAAATGAAATGCCATATGTACCGTATTTGGCTAATAGTTCCTGTTCCGTAAAGGTATTTCGGGCTGTCTGTGAATTATCCTCCTCTGCTGTAGCTACATATGCTGTTTGTGCTTGGGAAACTGCCGTCGAATCAGCATTGGTAGCAAATACAGTCGTTGTAACAATGACCAAAGTAAGAGCGAGTATAATTCCCATAAGGGAAATTTTTTTCAACTTCATAATCGACACAATCCTTTCTTCAATAGCGTTTTTGCTAAAATTGTTGCACAAAGGGGTTAGCCTACTCTTCTTTTCCTCCAGATCAATCAGCATCATGGCGTAAGCGGATTTCATGACTTCCCCGAAGGTCCTCACCACAGTTTCATCACAGGACAGTTCAATATCACGGTTTGCCAGCATATACATCACCCATACCAGAGGATTGAACCAGTGAATACAAACCGCAGATGTCAATACAAGCTTTGTCAAAGTATCAAAGTGCCGGATATGTACAAATTCATGGCTAAGAATATACCGCAGTTTTGTTTCGTCCGTCCAGTCAGTTTTCTTAGGGAGAAGCACTACGGGACGGAATATCCCATAGGTCAGCGGAGCATTGATTTTATCACTCTGCCGTATTTGCACGGGCCGTAGTAAGGGATGTTCTCGCAACCAAAGGGCTATAAAGTCGTTCTCAACAGGCAAGGACATTTTGAACTCCCTGCGGCACTTGATATAGGTCACTGTGAAAAACAACGCACAGGCGCACATCCCGGCCAACCAAACAATTTCAATCGCTGAAGCAGACACGGCTGATAAGCCAATTCCAATAGGCTCTCCTGTGCTTACCCCATTCTCTATATTGGGGATGCTCCACATTCCCCCTGGAGAAGATACGACTGTTCTTTTCGCAAGCATCCGTTTTATCATGTCGATTCCCGTGTAAAAGCTGAAACGGAACGGAATGGAAAACGGTACGAGTAAGCGGCAAATCACAACGCCCCACAAAGCAAGAAACACCTTTTTGGGCAGTTTATGAAGGGTCAGCACCCGGACAATTACAACAGCTATAATGAAAATAGCTCCAGTAAAACTCATTTGAAAAATATCCATGCAATCACCTCATTTTAGCTCATCAACAAGCCGCTTCAGCCTTTCAATTTCTTTTGCTGAAAGACCCTTCCTGTTCAAAAGAGAAGCAAACAGCAGATCAACGGAACCGTCAAAAACCTTATTGATTAGTTCCGTAGTTTCCTGTTCTTGTACCTGCTCCTTTGCAATCAAAGCATGACACATAAAGTTAGGTTCACTGCGTTTAATCGCACCCTTGCCAATACACCTTTTGATAAGCGTATAAGTGGTATTCATATTCCAGCCAACCTGTTCTTTGAGAATATCGGAAATTTTTTTTGCGGTAGTATCTCCCTCCTTCCAAAGGACATCCATTACTTTTAATTCAGAGTCAAATAATTTGGTTCTCATTCTACAACCTCCACACTACTATAGTAGTTTTGTCGACATTCCTATACTACCACAGTCGTATGCGATTGTCAACACTACTTGAGTAGTTTAGGAGCTTTTTCGGGGTCAGGCTTCACAATTACACAGTTACAACAATGGAACTGTGTAATTGTGAAGCCTGACCCCTTATTCAATGCTTCTTGAAGAAGTCTACCCTAGGCTCCAAAAATTTAAGCTGATGCTC
>JAKSBV010000287.1 GCA_022360955.1 Bacillota bacterium
ACGGGCGATACGGTGGTGTTAACCGGGCAAAATCAATTTAATACGTTGGATTGGGAGCGAATTACCGGCATTGGGATTGCCCAGGAGACGCCGGTAGGTACGGATATACGGTACGCTTTCAGTAAGAACAACAGGCAGACCTGGGAAATTTACCGCAATGGGTTGTGGCAGGCCATCCCCTTAGATGCTGCGACGGACGGGATGACAAAAGAGGAAGTGGAGGCCATGCCCCAAGCGGCGAGGGACTATTTACTGGACAGCAGTTGCGACCGGTTGGATGTCCTAAGCTGTTTAATCAATCCCGATGATGCCGTGACTCCGTCTATCGACAGGATCACGTTTACCTATGACCAAATCGAGACCCCTTTATACGGCAATCATATAGAGGTTCCCGTACCGGAGACGGGATTCAGGAATGTTCTTGTCAACGACCGGTATACGTTGAAGCTGGCGGAGGGCTTGGCCTTTGACGATGCCGCTACGGATTATGACTTTTATACCACACCGGATAAAATCCGGATGCGGTTTCTGGAAGTGGGGACGGTGATCGGGGGGCATACCTCTCCCGTATATGCGGCAGAGGTGATTAACGGCTATGAGGATATGGATTTTCATATCACCCTTCGGGCCGCTAAAGGGAGTGAGCCTGCAATAGAAGGTGATCACTGCGCCCTGCTGCCCGATGCGGCCGCAGATCATGAAAAGACAAAGGTAGAGTTAAGCTTGAGCGGAGAAGAGACCTTTGCCCCCGCCTATCCGCTGCAATTCAACCTGGGCAGGGGGGCAAAAAGAGTATTCTATATCCGGATGAAGCCCACATTGACAACGGCCGGTCATGAGACCTTCAGCATCATTTTATCCGGAAGACCCCAGTGAGGAGGCATAAGACATGGAACTGGTTTCATCGGCAAGCATAAGAGAAATCAATAGATTAGAGGCCCGGTACCGTACGCCCTATGGTGAGGCTGAGAGGGATCATGCTTCCCAGGTCTATATCAGATACAGGAAGCATTTGCAGGCGATGGCCGAAATGCTGGAGCTGGGCGTGGGGATTCCCTCCCGGCTCTTTGTGCCGTACCTGCATTTTTTTGCCTGTACGGCCCGTGTATTGGACCATAATGCCCTTGATATACGCTATCGTGTGCCCTATGGAGACGGGAGCCGAGAGCAGTGCGGCAGCGGGATCGTTCCGGCGCGCAATGAGCTTCCCAGCAGCGCATGGGTGGAACCGGTACACAACGACTTTATCGCCGGGGCCTATAACCCCCATCTGGCCTATTTTAACGGGCTGGGGCGGATAGCGGAAAACCTGGAGATGGATATCCGATACAAGCTGATTCAGCCGCCTGTGCTGGGTCTCAGTACGGAGGCCGTCCACGATACCTATGTACGGCAGTCCAAGCCAACGATTAATTATGGTGCGTCCCAATCATTAGTTGCAGGCACAGCGGCAGACGGAAGGTATAAGAGTTTTATCCGGATAGACCTTGCCGGTATCATCGATGTGATTGGGATGAACTTTATATCCCTCAAATTGGTGATCGATAAGATTGACTCGACCGACGGATTGTTAAAGTTCTATGAGTGCCGTTCTTCATGGCATGAGCATCAT
>JAKSBV010000331.1 GCA_022360955.1 Bacillota bacterium
TCGTAACGTTTTTATTTAATTAAATATCCACCCTCAAAGAAGGTGGACTTGATTTGCACCCATAGGGCGCTTCAAGGAAAAACAATACAGAAAGTCAAAATAAGAAATAAGGAACAAAAAATGGATAAGTACAGATAAGAAACTGACACGTACTTTCTGATTAGATATTTTTTATTCGATATTTTATATTTTCTTGTATGAAGATCAAGGCACAGCCCTTTAAACATAACCACCACCAAAGAAGGTGGGTTTTTAATTTATACTAAATCCACCCACGAAGTTTATAATAGCCCATAGCAACCATCTCACGGGCAATCAAAACTTCGTATTTTAAGTGATTCCAAAATCGATAACGAATTAAAATACTACCTCCAACATCAGGTGCCAGTAAGCGATTGCCACCCAGTTCATCGTCTTTAAAAAGCAAATCGGCTTCTAAAGCATCTTCAAAAGCGGGCAAGGCGTTAATGCTTAAAAAACCAGCCTTTTTAAATGTTAATACAGATCGCCGCATATGCTCTGGAGATGTTACCAACAGCACCGGGGTATCAGAAAAACTTTCCTGCTGAAAGAACCGAAGGTTTAAAGCTTGCGATCTTGTATTTGTGCCTTCATTCTCAAAAAGGATACGATCTTTTGAGATCCCTCTCTTTACCAACTCTTCACGAACCAGAACCGGTGTGCTTTTTTCATCATCCAAATCACCTGGGATACTTACCACAATTTTGGCTTTTGGGAATTTTGTAGCTGCCATTTCAGCAAAATATATCCGCATTAGCGATGACTCGCTGGGCATTCCTCCACCACCCAGTAAAACGATATACTTTGGCGCTGTATCAATTCTCGACATACTTGTCCCCAGCCAATGATAAACATTAAAAGGGACATGAGTGAAACTAAAAAGAAGCAATAGAACAAAAAGAAGCCCTAAAGCAAATACAAAAGTCCGTAAGAACCCCAGTAATTTTTTAACGAATCGCTGCATTTTATTTTTTTCTGAAAATTAAACAATCAACATAAAACTGAAACAAATAAGAGTTAAACTTTTCTGAAACCAACCTTCATATTTCTGTTATCTTTGTGTAACGACAATTAAAAAAAAAAGTTTTGGAATTAAAAATAAGAGAAGAACTTATTCAACTATTCGAGTCCTGTTTTAACGAAGAAATGACCGGTTTTGAGCTACTCCCAGCTTCCGGATCGTACAGAGAGTATTGCCGGATAAAAAGTAAAAATCATCAGGCTATAGGAGCTTTTAATCAGGATATAAAAGAAAATAAAGCCTTTCTTGAATTTTCAGGGTCTTTTAAAAGAAGCGAAATTCCTGTACCGGAAATATACACTGTAAATAAAGCTAAAACCTGTTATTTACAGGAAGATCTTGGCAACACTA
Organism: Bacillota bacterium; assembly: GCA_022360955.1. Classification (GTDB taxonomy): domain Bacteria; phylum Bacillota; class Clostridia; order SK-Y3; family SK-Y3; genus JAKSBV01. Next base: position 1,394 of record JAKSBV010000331.1, read on the forward strand.
CCCTTTTCGATTATCTAAGTAAAACAAGGCAATTAGAAGAGTGTTCACACAATATTGTTGATGAGTATAAAAA
>JAKSBV010000462.1 GCA_022360955.1 Bacillota bacterium
CCAGAATTCTTCCGTCGGGGCTGGTAATGCCTTCGATGGCATGGACCGAACCATTGGGGTTGTATCGTATATCATAGGTGGCATTGTCCGCCATGTCCACATATTGGGTTGCGATCTGTCCGTTTTCCGCCAATTTTTTGATTGCTTCCTCATCGGCGGCAAACCTTCCTTCTCCATGAGATACCGCAACCGTATGAATGTCTCCTGCATTCACATTGTTAAACCACGGGGAAAGGGTAGACGATATTCGGGTTCGCACCATACAGGAAATGTGACGGCCAATGGTATTGAAGGTTAATGTGGGACAATCTTTATCTATATCCCTTATTTCCCCGTAAGGCACCAGCCCGAGTTTGACAAGGGCCTGGAAACCGTTGCATATCCCCAGCATCAATCCGTCCCTTTGCTGTAATAAACGCATTACCGCTTCTTTGACGGCAGCATTTCTAAATACCGCTGCCATGAACTTGCCCGAACCCTCCGGTTCATCCCCTGCACTAAAACCGCCGGGCAGCATAACAATCTGCGCCTCGTTGATCTTCGTCACCATTTCCTCCAGGGATTGTTCTATATCACCGGACGTCAGGTTCCGGACAACTAAAGTATCTACGGCACCGCCGGCCTTTTCAAAGGCTTTTGCCGTATCATATTCACAATTGGTTCCGGGGAATACGGGCATAAAGATCCTCGGTTTTGCAAATGTGCTTGACGCATGTACCGGCCCCCTGCGCTCAAATATTGCCTGGCGGGGCTGTTCTTTTATCTTCGGGGTACGGGTGGGGAATATTTTCTCCAACGGCTGTTCCCATTTTTCCAGTGCCTGGTCCAATATGATTGCAGCATCGTTGATGATAATGGTTGCTTCTTGCTGGGTATGGCCTAAAACGTTATAGGCCAAGCCGTCAAAAACCCTTTCAAGGATTTCTCCTTCTGCCATCTCCAACAGGATGGAACCGTAAGCAGGTATGAATAAGTCTTTTACCTCGGTCGGCCCTTCAAATACAAATCCGATCTTATTCCCAAAGCACATCTTGCTGATTGCTTCGGATAATCCGCCGCCCCTTACAGTATGGGCTGCCAGTACTTTACCCTTCCCGATTGCTTCATGAATGCTCGTATAAAGTTTATCCAGCTGTACAAAATCGGGAAGCGCATTTTCATCCCGGGCCAGAGGGATATATACGACTTTGCTGCCTATTTGCTTGAATTCATTGGAAACCACTTTGTTCACATTCACCGTATCTACGGCAAAGGCGACAAGGGTGGGGGGCACATCCAAATCCATAAAAGTGCCGGACATACTGTCTTTCCCGCCGATTGCCGGTATCCCCATCTTCATCTGTGCATGATAGGCTCCCAAGAGTGCGCTGAAGGGTTTACCCCATCTGCTTGCATCCTGGCCCAATCTCTCAAAGTATTCCTGCAGCGTAAGTCTTATTTTCCTGTAGTCTCCGCCTGCGGCCGCAACTTTGGCTGCCGCTTCCACAATAGCATACACCGCCCCATGGAAAGGACTCCACTTGGAAATCTCGGGATTATAGCCGTGGGCCATAATGGTTCCGGTGGTTGTATCTCCGTTGAGTACAGGAATTTTTGCCACCATACTTTCGGCAGGCGTCAGCTGATACTTTCCGCCAAAAGGCATGGTAACCGTTCCGGCACCGATCGAGCTGTCAAACCGTTCTACCAACCCTTTTTGACTGCACACGTTTAAATCTTGCAAATGGTGCAGCCATGCTTCTTTGATATCCGGCAGCCGTTCTTCTGCGGCCGGCGGCAGTATCTCGAAGTAACTCTTTTCCGCCGGTGCTTTTACAGCTGCTTCCGCGTTCTTCTTGGCACCGTTGGTATTGAGAAATGCCCTGTTAATATCTACGATCAGGCTGCCTTTCCAAAACATCTGCAGCCGTTTTTCTTCCGTCACAACGGCTACTTCCGTGGCCTCAAGGTTCTCTCCCCCCGCAGCGTCAATGAAGGCCCGCGCATTCTCCTTTGCCACCACAACCGCCATACGCTCCTGGGATTCGGAAATGGCGAGCTCCGTTCCGTCCAGTCCTTCATATTTTTTCGGTACCTTATCCAAGTCTATTTGGAGGCCGTCGGCCAGTTCTCCAATGGCAACGGAAACACCTCCTGCACCAAAGTCATTGCATCTTTTGATCATGGTGGTCACCGCCGGATTTCTGAACAGCCTTTGGATCTTTCGCTCCACGGGCGGATTTCCCTTTTGCACCTCAGCACCGCAGCTTTCCAACGATTCTTCGGTGTGTGCTTTGGAGGAACCCGTCGCACCGCCGCAGCCGTCTCTGCCTGTTCTCCCGCCCAGTAGTATGATCACATCGCCGGGTGAAGGCTGCTCACGTACAACATTTTCTTTCGGTGCCGCGCCGATGACCGCACCAATTTCCAGCCTTTTCGCCATATATCCCGGGTCGTAAATTTCCGCTACATGCCCTGTGGCCAAACCGATCTGGTTCCCATAGGCGCTATACCCTTGTGCCGCACCCACCGTAATCTTCCGCTGGGGCAGCTTGCCGGGGATGGTAGCTTCCACAGGTGTTCCGGGATCCGCGCTCCCGGTTACACGCATTGCCTGGTAGACATAGGCCCTTCCGGACAGGGGGTCGCGAATGGCTCCGCCCAGACAGGTTGCGGCTCCTCCAAAAGGCTCGATCTCCGTAGGATGGTTGTGGGTCTCATTTTTAAACATGACAAGCCATTCCTGCTCTTCACCGTCCACATCTACATTCACTTGAATACTGCACGCATTGATTTCCTCGGACTCATCCAAGTCATCCAGCATTCCCCTTTTTTTAAGCTCCTTCATCCCGATTGTTGCAATGTCCATCAGGCATACATCTTTTTCCCTTTCGCCGTATACAAACTCCCTGGACGCCAGATAGTCATGATAGGCCTCTTCAATCACGCCGCTAAAACGCCCTTGTTCCACCTGAACGCTATCAATCTGCGTCAGAAAAGTAGTATGTCGACAATGATCGGACCAATAGGTGTCAATCATCCTCAATTCGGTCACCGACGGGTCTCTTCCTTCCGTATCTCGAAAATACCCCTGACAAAACTTCAAATCATCCAAATCCATCGCAAAGCCTTTTTCTTTCAACAGCACCTGCAGCTGCCCATCATCCATTGCGATAAAACCGTGCATCACTTCAACATTGTCCGGCATATTTATTGCTACGTCCAGCGACAAGGGCTTGTCCAAAGCGGCTTCATGGGCTTCCACCGGATTGATGCAATAGTCCTTGATCTTATGAAATTGTTCGTCGGATATCTCACCCTCCAATGCAATTAATTTGGCGACTTTCACCTGCGGTCTTTCACCATGACTCAGGATTTGAATACATTGTGCGGCAGAATCGGCCCTCTGGTCATATTGCCCGGGAAGATATTCGACGGCGAATACCCTTGACCGGTCATCGATTTGTATTGCCTCATCCGATACATTGTCCACGGGCGGTTCGGAAAAAATAGTGGTTCGTGCCTTTTGATAGACCTCTTCCGAAATCCCGGCGACATCGTAACGATGGATAATGCGAAGGGATTTCAATCCCTTTATGCCCAAGTTCTCCGTTAAATCGCCGTACAACCCCTGCCCTTCCACATCAAATCCTTTCTTCTTTTCCACATATATGCGTCTAACCTGTTTATCCATGATTACGGCCCCCTTATATTTAGTTGACAGTGGACAGTTGATAGTTGACAGTTAAAACCTTTAAGCGCCGGGATGTTAGTGATTGGTTCAAACAACCGGCAGCTATGAGTTATTAACACAACGCCCGTATTCTATGCCCTGCCTAATAATACTCCGAACTTCAAGCTATGCTTGCATATTTTTATTATAGTATGGTACTATAGATAAGTAAAGTTAATGTTACTAATGCAACATATTAGGGGTGCTTATGGATATTCATTTTGAATTGTACAAAATCTTTTATCATGCGGCCAAGCTGCAAAGCTTCTCCCAGGCTGCGGAAAAACTGTTCATTACGCAGTCGGCTGTGAGCCAGGCGATTAAGAATCTGGAAAAAGCCCTTGGCGGCCAATTGTTTTTTCGGAAAGGCCGCAACGTGCATCTTACTTGGGAAGGCGAGTTGTTATTCAAGCACATTGAGCAGGCATATAATTTCATCAAAACGGCGGAACATAAGTTTCAGGAAGTGAAAAATCTGGACGTAGGTGAGATCAGGATCGGTGTAGGCGATACCATTTGCAAGTATTTTCTGATCCCCTATCTTGAGAAATTCTATAATCAATATCCCAATATTAAAATACAGGTTATTAACAGAACCTCTTCAGCCATACTGGAACAATTACGAAACGGCTTGCTGGATCTGGGCATTGCGACGCTGCCCGTTAACGATAAGAATATCCTGGTGCAAAACTTTATCACGGTGGAGGATATTTTTGTCGCATGTGATCGCTTCTCGGATTTGAAGGGTGTTACGGTAACACCGGAGAGATTGGCGGAGTATCCGATATTGATGTTGGATAAAAGCAGTGCGACCCGACGGAACATAGACCTTTTTCTGGAACAAAGGGATTTGACCCTTACGCCGGAGATTGAATTGGAGGATATCGATCTGTTGGTGGAATTTGCCCGTATCGGATTAGGCATTGCCTACGTGCTAAAAGAGAGTGCCTTGGACGCCATACGGAGTCATCAGCTATTTGAGATCAAATTGGGGGAAGAACTGCCCCCCAGGCAGTTGGGGCTTTGCACGCTCAAGAAGGTTCCCCTTTCTTTGGCTGCCGGAAAATTTATTGAGTTTTTGCAAGAGGGATGAGGTATTATGAGGAAAATAGGAAGGCGTTTGAAGGGTGGAAGAAAACTAAGAAGTGCCCAAAAAACAGGTGAAAAATATCCTAGCAACTATTTCTTTTTTGGCTTCTTGTTAAGTTTTAATATCAGATTGCGTTGTTTGGCTACATCTTGAAAAAGATTAACTGCAATCACAGCTTTATCTTTTACCGTCAAGTTGTCAGAAGTTGTTGCCTCTTTCATTCGCTTTACAACATCTCGTATATCCTGCAAATCTAAAAGATTAACCGCTACACAGTAGAATGTTTTTCTTCGACCATCATTGTAATTGGCTAACAAAAAATTTAGTATTTC
>JAKSBV010000496.1 GCA_022360955.1 Bacillota bacterium
AAATATAATCGTACTCCAGTAACAGATATTCCGAATCTAAGATCTTGTATTGCTTGGGCTAAGGTAAGGGGACACACTCCTCCTTCGTCGGGGAATGTCCCCAACGAATGCTTCAAAACTCGCTGGCGCTCAAACAGTTGAAGCCGCTTTTCCTACGCTGCGCAAACAATCTCTAAGATTCTCCATAAGGTTACTTCCATACGATTATATTTCTAGTTCTAGTGTTTATTATCTATAGATAAAAAAGGATTTGGGATGATAATATGCTCGTTAGGGGCTATGGGAGAAAAGGGAAAAAAACAAAACATTTGGTCAAGTTATTGACAGCTCATGATATACCGGTTATCTGTCATGAGGATCTGGATGAGGTCGCGGCCCATTCCCTTTTAGAAGCAAAGGTGAAAGCCGTCATCAATTGCGACCAAACGATATCCGGGCGTTATCCTACGAAGGGAGCGGCCGTATTAATCGATCATGGTGTCATCCTTTTGGACAATCTGGGTAAAGCGTTCTATGATGACATGCAAGAGAATGATCTGATTGAAATAAAGCATGGGCATTTATTTATTAACGGGCAAAAATATCATAAGGATATTACAATTTTGAGTAAAAAAAGGATGGAAGAACTCTTACAAAATGCGCATCAAAACTTTTACTATGAACTGGAGAAATTCATTGAAAATACCTTGGAATATGCCTCTAAAGAAAAAAACATCATATTAAAAGGAGGCAATATACCCGATATTCGCACAAATATGGAGAATCGACATGTGCTCATTGTTGTCAGGGGCTGTCATTATAAAGAAGACCTAAAAACCATTAAAGGATATATTAAAGATTTCAGACCTATTTTAATTGGAGTGGATGGCGGGGGAGATGCCCTTTTAGAATTTGGATTGGTTCCTGACATCATTATTGGAGACATGGATAGTGTAAGCGATGCATGTCTTAAAAAATGCAAGGAAATTGTGGTTCATGCCTATACCGACGGGAGAGCACCGGGACTGGATAGGGTCAAAGAGTTAGGACTTGAAGCAAAAGTATTTCCGTTTCCGGGAACAAGTGAGGATATAGCCATGTTGATGGCATATGAAAAAAAAGCGGATCTGATTGTAGCGGTGGGAACCCATTCAAATATTATCGATTTTCTGGAAAAAGGGAGGAAAGGTATGTCCAGTACGATGCTGATAAGGTTGAAGGTTGGTTCAAAGTTGGTAGATGCAAAAGGTGTTAGTAAATTATACGCCAATAAGTTAAAACTGTCCTATTGTATCCCTATATTGATTTCCGCATTAATTCCTATTATTGCTATTGTTAAAATTTATATTCCCATTGAGATCCTATTGGATATATTTCAAATAAAATTGGGCCTAAAGTGACAGCGTGAAATGTTTAGCTTTAAATATATGGCTGGGAGGAACGCAATGAACAAAGGCATCACCTATCATATCTTAACGATTGTAGCCATTTTTACTGCATTAGGACTTGGCATATTTATTGGCTCTATGCTCAATGGCGAACAGTTGATGGTTACACAACAGAACAGGCTCATGCAAGCATTGGGAGAAAATCTGGGGGTGATAACCAGAGAAAATGAACAGTTGAAAAAGGATATCATGCAAATGAATAAGGACTATGACTTAAAGGATAATCTGGTCGATTATCTTTTTGACGATTATGCAGATGACAAACTCAAAGGATATAATGTAGCTGTTATTATTACCGGCGGCAATATGGCATGGAGTGATATTCAATTATTATTACAGCGTGCAGGTGCAAATATTGTCTCTGTTACCTCAGTCAGGGGTTTGGAAAATATTGAGGCCATCAACGCCTTTTATCAAATGCACCTTGAGCGCGATAATTTAGATGCCAACAGAGCGGAAGAGGCTGCAGGGGATAATGCGATCCCATATATAGCCCAAAATATAATGCATTCCATCTTGACAGGGCAATACAGTGAGTTTATTGATCAAATGGAAAATATGCGGTATATCGATGCAGACGGAGATTATGCAGGGCTTGTTGATTATGTTATCATGGTAGGTCCTAATGAAAACGGAAGAAAATATATAGAGTGGGTGGATATGCCGATGCTGGATGTGGTGAAAAAAGCCGATCTTCCCAGTCTGATTATAGAACAGCCTCAGGCAGATTATTCTGCAATTGACCTTTATAAAAAATCAGGTTTTTCTACAATAGATCATATTGATACAATATTTGGAAAAATAGCCCTGTTAAAGATCATGAGCGGTACACAGGGACATTTCGGCTTAGAAGCTTCGGCTGCTGCTCTGATTCCTGATCTTACTGTTGCAGACGCTAAAGAGAACGAGGGGAAGATAGGTGAAAGCGTATGGCGGGAGTAAGTGTGATTGTGCCGGCGTATAACGAGGAAGCAAAGATTCAAGCCACTATTTATACGATTTGGTCTACCGAGCTGGTGGATGAGATCGTTGTAGTGGATGACGGGTCGGAAGACAGGACCTTTACAATTGCTGAAAAAACAGGGGCAGCGGTCATTCGATGTCATCGAAATGCGGGAAAAGGGAGAGCCTTGGAGAAAGGGGTGCGGCATTGTAAAGGTGAGATCATTGCTTTTGTAGATGCCGATGTGGGCATCACGGCCGGTGAGATCGTCAAGATAATCAATCCGGTGAAGGCGGGAGAATGTGATGTAGCCATCGCAAAATTCGGACCGGCCCAGAAAAAAGGCGGCTTCGGATTTGTTAAAAGGCTAAGCCGATACGGTGTAAAGCGATTAACGGGTCAGTATGTGGAAAGTGTTCTATCCGGTCAAAGGGCCTTCCGGGCGGAAGTACTGAAGCACATCTCAATTGGGGCCGGATACGGTGCCGAAGTTGGGATGACCATCGATATTATTAAAAAAGGATATCGCATACAGGAGTATGAGGTCAATATGACGCATCACGAAACAGGAAGGGATATCCGGGGTTTTGTCCATCGAGGCAAGCAGATGGCGGATATCATGAAAGTGCTGATAGGTAAATCAATGTTTAATGGGTAATGTTTTGGAGATTTTAGAAATAAAACGCATGTTTAAAAAATGATTGCGGAATATATGGAAGGAAGATTATATGTTGCAGGCCGTGATACTGTTTTTGCTGGCATCGATCATCACGTATATTTTTCAAGATATGGTTAAGAAAATGCTGATCAATGCCGGACAAGTGACCTCGAATTTTAAGGGACAAAAGATTGCAGGTGTGATGGGGATAGCGATTGTGCTGGGTGCTGTTGCCACGGCAGTGCTTTCCGTCTTATTTACCTTTACCTTGTCTGCGAACACATTGTATATCGCTTTTGCGTGTTCGCTGATGGGATTTATAGGGGCGATTGACGATTTTCTAGGAAATGATGCGTCAAAAGGATTTAAAGGACATATTTTAAACTTGGCGAAGGGAAATCTTACCACAGGAGGCTTGAAGATCATTGCGGGAGGAATCATCGCTTTTGCCATTGCATTACAGGTTTCTCCAACATTTTGGGATATCCTCCTTAATATTCTGTTGATCGGTCTGGTGACCAACTTCATTAACCTGCTGGATACCCGTCCCGGAAGGGCCATCAAAGGATTCATCCTGGTGACGATATTGACCTTGCTGCTGGGCAACATTCCCCCCATTCATTATATTGTGCTGGGGACATTGGCGGTATATCTTCCAGTAGATTTGAAAGCCCAGGGGATGCTGGGAGATACCGGAGCAAACTTTATCGGTATGGCATTGGGCATAAGCATTGTGATAGCCGTTCAGAATACGATCGCCCGGTTGATCATCATGATGCTGATGCTTGGGTTAAACGTGCTTAGTGAAAAATATTCGTTTAGTAAAATCATTGAAAGGAACAGGGTGCTGAGATTTGTGGATGATTTGGGGCGCAAATAGTGTGTCAAGGGGGCGGCTCTCCCGACATGCATTATTCCCAAAAGCGTGTCGAAGGAACAATTTTCAAAAAAATCCTCCCCCATCATTCTGTTTCGAAACAAACGTGTCAAGGGGACGATTCTTCTGATACGCACTAAGACCGATAGCTTCCGTTAATTTTTACATAATCGTATGAAAAATCACATGTGAACATTCGATCGCTGAAACACCCTTCATTCAGTTGAATGAGGATAGAAACCTCCTTTTGTTCTAATATCGCTTTTGCTTTATTTTCATCAAAAGGAAGGGCGGTGCCGTTTTTACAAACCGTTAAGCCGCCGATAGATATGTCAACGGCATTAGGATCAAAGCCGGCGCCTGAGTATCCGACTGCGGTAATAATTCTTCCCCAGTTTGCATCTTCTCCGAATATAGCCGTTTTAACCAGCGGGGATTTGGCAACCGCACATACGATTTTATAGGCATCTTCTTCGCTGGCAGCGCCTTGTGCACATATTTCAATCAATTTGGTTGCGCCCTCACCGTCTTGGGCAATCATTTTGGAAAGGGAAAGGCAAACGTAACTTAGCGCCTCGGTAAATGCTTTAAAAGCGGCTTCTTCTGATTGTATGGGTGTGTGGGCAACGGCTCCGTTTGCCAGCATCACTACCATGTCACAGACACTGGTATCACCGTCTACGGATACCCGATTAAAAGAAGTCTTAACAGCGGCCTTGAGCGCTTTTTCCAATAGTAATGGGGGGAGATTCGCATCCGTTGTCACAATGCCGATCATGGTGGCCATATTGGGATGAATCATGCCCGAGCCTTTTGCCATGCCGCCGATTCTAACTTTTTCTCCGTTGATTGCCAATTCCACAGCAATCTCTTTCGTTATAAGATCTGTCGTGAGAATGGCCTGTGCAGCGTCACAAGACCCGTTTTCGGACAGACTTGAAGCAGCTTTCGGGATGCCCAAGCGTAAAGCATCCATATCCAGCGCCTGACCGATGACACCGGTAGAATTGAAAAGGATATTTTCCGGTTTGCATTGCAGGATATCAGCGGTTAGAGCCGTTATTTCTTTGGCATCTTTCAATCCTTGTTCCCCTATACAGGCATTTGCATTGCCGCTGTTCACCACGACTGCTTTTGCACAATGATCTTTGATATGTTCAAGGGTCAGCTGTAAAGAATGGCCTTTGACCACATTGGTCGTAAAAACGCCCGCAGCCGTTGCCGTATGTTCAGAGCATACAATGGCTAAATCTTTCTTTCCGTCCTTTTTAATACCGCATGCCGTGCCGGCAGCGGTAAATCCTTTAGGGGCCGTTACACCACCATTGATTATAACCATGCTAGTCACCTCGATTATGTGTTGATTCCAATATTATATAGGAATTAGGGCATAGATTCAAGCAGTATATCCTTTGTATTTCAACATTTTCACCTGCCGATTTATTCAGGAAAGTATATAGCAGTTTTCCTGATACGCAGCCTTAAACTGCCCTGATATTCAGCATGCACCGGCTCCCTATGGCTTGGTCATCAAATCCGAAGCTACCATCACTTCACCAGGATCATATAACGGGTAGAAGGGGTTTGGCTTTGCCGTACAAGTCTTACATCACTTTTTTGAAGGAAATAGTCGAAGCGGAGATTACAATAATATGCTAATAGCCCTCTTATTTTACAAATTATGCTAAAAATATGCATAAAATTTTAAAAAAATGTAAAATAATATTGACACAACTAAAATTTGTCAGTAATATATATATTAGATAAAATTGAAGCTTTACACCTGCTTAATTGTAGATACCGGACTTTAAAATATAGATAACCAACTTTAAACCCCAAAATACTATTTGCACAAACAACGGTGATTCTGCATTTTTTGTGTAAATATAAATTCAATTTTGAAGTTGGGTATCTATAGCATGCACAGTGCATTTTTTAAAACCCCTTTATGTAAATGTATTTCAAGGTTTAAAGTCGGTTATCTTTAACAGCCCCTTCAGGATAGAACTTTTTTACTTAAAGATCATTTGATTTTTAAAATATTTAAGAAAGGATGTGGTGTTAGGGAGGGAGCTTGGTATCAAAAAGCGGTGGAAGTTGCTTTTAAAAACATGAATGGGGGCAAGAGAATGAAAAATGTATTTAAGGGTAAAAAAGCAGTTGCTATTTTATTGTGTACACTCATTTTGATTTCAATGGGTACATATGGTTTTGCAAATGATGAAGAAATTCGAACCGGAAAGCCAAAGGCAAGAGCAGAAGTGATAGAGATTAAAAAGCTGTATGACGATGACGGGGACAAGCTATTTGAAAATCTGTCCCAAGAAATGGAGAAAGCGGGAGATGAGGAAGCGCTTCCTGTTACAATAGTATTTAAGGATGACTTTGATGATGCTCAGAGGGAGAAAGTTGAGACATTATTAGGGGATTATAAACCAAAGCATGAATTTAAAAATATTCCCGCCGTAAGCATGAACGTAAACAAGCAGAAAATAAAAGAATTATCTAAGCTTGATATCATAGAGCATATAGAATATGATGAAGAAGTTACGATCCTTAATGATAGAGCCGACTACTGGTTTGGAACGGAGAAGGCCAGAAATGATTTTGGATTAGATGGAGATAGAGATAAAAACGTGAGGAGCTATTCCAAGGATGATGTAGTTGTTGCGGTCATAGATACCGGCATAGATACTAACCATGTTGATTTAGATGGTGGAAAGATCATCGCTTGGAAGGACTATGTAAACGAGCGGTCCACTCCCTACGACGACCAGGGACATGGCACCCATGTGGCCGGAACAATTGCAGGAGAAGGAGATGGCAATTCAAAATATGAAGGTGTGGCAAAAGGTGCTGCATTAATAGGTCTTAAAACGCTTAACAATAGAGGCAGTGGTTCAATGAGTGATATAACTGCTGCGGTAGACTGGTGTATTACTAACAAGAATACCTATGGCATCGATATCATTAATATGAGTCTTGGAACTACCGGAAGTTCCAATGGCAAAGATTCTACATCGTTAGCAGTAAATAATGCCGTTGCAAATGGTATTACGGTAGTTGTAGCCGCTGGAAACTCAGGACCAAGCAGATATACGATAGGTTCGCCGGGAGCTGCTGAAGATGCTATAACAGTTGCAAATATGGTAGATGTGGGAGAAGGCGGATTCAGCCTTGCACCGTCATCGAGCAGGGGCCCTACCGCAGATGGAAGAATCAAGCCTGATATAGGCGGACCGGGAACAAGAATTATTTCGGCAAGGACCAATACGATAAATGGCTATGTGACTCAGAGCGGCACCAGTATGGCAGCTCCATTTGTAGCGGGAACGATAGCATTAATGCTAGATGCCAATGCTAATCTGACACCCAATCAAATAAAGAGTATATTAACTTCTACAGCTCAGGACTGGGCAGGAAATGGCAAGGATATTGATTATGGGTATGGTAGATTAGATGCATACAAGGCTATTAAGCGGGCAGGTAAATTTAGTGGTAACAATATAGAGCTACCTAACCATATGTATGCTTCGGAAGATTTACCAAGGAAAGGCTCGGCAGATGATTGGGAATTTACTGTTACCAATAGGAATTACCCCATTTCTATAACTTTGGTAATGCCGGATTGGAAACGGAGCGGCCCGAGTGTAAAACCTGATTTTGATTTATACCTTTATGATCCAAGCGGAAAACAAGTAAAAGCTTCAGAGAGTTCAAGCAGACAAGAAAATATCAGCTTTATCCCTTCAACGACAGGTAAGTATAAGATTAAAGTATACTCATATTCCGACAGCGGAAAGTATTTCTTTGATTTAAGTGCTGGAGGAAGCGATTTAATCTTAATTCAGGATCAGTAAAAGAGAAGAAATAAACGGGTATATGCAAACGGATAAGGGTAAATATCCTTTAATACCCATGGCAATAAGAAGTTCTTTATAGAAACAAATAGAACGGGTCTACTCACCTTGGATTCTCAAATCAAGGAGAGCAGGCCTGTTTTTATGGATATATTCAAAGTCTTTGGTATTAATTCTCAGACGGTATGGTAAAAAATATTGCATTATACCCTTTGTTGATATATAATGCAGATGCATATTTAAAAGCAATCATAAAGGGTATAATAAAAATAGCGTACCGTAATCTGCCCATAACTTTAAACAAACGATGACGGCGCTGCGTTTTTTATCCAAGTATACCTTCATACCATTCGACGCGAAAGATGTGATAGGTTTCATATAACTTCTTTTTCGCGTTCAACATATAATTGAAACGGAGAGTGATTGACATAACGAATTATATCGAAGAAATTGAGAAAAGGGTCTCAATTGATGAAGGGATCACAGCCATTGAACAATTTTTGATAAATGTGTATTTCGAAAATCCGATACCAAACAAAGAATTGGCAAGAAAATTGCGTTTGCCCATACCGCTCATAACAGCCATCAAAAAAGAGTTTATAAAAGTCGGTATTGTGAAGCAGCATCGAGGTATCACCATGACATCAAAGGGGAATGCCTATGTTGAGAACAATCTTGGCTATCAAGGCTTAGATAAAGCATTATATACGGCGCTGGATCATGAGATAGGGAATATGGACGAAAGGTTTATGGAAGAAACCTTTTCGGAAGAGATACGACTCATGAAAGATATATTTGATAAAAGACCTACGGTAGATCTCGCTGTTGACCAGGCGCATTGTACGTATATGACGAGTTTGAAAAGAAGCTTATTGGCTTTGAGACATCATATGCTTATCAATAAGAAGATTCTGTGTATAGGGGATGATGACCTTGTGAGCGTATCTTTAGGGTTATTGCTAAGAAAACTATATCAGGGTCATGACAAAAGCAAATCGGAAATTCATGTGGTAGATATTGATGAGCGATATCTTGCGTATATTGATGAAGTATCTTCTCAATATGGTTTGCCCATAACGTGTCATAGGCAGGATCTGAGAGAGGGTATAGATCAGGAGCTTATCGGCCGGTTCGACTGTTTTTACACCGATCCTCCGTATACTATAAACGGTATGCGCTTGTTTCTGTCGCGGGGTATTGCCGCCCTTAAAAAAATAAAAGGACTGCCTGTATTTTTCTCCTTTGCCCATAAACCCTATGATTATTGCTATCAACTCATGGGAAAGTTTTATGAGATGGGGTTGTGTATTCACCGTATAATGCCCAAATTCAATATATATGAAGGTGCAAGCATTATAGGAAATATAGGGCAAATGATCGTATTATATACGACTTCTTATACGAATATGGATATTAGGGAAGACGAATATTATGAAGAACGTCTATATACAAGGGAAGTAAAAAGAAGCTTAAGAGGGGATATGAACATGGGGCCGGCTTATAAGGACGGAGAGGACAAGCTGAATAGCAGTCCCATGGGAAAAAGCAAAGGAGATGTTCAATAATATCCCAAAAGGCAACAGATATCCGGAGAAATTTAAAAAAATTATTCGGTTGTACTGCGGTACGTCAAAGACCGGAGCGCCGGCTGCCAAAGCAGAGGAAAATGCTTTGGCAGTTTTACGCCGTTTTTTACTGCTTTTCCAGCTTCCGTATCAATGTCTCCTCCGGTGTAACATAGATGGTCTTATAATGATCATAAATCACCATGCC
>JAKSBV010000407.1 GCA_022360955.1 Bacillota bacterium
CATTTTTCTGGGAATAATCAGCACCCTTTTAAGCTTCTGAATCTCATCCAGCACTTTTCCCGTACCTAACGCAACACAATCCAAAGGCGCGTCTGCAATATTCACAGGCATACCGGTTTCCTCCGAAATCAGCTTATCAAACCCGCTAAGCAATGCGCCTCCTCCCGTAAGCATAATCCCTCTATCCATAACGTCTGAGGCAAGCTCCGGCGGCGTTTTTTCAAGGGTGAACTTAATCGCATCCACAATAGCATTCACCGGTTCTTTTAACGCCTCCAACACCTCTGTCGAAGTAATCGACAGGTGCTTAGGCAATCCGGTAATAAGATCTCTCCCTCTAATTTCCATTAATTCTTCTGGCTCTTTGGGATAAGCAGAACCAATTCTTATTTTCATTTCTTCCGATGTACGCTCTCCTATCATTAAGTTATATTCTTTTTTGACATGGTAAATAATCGCTTCATCCAGCTCATCTCCGGCAACACGAAGGGATTTACTCGTGACAATTCCCCCCAGAGAAATAACGGCTACCTCACTGGTGCCGCCTCCGATATCTACTACCATACTTCCGGTAGGCTCCTCCACAGGGAGGTTTGCGCCAATTGCTGCTGCCATCGGTTCTTCAATTAAACACACTTCCCTTGAACCTGCTTGAATAGCGGCTTCTTCAACGGCCCTCTTCTCAACCTCCGTAGCACCCGACGGCACACATATGACAACCCTTGGCTTAAAGATATTATTCGAATTACATGCCTTTCGAATAAAATATTTCAACATACTTTGAATGACATCAAAATCGGCAATGACACCGTCTTTCATGGGGCGTATGGCCATGATATTTCCCGGCGTCCTGCCGATCATACTTTTGGCCTCGTCCCCCACAGCAAGCACTTCCCCCGTATGTTTATTTATGGCAACCACCGATGGCTCTCTTACAACGATCCCTTTATGTTTTAAGTGCACCAATGTATTTGCCGTCCCTAAATCTATCCCAATATCTCTCGCAAAAAATCCCATATTCTTACCTCCACGATTTATTAACTAATCGTTCGGGGTTCGGCGTCCGGTGCAAAAAACATATCCGGATAAAGATCCTCTCTTTAACTCTATTTTCCAAACACCAAATGCCCAACTCCGAACTATACTATTATTCCCTTTTCTTTTAAGCTAACATATTTTCCGTCTCCAATAATAATATGATCCAGCACATCTATGCCTAATATTTTACCGGCTTCTACAATTCTTTTGGTTACTTCTATGTCTTCATGACTTGGCGCAGGGTCCCCGCTCGGATGATTATGTACTAAAATAACGGATGCGCATTTCACCCTGATCGGTTCGCTGAAAACGTCCCTTGGATGTACAATAGACGCATTTAAGGTGCCTATTGTTATATCTACATGCTTTAATACATGATTTTTTACATTTAACATGATGATTTTAAAATGCTCTTGCTTTAAATACCTCATATCTTCCATTAATAATTTACTCACATCGGCCGGAGAACTTATACACATTTTGTCTTGATATCCGGAAGCCGCTATTCGTTTTGCCAATTGGATCACTGCTTTTAATTGAACAGCTTTCACTCTGCCGATGCCTTTAATCCTTTTTAACTCCTCAAGAGAAATGTCATGAAGAAATGCCAGACCGTTATCTTCTGCGCATTCTTTCAACACTCTTCGAGCGACTTCAACCGAAGTCTCCGTTTTTGTTCCTGTCTTAATAATTATTGCCATCAACTCGGCATTTGATAACATCTCGGAACCATATCTTTCTAATTTTTCATAGGGCCTTTCCTCAGAAGGCAGATCTTTTATTCTCAACCGAGACTGCTGCGTTTCCATGTTGTAAGTTACCTCCCATGTTAGTTCGGAATTTGGGGTTCGGGGTTAAAAAACTAAAGGATTTTAACTTCAAATTCTTTTTTAAGCGCTAAAGCCAATTGCACCATCGGTAAGCCCACAACATTAAAATAGTCGCCTTCGATTCTTTCAACAATCAGGCTGCCTATTTCTTGAATCCCATATGCCCCTGCCTTGTCCATCGGCTCTCCCGTTTCAATATATGCCTTTATTTCTGCGTCGGATAATTCTCTAAACTTCACCAACGTTTCTTCGTAGCGCTTGATCACTTTTTCATCCTGTGTCCTTATAAGCGTAAAACCCGTCAACACACGATGGGCACACCCATTTAACATGCTCAGCATCCGATAAGCGTGCTCCTTGTTTTCAGGCTTTCCCAATATCTTATCTTGATAGACAACAATCGTATCGGCACCTATTACAATACAATTTTGTCCCGCTTTATCGGCAATATCCTTTGCTTTCAAAAAGGATAAATCCTTGACGACTTGTTCCGGAGAGTGATTGACGTCTATTTTCTCTTCAACCGTACTGGGCCTTACCTCAAAATCCAGCCCAATCCGCTTCAAAAGCTCCTGCCTTCTCGGCGAAGCAGAAGCAAGAATCATTTTTGTCACAGCATTCACCTATTTTCTTATTCGGGCAATATATAGATACCCAACTTTAAAATGGTATTTATATTTGAACAAAAAACGTAGAACAACCTTGGTTTGTTCAAATGTATTGATAAGTTACAATGTACTTTCTTTATCATTATGTACATACAAAGATTTTAAAATACATCAAAAACATTTATATCTTATCCCATTTTATTAAAAATCACAATAGCAAAAATAATACCAATAATACTAAAAATATTAATATTTATCATCAACGCAAAAGACAATTGAATGATGCTTAAATCAAGTACAAAAGGCCTGTCAAGAGCAATCCCGAAACTTTCACCGTGATCTAAAAACTTCAAGGGTTCAAATTCCAGTAGCATTTCCCCTAAAAATCCTCCTATCACAATCCCTACCAATAATAACAACAGAAAAATCCATGGGTTTTTTTGTCTTCTCATCATCAAAAATTCCCTCCATCTTTTCTATATTTATCGACATTGATGCTAAGTGTCTTTATAGTATAGTTACCTGTCAAACCAATAAAATAACCGGTTACCGTTCCGATAATCAGAAGTACGGGAAGATATGTAAAAATGCCAACATTCTGAAGTATGATCGAAGCCGTACATATTTGTGCAAAATTATGTGCACCGGCTCCTAAGATACTTACACCAATAAGACTGACGTGAGGTGACAGATATTTTAGGGCTAACCACATGACAACCGTACTAAAGATTGCACCGTTCAAACTATAGGGTATTGAAACAACCCCTCCTGCCAGAAGTCCTCCTAATACGGCTCTAACCGTTGAAACGGCGAAGGCTGTCATAGGCCCGTAAATAGCGACAGTTAAAAGTGACGCAATATTGGCCAAACCTAATTTTGTGCCCGGCAAACTAATCGGTATCGGTATAAACGATTCAATGATGTGCAGCACCAGACCAATTGCAATAAGCATAGCAATATATACCTTTTTATATGTGCCTTTCAAACAACTCACCTTCTTTAGTATAAACCGTTCGGATTAATACGCCACTCCATCAACACCCGCATCTTCACCGGTGATTTTGACTACCAAACGGTGGGGTAAGCATACAATCATCTCATTCGCCTTTTGAATCCAGCCCTGTTGTACACATAATTGATCGGGACACGTAGATTCTACCATTCTCGCTCTATTTTTATCTATTTCAACCTTATTATAACCATATCGCGTATTTATTTCAATGGATTTAGGTGAAGTTATATTATTAAAATTATATTTCGCATAAAGCTGCCCGTCGACCTCAACAATAACATTGGTTCCTGCAGGTCCGTAAAAAAATATATTGACAACAAACATGCTTATCAATGCAATCAACATCATCCCTATCATGATTGCTTTATCGGCTCTGGTCATTGGCACTGCTCCTTTTTATAGTGGGGAGTGGGGGGTGAGGCGTTCTGAAAAATCTTCCCCATGGCAGATTTTCATTATATGGGTAATAGCATATCACTCCGGTTAGGTAATGCACAAGAGTTCTCCGGACGCCTAACTAATTCCCCGTTGAACCCAACCCTCCGCTCCCTCTTTTCGTAGACTGCAATTCCGTAACAGGCACTAAGGATGCAATGGCGATCGGCATAAAAACCATCTGTGCAATTCGATCACCCGGTTGGACAGTATAATCCTCATCCCCTAAATTAATCAAACCACACATAATTTCCCCCGTATAATCGCTATCTATTACACCAACACCGTTAGACATCGTAATACCCCGTTTAATACCCAGCCCGCTGCGCGCAAAAATAAGGGCTACCGATTCGTTGGAAGGCAATTGTATGGCAATGCCTGTGGGAATAACCGCTTTCTCCCCGGGTTTAAGGGTTACCGGCCCTTCTATGCATGCGGACAAATCCATACCGGCCGACCCGCCGGTAGCATAAAACGGCGGCGCAATCTCTCGCCCTATCTTTGAAGATACATATTTTATCTTAACCTCAATATTATTTTTCATCAAACAACACCCCTTTTTTCTAATTAAGAATGAAGAGTGAAGAATTAAGAATGATTTATTACCCTATTATCCTATTCTCCACTTCTACCCATATCTCCTGCTTGTTCTCTTCATGTTTAAATATGGATCAGTAAAAAATACTTTACACTGTTTGCTCATACGCAACTCCCAATTCTTCATTCTTAATTCTTCATTAATAACTAACAACGTCCTCTTGTAAAGCCTCTCTGCTTTATGTTTGCTATAAAATCATTATGCTTTTCTATTGCTTTTGCTTGTCCCATATTTAATGCATCCCCGTATAAACGGGTGATTTTTTCGCATTGTGAGGACGCTTCAACGGTAAACAGCAATCGGATGGCATTGACGCTGCTCCCAGCAATCTCATCCAGCCTATCGATGAGAAACAAGGGCCGGGCATTCAATATTTCCGTTCTCCCTATTGTTTTATCTGTCAGGATAGGAAAAATCATCTGTTTTCGATCCAGCAATCCATATCTCTTCTTCTGCTCTTCAGCCTCACATGCATTGACCGGATCATTTTCCGTCTGCATCAGCGGCAGCCGGCCATAAGCGATCAACTCCGTCTCTATCTTATGATCCGTTTGAAGGCTTCCGATTTGTTTCAATGTTAATTCCGGCGATAATGTAATGCCCTGCAATCCTAATTGGCTGTGAGCGCACACGGACAAGGAATTGAAGATATTCAAGCCGAAATCTCCGAACAGAGCCCAATGCTTGTACTTTTTCAACCAATGTATCGCACCTATATTCCCCAGCATCAAACCATTCATGCCCAGTTCACGGCATCGTTCGACAACAGATGCATACATTTGCAGGTCTTTTCTGCGAAGAATTTTCGGTAAAACACCGACAACCTCAATGCCTTGAGAGATAAAATTGCAAATCATATGTTTGTATTTTTCCCTGTCATCGTTATCAACTAATGGTTGAAGGGGCATATATAGCCTATGGAACTTGGTTTCCGTTAACTTCTCCGCTTGCAAATAGTCATGCACTTGTACATACAATCGTACTTCCCCATTGTTTAACGGGTCTTTTTTCGGTGATAAAAGGGTTTTGACTTTATGGTGCACTTCTTTTATGTCTATCGATATACCCATCTCTCTTTTGCTTCTTTTATCTTCCAGCATTTCTATCGCTTTTCTTCTTATATCGTTGATTTCACTAACAGGTAAAGTCACTCCCTGTTCCATATCTATACCGATATCCATAAACACAAAGGGGGTTCCCCCCAGTTTATTTAACTGTCGGGAGACTTTATCCCGGGACATTTCCCGGTGCACAGCTTTTTGCGCCGCTTTTTCCCCTATAAGTTCTACAAAGGCCCCTTCTTCATCCCATAAGCTTAAATGCATAGGTTTATGGTGCTCAATCGTGCAATGACCATAGATAGGGATTTTTTTTAATTCCGCCTTCTCATCAAAAGTCGATTTTAACTGCCGGTCCATCCCGACATCATAGGTTTTATAAACCTTATCCCCTTTTCCTGCCGCCTCTTTCATATCTAAGCTTACAATCTGTCCTTTTTCTCCACGGTCTATCCTCTTGTCATCCAACATTAATCGACTGACTTTCATATTCGGACGCCGTTCACCCTGTGTCCAAAATTCCAGCCCATCTCCTGCCCTTAAATCCCGCCGGAGTTTTATAAATACCTTTTGGTTTTTGTGATCATAGCGGGCAACATCTCCTATATATAGGCCCCAGTGATTGGGCTTGAACCGGCTGATCATATCTTGTCCTTTTTGTCCGTTGAAATAGCCCTGTGTAAAGCCGCCCCTATTAAATACTTGCAAAAGCTTATCATGATCCTGCTGCGTTACTTCTCCCCCGGCATCCAAATATTTTCTGTACATCCCGGTTACCGCCGCAACATATTCAGGACGCTTCATTCTGCCTTCGATCTTTAGAGATTTTACACCGGCCTTTTTCAACTGATCTATATGGTTGATCAAGCTTAAATCTTTAGGGCTTAACAAATGGCCTTCTTTTAAGTGGGGCATATAGCTGCGTTCAAAGTCGGCATCAACTTCTACAACCTTATAGGGCAAACGACAAGGTTGGGCACAACATCCCCTATTGCCGCTTCTGCCCCCTATCATGCTGCTCATAAGACACTGACCGGAATAGCAAATGCATAATGCCCCGTGCACAAATACCTCGATTTCCATTGAAGTGTTTTGACAAATGTATAAGATCTCTTTATAGGTTAATTCTCTTGCCGGAACAACCCTATCAAACCCCAATGATTCCAGCAGCTTTACGGCCTCAAGATTATGAACGGTCATTTGTGTACTTGCATGGAGACTCAGCGCCGGCACTATTTCCCTTATTAATTTGGCAACACCCGCATCTTGTACAATAACCGCATCAATACCTATATGATAGACTTGAACAACATAGCGGCCTAATTGCTCTAACTCCATGTCATTTAAAAGCGTGTTGAGCGTTAAATATACCTTGACACCTCTAACATGACAATAATGAACAGCCTGCTTTAACTGCTCATCATCAAAATTCCCCGCATACCGGCGCGCATTAAACGCCTTTCCACCCAAATAGACAGCATCCGCTCCGTTTTGAACGGCAGCAACCAGTGCCTCCCAGGTGCCTGCAGGAGACAATAATTCTATATCTTTTTGCAACCTGTGGTACAAATTTTTCACCCCGTTTATCACCCGGCAGACAACAGCTTTGCCGACATAGGTTTTTCGCCGTTGGGCGTTTTTAAAAATATACTGCTTATTTTATTTATAGATAATAAACAGTAAGGTTGGAAATATAATCGTACTCCAGCAACAGGTATTCCGAATCTAAGAGCTTGTATTGCTTGCTTCGGGCGGACTTCAAAACTCGCTGGCGCTCAGACAGTTGAAGCCGCTTTTCCTTCGCTTCGCAAACAATCTCTAAGATTCTCCATAAGGTTACTTCCATACCATTATATTTCTATCTCTAGCGTGCGTTATCTATATGTCCCATAATCATCCATTCTACGTTTTTTGTTCAAATATAGCTGCGATGTTAACGCTCGGCATCCGTAGGTTTGAATAAATTGATGATGCCCGGTGCAATATCTGTCAGTGCATGAATGCTTGATGCGAATGCCTGAGCATTTTTACCTTGTGCAATGGTGAGCACTTTATGATACGTATGCGTTTTCACGGACAAATCCTCTATATTCCCATGGTCACTGGTAATAATCAATAAGGTTTCATCATAATTGATTATTCTGTCCAAAGCACCTAAAAACTTATCCAATATTTCCAATACTTTTTCGGCTTTTTTCATGTTTTGCCGATGACCGATAAGATCAGTCATGAAATATTCAAAAAAAGTAAAGTCATGGGCTTCCGATAAGGCTGCCAATCGTTCCGCTGCCAAAGCCGGTTCGATAAGTTCAATATCGTACCCGCTTTCAATCAGTATTTTATGAACAATGTCATGATAAAGCCCTTTTCCGGCTTTTAAATCTTCTATTGTTCTAAACGGCAATTGGGCAGCCATACACGCCACGGTCGATGCGGACGGCCTAAATTTCGGATTCTGCGGTTCCATCATTCTCCGCAAATATTCATGCCTATAGACATTGGCATTGGTAACCCTCAGTCCCATTTCCTTTAATACTTTAAATATACTATATTCATTCAACAATTTTCTCAAGGTCCTTGTGGGTTGACCGTTCAGATGCCTCCCTAAAGCTTTTGCGGCATTTTTCCCCGTTAAGATTGTCGTTTGTCCCGTTGCACTTTGAGGTAAACCCGGTACGCCTAAAGCGGCATCGGTAGGTGCAACGATATATTCCTCCAACATCTTGATAATATTGGGGATATTCGCATGATAAAGGGGATTTATTTCCTTATTCTTATCGCCTAAGCCAAAACCATCAATAAATATAAACAGGATTCTCATAAACCAGCCTCGTTTTTTCCCGATTCGCAAAGTCCAACCGCTGTGAATGATTATGATGCTAACATAAAAACTCGAGGGTATTGAGCCCTCGAGCTTTTATTTTGCTCTCATTTTACGTGTACTATCAATCCGAACCGTATTATTTTTTGGCCCATAATCAAAAGTTGTAATAAAATCTTCTAACTCCGTCTCCTTTTTCGCTAATTCAATCTGAAGCTGCTGTATAGTTTCCTTTAATTTTTCATTTTCTTCTTTATAGTCTTTTAGTGTCAAAGTGCGTGCGTCCAATTCCTTCAGATATTGCTGAATCTGTTCTCTAAGGTTGTCCAAAGCTTCTGTATTCTTAAAATAATCATCGGCTACATTAATTGCCGTAAGTACTGCCGCCATGGAAGTACTCAGCTTACTATTCGAATGATTCACCTGCGCCATTTTTTTGTCTATGTATAATGCAACTTTTTGAATATATTCTTCCGATTCCGAACCTACGACCGTATAATCTTTACCGTAAATCCTGACCTCAACTTTATTTTTTGATGCCATAACAAACTCCCCTTGTTATCTACAACATTCCAATTCGTTTTTGGGTACTATTTTTATTATACTATATACAAAAACAAAATAACAGAGGTTTTTTAGCATTTTTTGTTTTTTCCTTTTTCTCCGCAAAAATTCGATAAGCCGTATTGATCATACGGCAAATATACAAATATCAATCAAACAGTAAATGAGAAATCACAAAGCATAGGAAAGCGTGAACAGCTGCTCCAAAGACACAATCGACAAATATCCGACAGGTGATGACAGATACCTCCGGAAAACACATAAATAACACCAATCAATGAGATATTTTATGAAACTACCCCATTACGTTCAAAAACAATTCTTTTTTTCTTTTAGTTGTTCACACGTCATACCGCTTTGCTTATATTTCCTAAATCTTTTGCTGTCCTCTTGATACTGTTGTATTTTATCCAGCTCATGGTCCAGTAATGTCTTGATAAACGGGTAGTCCGTAAGGATTTTTTCATTCAGTTGATAGTACACCCACTGTGCCTTTTTTTGATATGTTATCATACCTGCATTGCTCAACTTATTTAAATGCCTTGAAGCATTGGATTGCTGAATCCCTAATAAATGCTCAATTTCACCGACACATGCTTCCGAATGCCTTAAGATATTCAATATTCTAATTCTTGTCTCATCTCCCAATGCCTTTATGACCTGTATGAGTTCCAAATTACACCCTCCTCACCCTGTATTTGATTATATTGTTATATTTAACTTTGCTCATATAATACATCCTAAAGTGCTTCCTGTCAATAAATCATTGCATACAAGATCATTTCCATCATTCTCTTCGCCTACACTAAATACACCCTTGAATACGGGGCTATCTTACGATGGAAATCAAAATCTCAAGGGCCCGACGCCCTTGAGATTTTATCATTAGTGGATATAGGTCATTAATTTTCTAAATTCTTCTTTGTCTATGATAGGCGCTTGACATGAGAAGTTTTCACATACATAAGCGGTAGCTTTATCCTCTATGCTTTTTTGTTCCTGTATAAAAGGAATCATTTCCGTCAAGATTGCCTGTTCCTCTCCGGCAGCATTCAAAATACTGACCGCATGGGGTAAAAATGTATTGTGAATCACCTCAATCATTTCCTTGGTATCCGTCCTCTTTCTTTCTCCGGTAATTACAATTTCCTTTGTGGGATAGAGTGCAAACATGACCGCCGTCAGGAAATACGTATGCCCGACCGGCGTTTGTTGAATCAAACTTCCAAAGGCCTTTATCTGTTGGTCCGCCAATTGTTCAAGCTCCCGGTTCCCGGTCAGACGAGCCAGACGCAGAAAATTCACGGCTGCCACGGAATTTCCTGACGGAAGCGCTCCGTCATACGCTTCCTTAGGCCGTGCAATGAGCTGCTCACTATCCTGACCGTACATGAACAAGCCGCCCTTATCTTCATCCCAGAAGTATTTCAGCATTTCCTGATTCATACGAATGGCCTGCCGGAGATAGGCAGGTTGGTAGGTAGTCTGGTACAATTCAATCAGCCCCCATACCAAAAAGGCATAATCCTCCGCATAAGCAGGATATGCGGCCTCTCCCTCCCTATAGCGTGCAAACAATCTACCGTCTTTTCTCACCAATTTATCCAATACAAACTTTACTGCCTTTTCAGCCGCTTGCGTATACGATTCATTGGCAAGCACCCGTCCTCCTATAGCCATTGCAGCAATCATCAGACCGTTCCACGAGGTCAGTATCTTATCATCTTTATAAGGATGAACCCTTTTTTCACGTTCTGCAAAGACCCTGTCCCTCAAGGGCGCTATTGTTTCTTCTCCATGAGTCGCCTCCCCGTTCGCCCGGATTCTGTTGGGTATATTTCTGCCTTCAAAGTTGCCTTTTTCGGTAATCCCGTAGTATTCACAGAGTTTTTCTCCATCTTCTTCTCCCAGGATGTCTTTGATTTCCGTCGGTGTCCATAGATAGAATTTGCCCTCTTCCCCTTCCGAATCCGCATCCTCGGCAGAATAAAATCCGCCGTCGGGCGATACCATATCTCTCAGCACATAGGTAAAGATTTTGTCTGCAACGTCGGCGTATGCTTTCTTTTGCGTCACCTGATAAGCCTCCAGATAAACGATTGCAAGCAGTGCATTATCATAGAGCATTTTTTCAAAATGAGGCACCAGCCACCTCTTATCCGTTGAATAGCGGGAAAATCCGAATCCTATATGATCAAAAATACCTCCCCGATACATTCCGTCCAGTGTTTTTTCTACCATTGCCAACGCTTTTTCCTGTCCGGTTACTTTCCAATAGCGTAATAAAAAGGACAATTGATGGGGTGTAGGAAATTTAGGCGCAGGGCTAAAACCGCCATAGTCCGGTTCAAATGAATGTTCCAGCCAATCAAACGCTTTATGAAATACATCTTTTGTTAATGCCGTATGTTCTCTATCTTCTTTGAAATGCCGGGAAAGGTTTTCCGCAATCTGCTCTCCGGACTGCATCAGCGTCTCCCTGTTGTTTTCCCAAGCTGTCTTCACCTTTTCTAAGATATCCAATAATCCCGGTATGCCCATACGACTGTACTTGGGAAAATAGGTACCTGCAAAAAAAGGCTTCTGTTCAGGTGTCATGATAATTGTTAAGGGCCACCCTCCGTGTCCGGTAAGGCTCTGGCAAAAAGTCATATAAATATGGTCAATGTCCGGCCTCTCTTCCCGGTCCACCTTGACAGATACAAAATATCGGTTGAGCATATCGGCTGCTTCTTGGTCTTCAAAGGATTCTCTTTCCATTACATGACACCAATGGCAGGTGGAATAGCCAATAGACAGAAAAACAGGTTTATCTTCCTGCTTTGCCTTTTCAAAGGCTTCCTGACTCCATGGGTACCAGTTAACTGGGTTATAGGCGTGCTGTAGCAGATAGGGAGATTTTTCATTGAATAATCTATTGGGTATTTTTTTTTGAGTGTCCACATGACCATCTCCTCTCAAAATAGGATGTTTCTACAATTGCAAATAC
>JAKSBV010000328.1 GCA_022360955.1 Bacillota bacterium
AGCGCCGTCTTTTAGGACCATCCCCTGGGTCAATAAATTCTTAAACGGCTCGTCTGCCGAGACATATCCCAAATCGTACAATACCTTTGTCAAGAAACGCGCATATAACAAATGCAGGATCGCATGCTCTACTCCCCCAATATATTGGTCTACCGGCATCCAGTAATCGGCGGCTTCTTTTGAAAAGGGTGCTTTAGCATTACAGGGATCACAATACCTTAAAAAATACCATGACGAACATACAAAGGTATCCATCGTATCCGTTTCGCGTTTTCCCATTTTACCGCATGTAGGGCACTTGGCACTCATAAAGCTTTCACTGGTGAGTAAAGGAGACTGTCCTGCGCCGGCAAATTTCACATCGGTAGGCAAGCGTACAGGCAGTTCTTCTTCCGGCACCGGCACAATACCACATTCGTCGCAATATATAATGGGAATGGGGGCTCCCCAGTATCTTTGTCTTGAAATCAGCCAATCCCTTAAACGGAAATTAACCTTCTTTTCTCCAAATTGATTGTCCTCTATATAGTCTGTCATTTTTCCTAACGCCTCTTGATTGGGTAACCCGTTAAACGGACCCGAATTGACCATTACCCCTTCCGCCGGAAACGCCTCTGTCATTGTATCGCCGTTTAACGACTGTCCCTCCGGTTGTATAACGACTACAACAGGCAAATCATATTTTCTCGCAAACTCAAAATCCCTCTGGTCATGAGCAGGCACAGCCATTACAACACCGGTCCCATAATCCATCAATACATAGTTTGCCAAATACAGCGGCACCTTTTCATTATTCAGCGGATTGATCACATACCTTCCGGTGAAAACACCCTCTTTTTCAGTGTCCGTAGAGGTCCTGGCAATTTCATTCAAAAATTGCATTTTATCAATAAATTTCAGGCATTCTTCCTCCTGGGGCAATCCTTTAATCAGTTCGGGCACCATTGGGTGCTCCGGAGCCATCACCATATAGGATACACCGAATACCGTATCGGGACGCGTCGTATAAACGGACAGTATCTCATCGGAACCATCCATTTTAAACCGGATCTCCGCTCCTTCACTATATCCGATCCAGTTGGCCTGCATGGTCTTTACTTTATCCGGCCATCCTTCCAGCTTTTCAATATCATCCAATAGCTTTTGGGCATAATCGGTAATCTTAAAAAACCATTGGCTTAAATCCTTCTTTCCTACATCGGCCTTACATCGTTCACACCGGCCATCGACAACTTGCTCATTGGCCAATACGGTCGTACAGGAAGGACACCAGTTGACAAAAGACTTTTTCTTATAGGCCAGCCTATGATTGAATAATTGTAAAAACATCCACTGGGTCCATCGATAATAATCGGCATGACAAGTGGCCACTTCTCTATCCCAATCATAGCCGATCCCCAATTGCTTGAGCTGCTGCCTCATATTTTCAATATTTGACCATGTCCATTCGTTCGGATGAACGCCATGCTGAATGGCCGCATTCTCGGCAGGAAGTCCGAATGAATCCCATCCCATAGGATGCAGTACATTATACCCGTTCATCGCTTTATAGCGTGCTACAACGTCACCAATGGAGTAATTTCTCACATGACCCATATGAAGGTTGCCGGAAGGATAGGGAAACATCTCTAATACATAGTATTTAGGTTTATCATTCTTTTCAACCTTAAAATGTTGATTCTCTTTCCAGTAATGCTGCACCTTTTGCTCAATTTCCTCAAACTTATAACTCATTTATTATCCCCCTCGGTCATCATATTCTGCTGATAATATTTTCGATATCCACCTGTTTCGCATCGGACCACATGCGTTCGAGATTATAAAATACCCGTGATTCCTGATGGAATATATGTACAACAATCTCTCCATAATCCAAAAGTATCCAGCTCGCACTATGATAGCCCTCTTTATGATTGGGGGAATATCCCATTTCGCCCAGCATCTCTTCTATATGATCGGCCAGTGCCTTAATCTGGACCGTGGAGCTCCCGTTGCAAATCACAAAATAATCGGACAACAGAGATACTCCTTGTATATCTAAAACAGTAATATCCTGTGCCTTCTTATGATCTAAAATTTCTACTATCTTTCGTGTAAGTTTTTCCGAATTTAAATCCACTACACTGCCTCCCTATTCTTGAGATTCAGATGATATACTCACCTATTTTACTATATTTTATTAAAAATTTCTATACTTTGTGAAAAAAGAACGACAGCGTCGCCCTTTATTGTTTATCAATTATTCGTTACCTAAATCATTCCCGACGATCACCGTTACATCCACACTGCTCGATTCGTCCAAGTCCTGATCGGTTTCAATATTTCCCAATGCTTTCGCTACTTCTTTCGCATACCCTTTTTTAGTTCTATCAATGGCCTTGGTTGTACTGTAACGGATGCCGGAAAAACTTCCCGTTTTTACAACCTTAAAACCTTTATCTTTCAAATCTTCGGACACTTTGGAAGCCAGCCCGTCGGTATTCGAGCCATTGAGCACCTCCACCTTCGTAAATCTATTCTTCCAGCTGGGTTTATAATTATTCGCTGCTTGATTCTGCTCAGTCTCATTTTCCTCAGGCTCGGTCTGCTTATTATCTTTTCCTAAATCTTCCGTTTCCATACTTTTTGATACCAAACCGGGCTTAAAATGCTGTTCAATCATTGCCTGGGTCTGCCGAGCATCCTTTATGAAAAAGGAAGTCACGCCAATAGTACGATCAATACCGGGCAGCCTGTGCATAACAATGCTGTCTTTTTTTAACGTAAGAGCATCGTCTACATAACGGGTCATTTCGTGCAGTTCAAAATTTGTTTCAACATTGTCAATCACAATTGATAAAAGTTTGGGAATTTTAAATATGTTTTTTACCGTAAGCACTCTATCTATCGCAGCACTGATAAATTGCTGCTGCGCTTTAATCCTGCCAAGATCACCGTCGGGATATCCGCTGCCATCATTATTTTTTCTAAACCGTACAAACATTTCCGCTTTTTCGCCGTCAAGCAACTGTTGTTTGCCTTTTGTAAGGCGGATCCGTAAATTTTGCACAGGGTCGTCATAGGTCATATTGATAGGTATATCCACTACTACCCCGCCAATTGCATCCACAAGACTTCTGAAACCGGCCGTATTCACCAGAACATACCTGTCTACCTCTATGCCCAGCAAACTATTGACAGCCTTGAAAAGTTCTTTTTCTTTCCCCAATGCATACGCTGCATTTACTTTGTTGTTGGGAGGGATCTGTGTAAAATTGGTATCGCTCCTTTTCGTATCCCTAGGTATGTTTAGCATGTTCACTTTCTTTGTATCAAAATTATATTGCGCCAATATGATAACATCCGTCCTGTAACCTTCCTCATCTACACCTAACAATAATACGTTTAATACTTCCTGCTTTTTAACCTGTGCCTTGCCGATTTGTTTCTCAGAATCGGGGTCCTGTTCCGGCGACTCCGAATCATCTTGGGCAAGAATACGGTAAGATAAAGCTACGCCTCCTGCTACTACACCGGCTACGAGTACAAAGGCTGTTACCAGCACCAAAAAAAAAAAAAAAAAAATTTTAAAATTCATAAAACCACTCCTGCCTAACCCCTTCATTGTTCATATAAAAGAATATGATTCCTTGCTTCTATTGTTCTCGGATGAATCAATCTGCCTTTTGCGATTACATGTTTGATCGTGCTGTCAATAGCCGATAAAACAGCCTTGTTCAAGTTATGATATGCGATTGCTCGAATACTTTCAACACCATAAAAATGCCGGCCGGGTTCAATGTAGTCCGCTAAATAAATGATTTTAGTCAATATTTTCATATCTTCCTTTGCTGTGGTATGAAAATATATTGCCTCTAAGATATCTTCATCCTGTATTTCAAATTGTTCTTTTGCTATCCTGGCGCCTAAAGGGCCATGAATCAATTGCTTCTCTCTCTTGCAAATATCATCTAATACTATACCAAACTCATTACATAATTGCAACATTTGTCGTTTTCTCAAATCTTTTGCGCAATCATGCAGCAGACCTGCTATCGCTGCTTTTTGGACATTGCAGTTATAATGTTGGGCCAATCGTACGGCCTCATTTCTAACTGCCAAGGAATGCTTAAATCTCTTTGCCGTCAATAGCTGCCTGAGTTTTTCCGTCATCCGGCTCTCATCCATGGGATTCCTCACTCCCTGCCGGCCGTTTCCCGGAATACAAACCATGTTTATAGATATACGCTTCTATGGATTCCGGCAAAAGATACTTGATCGAAATATTCCCCTCTACCCTCTTGCGAATATCCGTAGACGATATCTCAAAAGCCGGTACGTCCATAAAATGAATCTTGCTCTCAAAATTCGCTCTCAAATACTCTATGTCCTGAAAAAGGTCATCCGGCCGGTATCCCGGTCTTGTAACCGCGATGAATTCACACATCTTAAACAATTGCTCCGTATGCTTCCATGTGAGAATTTGATTCAACGCGTCTGCTCCCGTGATGAAATAAAATTGTGCTTTTCCTTCAAACCTTTTTTGAAAGCTTATGATGGTATCAATGGTATATGTGTATCCTTTTCGGTCAATCTCTTCTCTGGACACATCAAAATACGGATTTGTCGCTGTTGCCAGCAGCGTCATCGCATATCTGTCCTTTTTATCCGTAACCTTTTGACCGATTTTATGGGGAGGATTGCCTACAGGGACAAATATAACCTGATCCAGTGTAAATTTTTCCCTTACCGCCTCCGCCGTCACCAAATGTCCATAATGTACAGGATCAAAAGTGCCTCCCATGATTCCTATTTTAAGTAAACTATTTTCCGATAATTCTATTTTATCCTTTATTGTTTGTATCATTCTAATAATAACTCCTTGCTCTTTTTACTGAGAATCATTATATCACAATTTATCAGTGAAAAAAATGAAAGGAGTAAAAATAACGGAAAAATCGTATTTATGTATTCTGTTACGGACCTTTTACATGATTTTTTTCTGTCATATCACCAAACATATAACGTTTTATATATATTTATTCAGACGACATTTTTCACGATAATGTTCCGATATGAACCAAATCCGGACTGATTTCCTCTGCAAAAAAGAAAAACTCACCACAATAGCAGTAAGTTTTCTTCATTATTTTCATCGGTTCCTTTACACTGTTATATAGATAATAAACAGTCAAGTTGGAAATATAATCGTATGGAAGTAACCTTTCGGAATACCTGTTGCTGGAGTACGATTATATTTCTATTTCTAGTGTTTATTATTTATAAGGCAACCGGATTGTCTTATTTTCTTTTGATTCTTTATATAATACAAACTTGCTCCCGATAACCTGAACAGGCTCAGCATCAGTTAATTCAGCCAGTTCATGACAAACTGCGCGGGGCTCCATCAAGGAATTGTTTAACACATGAACTTTGATCAGTTCTCTCGCTTCCAATGCACCATTGATTTGATTAATATAATTATCGGTTATCCCGCCTTTGCCAATTTGAAAAATAGCCGGCATGTCGTTTGCCAGGCTTCTTAAGTACGCACGCTGCTTCCCGGATAACATCATATTTCACCTTCTTTCCGCACTACTTCACATAATCAAACTCTATATCACAGACCCTCACCGTATCGTCTTCTTGAATCCCCATATTCTCCAATGCTTCTATGACACCTTTGTTTTTCAGCACCCTTTGAAAATATTGCAGGGAGTCCGTATCGCCAAAATTAGTAGAGGCCACAATTTTTTCTACCCATTTTCCTTCTACAACATATACCTCATTTTCCCTGCGAACGGTAAAGGGCACTTCCTCTTGCAGCTTGTAAACCTTCACTTCCTCTGCCTCCGGCGCAAACCTGACCGGCTCGGGAAGTTCTTTCAGTTTGCCGGAAGCATAAAGCATCAGCTCTCTAACACCTTTCTGGGTAGCGGCAGATATGCCAAAGACTTTATGCCCTCTTTGCTCCATCCCACTCTTGAATTCTTCGAATCGCTCTTGTGCTCCGGGCAGGTCCATCTTATTTGCAGCTAAAATTTGAGGCCTATCCATGAGTGATGCATTGTACTTTTGAAGTTCTTGATTAACCGTATCAAAATCGACCACCGGGTCTCTTCCCTCTGTGCCGGATACATCCACAACATGTATGAGCAATCGCGTACGCTCTACATGCTTTAAAAATTCATGTCCCAGACCCACTCCCGCGTGGGCGCCCTCAATCAATCCCGGTATATCCGCAAGTACAAAGCTGTTCCCTTGGCCCAAACTCACTACCCCCAAATTGGGGGCCAATGTCGTAAAGTGATAATTGGCTATTTTAGGCCTTGCCGCCGAAACAACCGATAGCAACGTAGACTTGCCTACATTAGGAAATCCAAGGAGGCCGACATCCGCCAACAGCTTCAATTCCAGAATAACTTCTCTTTCGTCTCCCGGCTCCCCGCTTTTTGCAAATTTAGGCGCTTGCCTTGTAGGGGTAGCAAAATGGGTATTGCCCCATCCGCCTTTTCCGCCTCTGGCCACCGCAAACTGCCGGTCCGGCTCCACCATATCCGCAATAATGTTCCCGGTATGGGCATCTTTGATTATCGTTCCCGGCGGCACTTTTACAATCGTATCTTCCCCATCTTTGCCAAAAGCCTTCGCGCCTCTGCCGTCTTGTCCATTTTGCGCTTTATATTTCTTCTTATACCGAAAATCCATCAGGGTGGTCATATCGATATCCACTATAAATATGATATCCCCGCCTTTTCCGCCGTCTCCACCGTCAGGACCGCCGGCCGGAACATATTTTTCACGGCGAAACGAAACACAGCCGTTTCCGCCATTCCCCGCTTTTATGTATATTGGCGCCGTATCTACAAACATTTTTACCACCTCTTTTCTTTAACTAGCATTTCCCTCCGTCGTACATATAGATAACGCACACCGGCATTAGAAAGATAATCTTATGGAGGCAGCCTTATGAACCTGAGACCGGAGGACAGAGAGGGCGGAATATAATCGACCCGAAACACAAAGCAATCAGCGATAAGGTGTCGCAAACGGTGAACTGTTCATTCTCAACCCTCATCTCTCAGCCCTCAACTATTTTTCAGCCTTGGAATACCCGTTGCTGCAATGCTATTATCTTTCAAACTTTACAATGCGCTATCTACCCTTTAGTATAATCCGAGACAAAGAATATTATGAGTTGCTTGGGAGCCTGTAACAGGAAACCATACAGCATTCTCTCAACTCCAGACTAACTCAAAAAGAAAATCCCAGACCGTTATCATCTGAGATTTTCTAATATTCATACAATATCCATCGGTTACTGTGCTGCCGGATATACACTTACCTGCTTTTTGTCCTTGCCTTTTCTCTCAAACTTCACTTTACCGTCAACAAGCGCAAATAAAGTATCGTCTCCACCCCTCTTGACATTCTCGCCGGGATGAATCTTGGTACCTCTTTGTCTCACCAAAATATTGCCTGCCAAAACGAATTGACCGTCGGCTCTTTTTACGCCCAGTCGTTTCGATTCACTATCACGACCGTTTTTGGTGCTGCCGACCCCTTTTTTATGTGCAAATAACTGAATATCTATTTTAAACATCGTTACACCTCCACTTCAAAGATTCGAATATATCTGCTATATTGATCTTGAAATTCTCTTATGCCCAGAATCATCGTTTCAAGAATAACGTGGGCCTTTTCCCTAAGGTTTTCGTCCATATCCTCAGGCAGTATACATTCAAAATATGCATCTCCCGTTTCATACTCCGCTTTAATACCCGCAACACCTATAAGGCCTAAGGCTGCAGTTTGCACTACGGCCGAAACCGCCGCACACACAATATCCGTTCCCGCTTCGGAATATTTCGAATGACCGTATACTTTGTACCTGACAATACGCTTCTCTTTATTCCTGTAAATCTTAACGTTTGTCATCATTCAGCCATCTTCTAAGCATTGATCTTTTCAATTTGAACTTTTGTATAGGGTTGCCTATGACCTTGTTTTTTTCTATAACCTTTTTTAGGTTTATATTTAAAAACAATAATCTTCTTATCTTTACCGTGAGACAACACTTTTGCATCAACCGATACACCATTTACCAGCGGTGTACCCACATCAATGCTGCCTTCTTTGGAAACAGCTACCACTTTATCGAAGTTGACCGCACTGCCCGCTTCGGCAGCAAGTCTCTCAATAAATAAAACGTCCCCTTCTTGAACCTTGTATTGTTTCCCTCCGGTTTCTATAATTGCATACATTCTCAGCACCTCCTCAAACCAGTCTCGCCAGGATATAGGTACGAATTCTCGTTTTAAAACCTCCCCCGTGCGGCTACCGTAGTATTTTATCATAGCTGTCTCGGTGTTGTCAACGACCGTTTGCATTTATATTAAAAAAATCCTCTTTTCCTCAAAAAAAGTTTCTATAATCACATCGGGATAAAAAGAAGCCCTCAATGATTCAGGCTTTGCATTCTTTAGGTTCAATTGCCTTGATCACAATCTGATCAAGGTTAAAATGCTCACAATATTTCACAACAATTTTCTTGTGAAACACATCCTCAAGCCTTTTAATGTTTGCTCCATCCGCGCCTGCCAATAATCGGGCAACACGGGGATGAAGTTTGACCTCTATCGCTGCTGCAACCGATTGGTTAAACACCTTGTAAATATCCTTTTCCGCCAATCTCACAACAGTCTCCGGCGCTAGAATCTCTCCCACTCCGTGACAGCACGGACACTCAATCTTTAATAAAGAGGTCAATCGCTCTCTCACTTTTTTTCTGGTCATCTCTACCAAGCCCAGATATGTAGTGCCCGCTACCATTGTTTTTGTTTTATCCTTTTTAAGATAATGCTTTAAAGTATCAATCACCTGTTCCCTATGTTTTTGAACGTGCATATCAATAAAATCAATAATGATAATACCGCCGATATCCCTTAACCGCAATTGTTTGGCCACTTCTTTCGCTGCTTCCAGATTGGTTTTCAATACGGTATCTTCCAAATCCGATTCCCCCACATATTTGCCCGTATTGACATCAATAGCCGTCAGTGCTTCCGTTCGATCTATGACAATATACCCGCCGCATTTCAACCAAATTTTTTTCTCCAATATTTTGCTGATCTTATTTTCAATCTGATAATACTCAAAAATATCATAATCCTTACTGAAATACTCCACCCGTTCTTTTAAAGCGGGCGAAAGCATATCTAACAGCTCCAGCACCTTTGTATACCGCTGTGCATCACTAATGACAAAGCGATGAATATTCCATGTAAACAAATCTCTTACCGTTCTAAAAAGCAAATCGAAATCCCTGTGAATCACACCGGGTACAGGAGAAATGAATGCGCCTTTTACTTGCAAATTCTGCCATAGTTTCATCAGAAAATTCAATTCGCAGATAAAGTCTTCCGCTTCTTTTCCTTCTCCTTGGGTGCGAATGATCAATCCGGCCTCTTTCGGCTTGATACTTTGTGCCACTTCTTTGAGCCGCTGCCTCTCTGTCTCATCCCCGATCCTCTTGGAGACACCTACATAGTCACAGTAAGGCAGAAAGACTACATACCGGCCCGGCAGCGTAAGATTCGTTGTAACCCTCGGTCCTTTCGTCCCTATAGGTTCCTTAATGACTTGAACGGTAATGTCCTGTCCGATGCCGACTAAATCCGTAATCGCAGTACTATCCGTTAAACGGTCTTTGCGTTCATCCTGTATAATAATATCTTTGATATATAAAAAAGCATTTTTTTCATAACCAATATCTACAAAAGCTGCCTGCATGCCCGGCAAGACACTGACTACTTTTCCTCTATAAATATTGCCTACCATTTCTTGATGATCCGGGCTCTCGATATATAGTTCGACTAACTCTTTGTTTTCCAATAGCGCAACTCTCGTTTGTCCCATGCTTACATCAACAATTATTTCATTGGTCATTCCCTTCCAACTCCTTACCCCCTATTGCCGGTTAACACAATTTATTTTTTAATAATTGTGCTATTCGCTAAATTTTAAAGGAAGTGCATTTTTGACATTTTGAATAATATTAGAAATAGGTGATGTTAAAACACACTCATCGGCTCAACCATTCTGCCGTCTTTATTTGCCAGCAGCTTCGTACGATGAATGGCAGCAAAGTCGATCTCAAAACCCGGCACATATTTTTCCACTGCCTGCAAAACCAATTCCGGCTTTAGATTTCTGGCACTGCCTGCACTCAGCTGCATACGGAACACCACTCTTTTTTCGCCCTGCGCCGCCACCTCCAAAGCATGTATGTCCTGCAGAATATCAACCTCTTTTATGCCTTTTTTAGTCGATTTCTCCACCACCAGCTTATCACTTGCCGTCAAGTTCAGCAGGGCTTGTGAAAAATCCATATCCGACTTTTTCTTTAAATGTATCGTTACATCGTACGATGCCAAACATATCTTATTTAAAATCTTATCTTTTTTATCCGTTACCGTTACTGCTTCTAAAATTTTAATTCCTTTCGGCAAGGCTTTATTCAACCGGGCTGTAACGTGTACGGATTCAACATCAGCCGCAAGCTCCATCTCCATATATTCCGATTCGCTTGTCGTTCCTACCGGAAGCGGAAGCCCAAAGCTTACAATCGGATGAGGATTAAAGCCCTGTGAATATTGAATAGGTATTTCGGCTCGCTTTATGGCTCTTTGGAATGTTCTGAGCAAATCCAAATGGGAAATGTACTTTACCTCATTTCCTTTTATATATTTTAGTCTCATTTTACTCAAAACATACACCTCCTTCAAATACCGCCGCACCGCACCCCGTACAATTTTGCCTGCAATGGGGTGTCGTTTCGCCGCGCAACGCCTTTTCCGATTCGTTTATCAGAAATTTTTTTGTGACGCCCACATCAATATGATCCCAAGGAAGAATCTCCTCGTAAGGGCGCTTTCTTGCCGTATAAAAATGAGGGTCTACGCCGCATTCATCAAAGCTTTCCATCCATTTTTCATAATCAAAATATTCGCTCCAGCCGTCAAACCTGCATCCCTTTTCCTGCGCTCTGGCCAGCACTTCCGATAGTTTTCTGTCCCCCCGTGCAAAAACCGCCTCCAAAAAGCTTAACGGCGCATCATGCCAGTTGTATTTTATCTTTTTGTTTTTTATTTTGCTTTTAAGATGGGCTTGTTTTTCCCGCAGCTGTTCTATGGTATCCTGGGCATGCCACTGAAAGGGTGTAAAGGCTTTTGGCACAAAAGAAGAAGTACTGACGGTCACATTCACCCCTCTATTCCTTTGCTCCTTCGGCACCGTAAAATATGCATCCAATACCTGATACGCCAAATTTGCAATCCCTTCAACATCTTCCAACGTTTCCGTAGGCAATCCAATCATAAAATACAATTTCACATTGTTCCATCCGCCTTCAAACGCGAGCGTAACGGACTTTACCAGATCTTCCTCCGTCACACCTTTATTAATCACATCCCTCAAACGCTGCGTCCCTGCTTCAGGCGCAAACGTTAAACCGCTTTTTCTGACCTTTTGCACCTTATTCATAAGCGCAAGGGAAAACGAATCAACCCTAAGAGAGGGGAGGGCCAAGTTGATCTTTTCCTGCTCTGTCAAATCAAGCAATCCCTCCGTTAATCCTTCTAAAGCTGTATAATCACTGGTACTGAGTGACGAAAGGGAAATCTCCTCATACCCTGTGGCTTTGTTCAAGGCTTTGGCAATTTCCAATAATTTCTGAGGTGTTCGTTCTCTAACCGGTCGATAAATGATGCCCGCTTGACAAAAACGACACCCCCTCGTACAGCCTCTGAAGATTTCCAGCATGATCCTATCATGCACAATCTCCATAAACGGTACAATGATTTCCCGTGGAAAGTATGTATGATCCAAATCCTTTATAATCCTTTTCTTAATTTTTTCAGGTGCTTTTTCATTTGTCCTGATCATGTGATGAATTGTACCATCTCCATTATATGCAACATCATAGAATTGCGGTACATACACACCTTCGATTTGACATACCCTTTCCAAAAAGTCTGTTCTTGTTCCCCCGGAACGCTTCCATTCAGCATATGCGTCCATCACTTCATTTAATACTTCTTCCCCCTCACCCATCATAAAAAAATCTATAAAGGCCGCAAGCGGTTCGGGATTATAGGCACAGGGGCCACCGGCACATATAAACGGATGACCTTTTTCTCTTTCTGAGGCCATAAGGGGAATCCCTGCCAAATCCAGCATATTGAGAATATTGCTGTAGCTCATCTCATACTGTAATGTAAACCCCACAAAATCAAATTCGGATATGGGATCTCCGCTTTCTAAAGCAAATAACGGAATATGGTGTTGTCTCATCTGTTCTTCCATATCCACCCAGGGTGCAAACACCCTCTCACAATATACGTCCTGCCTGTCGTTCAGCATATGATATAATATTTTCATCCCTAGATGAGACATGCCAACCTCATAAATGTCGGGAAAGCCAAAAGCAAATCTCATCTCGACCTCTTTGGGGTCTTTATGTACACTGTTCCATTCATTCCCTATATACCGTGTCGGTTTTTGTACTTTACTGAGTATCTTATCACTTATCTTCTGTTTCACAAAATCTTCTCCTTCCACACCTACTTCCTATATATTATCCAAATTACAGCATTTTAGCAATACCATTTACACTTTTATCATCCATCCTGTCTTCACTGCACCGCCGTTTTTATTGGATTTATCATGGTCCGCTACCACTTTTATCATCTATACTACCTTCACTACCCACCACCTGACTATGCCCCACAGGCTGATGACCACCTTCACACCCACCACCTAACTATAACACCCAGTATAGCTTCCGCCTCCTCATCTCCCACCCACCACCCCCCATCCACTACCCACCACCCACCATCCACTACCCACCACCTCACCCACTACCCACCACCCACTGCTCTAACCATTTCCCCCATTTTCACCTCATAGCCATAACGTATAAGCCCTTCAATAATGTCCACTTCGGTTAAAATACCCATAACGCTCATGGTATCGTTCATAACGGTAATA
>JAKSBV010000069.1 GCA_022360955.1 Bacillota bacterium
CAGATCATTTTAGCCCTATATAATACGCCAGACCCGTTCAATTCTGGTTTTGTTTTTTCGCCTTTATTAAATTGGCACTTGCATTTTTGACATGCTCATACATCAACTTTTCTGCTCTATCACAATCGCGTTCTATCATCGCCTCAAGTATGGCCTTGTGCTCCTTCAGTGCATCGGACGCTCTGCCCGGAGCCGCAAACGAAGACATTCTCGCTTTTTGGATATAGTGATGAAAGGTGGTCAGTACGTGCTTCAAAGGTTTGCTCTTGCATGCTTCATAGATCAACTCATGAAATCTCGAATCGAACCTCTGTAAGTGCTGCATATTATTTTTACGGGTATAAAACTCCGACAGCTCTATCGACTCTTTTAGTTTTTCTATTTCTTCATCGTTAATCTTTTCTGTCGCCCAACGTACCGCTAATCCTTCAATAAGCATACGAATGGTATAAATATCTTCAATGTCCTGAGTCGAAATCCCTAATACTACAGCACCTTTATTAGGTACAATTTTGACCAAGCCTTCCAGTTCCAACTGCCTGATTGCTTCTCTAATGGGTGTGCGGCTAACACCCAATTCTTGTGAAAGCTTCGTCTCAATCAAACTGTCACCGGACTTAAATTTACCGTCAAGAATATCTTCTTCCAATTGTTGAAACACTTTAGCCCGTAATGAATACTGACTATCCTCTTGTTCAATTCCTATTTTCAGCATATACTCATCTCCCAAAACAAAATGAGAATCGAGAATTGAAACCTCAATCATCAACAATCGAAAAATTGTATGAATATCCTATCTCTCTTCTTTTACTGCAAGCTATTTTTTATCCTTCTCAATTCTCAGGCGCTTTTAAGATCCTCAATTCTGCATTTTTAAATTTTAACCTTCCATGGATTGTATTGTTTCCATAATATAATTGGCAAATTCCGCTCCTGTTGCCCCGGTATCTCTGCCGGTAATAACCAATTTCTTTTCAACGTTTGTACATATCTCCAATGCCTTTTCCAGCTTTTGTGCTTGCCCGGTGTAACCAAGATGTGCCAGTAACAAGGCCCCTGCCTTTATAACACTGCAGGGATCGGCATACTTCGCTCTGCCCTCTTCTACCATTCTTGGCGCCGAACCGTGAATGGCCTCAAACATCGCATATCGTTTCCCGATATTCGCACTGCCTGCCGTACCTACACCGCCTTGGAATTCGGCCGCTTCATCGGTCAAGATATCCCCATATAAGTTAGGCAGTACAAAGACTTCAAACTGTGTTCTTCTCTTCCGGTCAATTAATTTGGCCGTCATAATATCTATGTACCAATCATCTACTTCCAGCCCGGGGTATTCTTTCGCAATTTCATAGCATTTGTTTAAGAATTTTCCGTCCGTTGTTTTTACGACATTTGCTTTGGTTACGATGGTCACTTTCTTCTTTCCGTTCTTCACGGCAAAATCAAAAGCCGCTCTGGCAATTCTTTCTATGCCTTCGGTGGTAATGACCTTAAAATCAAAGGCGATGTCGTCATTGATATGCATGCCAAGACTTCCCAATGCATAGGCCCCTTCGGTATTTTCTCTGAAAAATGTCCAGTCAATCCCTTCTTCCGGCACTTTAACCGGACGAACATTTGCAAAAAGGTCTAACTCTTTTCTCATTGCAACATTCGCACTTTCAATATTAGGCCATGGGTCGCCGGCTCTTGGTGTCGTCGTAGGACCTTTCAAAACAACATGACACTGCTTTAATTCTTCCAATACATCGTCGGGAATCGCTTTCATGACTTTTGCACGATTTTCGATCGTCAATCCGTCAATGACCTTAAAGGCCACCTTGCCCTTTTGAACATCTTCTTTTAATAAAAACTCCAAAATTCTTTGCGCTTCATTCGTAATGGCCGGCCCAATACCGTCTCCGCCTGCAATACCGATTACAATTTGATCCAATGCATTATAGTCTACAAAATCTTTTTCTGCTTTCATCTTTTCTACTCTCTGCATTTGCATCTCAATCAGCTTTGAAAATTTTTCAGCTGCATTTACAATTGCTTCACCCATTGCTTTTCCACTCCTTCATCATGATTTGATTTTAAAAATCGATTCTTTCTTCCAAACACCATCTTGCAATAGATTTAGTGCTTCGAAGACCTTTTCATTAGGTTAATTTTTCCTCCTGCCAGGATCATTTCCAGCTCTTTAGGAGATAGTTCGATGTCCATCTCATATGTTGTATCTTGAGTTGCATTTTTTACAATAATCTTAGCCCCGCTTTGCACCTGTTCTACCGCATCATCGATCACTAACTCGTCAAATTCCCCAATGGCATCATAATCTCGAGGATTTCTAAAGGTTAAAGGTAAAATACCCGAGTTGATAAGATTGGCTTTGTGTATTCTGGCAAAACTCTTTGCCAACACACCTTTTACGCCTAAATACAGCGGCGCCAGTGCGGCATGTTCCCTGCTGGAGCCTTGTCCGTAATTCACACCGCCTACAATAAATCCTCCGTTATTGTCTTTTGCCCTCTTAGGAAATTCCGGGCTGCATGGTGTCAAACAAAACTCAGCCAAATAGGGTATATTGGACCGATAGGGTAAAAGCTTGGCATTGGACGGCATAATATGATCTGTGGTAATGTTGTCTTCAACCTTGATCAGAACCTTGCCCTCCACCTTGTCGGCCAACGCGTCGTTTAACGGGAAAGGCTTAATATTAGGTCCTCTCACCACTTCTACCGCTTCACCTTCCGGTGCAGGTGCCACAACCATATTATCATTGACCAAAAATGCATCGGGGTTTTCTACCAATGGTGCTGCACCCAACTCTCTCGGATCTGTTAGTACACCGGTGACGGCACTTGCTGCGGCTACCTCAGGGCTTACCAGATAAACCTGGGCCGAAACCGTACCGCTTCTGCCTTCAAAATTCCTGTTAAAAGTTCTTAAGGAAACCGCATCGGTAGCAGGGGCCTGCCCCATGCCGATACAGGGTCCGCAAGCGGATTCCAAAATTCTGGCACCGGCAGCGACCATATCCGCTAGAGCGCCGTTTTCCGCCAGCATATTCAATACCTGTTTTGATCCCGGTGCAATGACCAGGCTGACATTCGGTTTCACGGTTTTGCCCTTTAAAATCTCTGCCACCTTCATCATATCAAGATAGGAAGAATTGGTACAACTTCCAATGGCCACTTGATCTACTTTGATCTTTCCTATATTTATAATTTTATCTACGCGATCCGGACTATGCGGTTGTGCCGCAAGGGGTTCCAGCGCATCCAGATTAATGATAATTTCCTCGTCGTATGCCGCATCTGCATCGGGAAGAAGTTCCGTCCAATCTTCTGCTCTATCCTGTGCCTTCAAAAATTCATAGGTTACTTCATCACTGGGAAATACGGACGTAGTGGCTCCCAACTCGGCACCCATATTGGTGATTGTTGCTCTTTCCGGTACCGTAAGAGTTTTTACGCCTTCCCCTGCGTATTCGATAATTTTGCCCACGCCGCCTTTAACGGACATGATTCTCAGCACTTCAAGGATAACATCTTTAGCAGCTACCCACGGCTTTAATTGGCCTTTTAATTCTACTTTACAGACCTTCGGCATGGTCAGATAATAAGCCCCGCCGCCCATTGCGACGGCTACATCCAATCCTCCTGCCCCAATTGCCAGCATTCCCAGCCCTCCGCCCGTAGGCGTATGACTGTCGGAACCAAGCAGTGTCATGCCAGGGACCCCAAACCTCTCCAATTGTACCTGATGGCAGATACCGTTCCCCGGTCTCGAAAAATAGATGCCATGCTTCGAAGTTACCGTTTGAA
Organism: Bacillota bacterium; assembly: GCA_022360955.1. GTDB lineage: Bacteria > Bacillota > Clostridia > SK-Y3 > SK-Y3 > JAKSBV01. The sequence goes on from JAKSBV010000069.1 coordinate 3,813, forward strand.
TATATTTATGATCATCTGCATTTTCGAAACCTGCCTGTAGTGTATTATGGTCTATATACGCTACGGACTTTTTCGTCTTTACTCTAGGTATTCCCATTGCTTCGAACTGTAGATACGCCATCGTACCCGTAGAATCCTGCGTAAGTGTTTGATCTATTGTAATAGAAATCTCTTTGCCGGGTACCATCTCACCACTTACCAGATGTTTTTGAATGATTTTCCGGGCTAAATTCAACCCCATTTGATATGACCTCCTTTTGCTTCATAGACAGTTTGCCGAGCAAACCATAGTGTATCTTTGTTCTATTGTATACAATTATACAATTCGTGTCAATCTTTTTTTATGAGGGAAAATAAATAATGAAGCGTTAAGCATTTAACCTGTTGTACCGGCTAAATGCCATGGAAAAAACATTGTGAAAAATCTCAGTGCCCGCTTTTGGATTATTTTTGCATTTTCGCTATATTTATAATATTTACAACAAAATTGTCTAAAAATCGTACAGGCTTTTTATCTAAAATTCCCTATATCTGTTGCAGGATTTTTCAAGCTTTTGTAGAATATATACCAATAGAGATAACCAACTTTAAACCAAAAAATACTATTTACATAAACAACGATGATTTTGCGTTTTTTATGTAAATATAAATTCGATCTTAAAGTTGGGTATCTATATACAAATCATAGTGCAATCAAAACAAAAAATTTTATAGACATATTTAGGAGGAGTTGCATCATGAAAATCAAAAGCATGGATCAACGATCCAAAAAAGACACGCTTTTTTATCTCATCGTTGCCTTGGCCGTTGTTATTCCTGCCATTCTAGGCCTATTTTTAAAGCAATGGAGCGTATTCTTTGCCGCCACTTTTTCAAATTTTATCATGTTTATCATTGTATACCGGTTTGTGCAATCTCAAATCGAAAAAACAATTAAGCAGTTCGCGAAGGATTTGCAAGAGGTAAAACAGGGTGATTATTCCAAGCTTATTTCAACCAAAACATACGGGAAAATCGGTGAAGTTGCTCCCGTTGTCAATGCAGTATTGCATGATATCAGAGAATTGATCGAAGGCTTTTTTACATTGGTAAATTCTATGAATAACGCTTCCTATCAAGTAGATACAACGGCGGAAACAGCAGCTACATCTATCGAACAAATTAGTATTACAATAGACGAAATCGCCAAAGGTGCCTCCGAACAGGCATCACAAGCCCACCGTGGCGTCACTGTGGTTGACAAATTGTCCGAACAAATAGACATCGTTGCGGAAAGTTACAAAAGCGTTACCTCGGAAACGGATACCATGAACAAATTAAGCGGCCTAGGGTTGGAATCGGTTCAAATATTACGGGCAAAATCGGAAGAAAACAATAAAACGACCCATCAGATCTTCGATGTTATCGAAAATTTGAACAACAAATCCAAAGATATTGGCCTATTTGTAGAATCTATTGAAAATATCGCGGAACAGACCAACTTGTTGGCATTAAATGCCGCAATAGAAGCTGCACGGGCCGGAGAAGCAGGAAAAGGCTTTGCCGTTGTCGCAGAAGAGGTAAGAAAACTTGCCGACCAGAGCACCAAATCCACTGAAGAAATCAACAACCTGGTCGACTCGATTCAGGAGGAAACGGCTTTAGCGGTACAATCAGTGGATGAAATTAAAAAATCAACCTTAGAACAAAGTGAAGCTGTTGATAAAACCAATAATACATTTAACGACATTGCTTCAACACTTATGAGAATCGTACAAAAAATAAATGATGTAAACAACTCCATTGTAAAGATGAATACCGATAAAAATGATGTTATTGAATCGATGGAGAGTATCTCATCCATTTCTCAGCAAACCGCTGCTTCCAGTGAGCAAGTGGCCTCAACAACCGAACAACAGATTTCTACCGTAGAAAATATGAAGGTCGCAGCAAGCAATCTATCGGATTTGGTAAAAGACCTCAATGCCAATCTTAAAAAATATAAAATCAGATAAATATACAGCGATGAGTCATTTAGACCTCATCGCTTGTTTAATGGCCCTAAAATACGGCTTATTATCCCGGAAAGGATTTCACCTTTCCGAACAACTGTATACTACCGTTCACAGGCACTTGAAATGCTTTTCTTAACATAACCAAAGCCCAATTATCCACAGGGACTTTAAGGTAATCCACAATATACACAGTTTTATCCACAGCGTGCAAGTGTACATTTCTCAATGTCCGGAATGTTTTTACACATTATTAACATAGCACGTTTCAACAATATCCACATTGTGGATAAGCCCTTTCGGGTAGACATAATAAAATCGGATATACCGTCATCTATTCCTTTAAACCAGACACAACCTTGGCACCGCATTAAGATCCAGGCCGGCCCGTTCTCCCGATAGATATTCGTAGTATGCCGCACAGGCAATCATTGCTGCATTATCGGTACACAGTATCGGTGACGGATAATAAACTTTCAAATGGTTTTCCTCCGCTTTTTGCAGCAATAACGCCCTAAGCAGGCTATTTGCCGCCACGCCTCCTGCCAACACAATGGCATTGACTTTTTCCCTTTTTGCGGCAGCAACACTTTTATCCACAAGCACTTCCACTACAGCCTGTTGAAAACTGGCGGCGATATCCGCTTTGCTATATTTTTCGCCTTTCTGCTCCAGCGTATGAAGATAATTAAGTACGGAAGTCTTGACACCGCTGAAACTAA
>JAKSBV010000463.1 GCA_022360955.1 Bacillota bacterium
AACCACGATCCCAGCATTGTCATAGCCACCTCTCCCACGGCCATCTCTTTCTTGAAACTGTCCCAGTTTGTGGACATCAAATCCGGCTCTAAAAAGCCCTTTTCATTCATTGTTCTGATAAAGTCCCATGCTTCCAGCATCCCTTTATCCGCTTCTAAAAACTTGCTGCCTTTTTGGGCAAGTTTGTCACGGTATGAGGCATCACCTTCGATCATATTGGGCAAATCATAAAAGTATGTCTGTAACGGCCATGCATCTTTAAAATTGGAACCATAAGGTATGATCCCGGCCGTTTTCAATTTTTCACAGGCTTCATAAAAGGCTTCCATGGTTGTCGGAACCTCCTGGATACCCGCTTGTTCAAAGGCCTTCTTATTATATGCGATGCCGTTCACGTTAACCGCAGAATCCAATGCATACAGCTTGCCGTCTTCACTGACCCCGTTTTCATAGAAATAAATGTTATCCTTTGTAAACCCCAAATCATCCAGAGGGGCAAAATAGAGCGGCAAATCCTTTCTGGAGAACTTTACCGGTACCAATGTCACATCGGGCAGCTCATTAGCCGCTGCACGGGTAGGAATCACGCTGTCCGGATCTTTATAGGCTTCCACTTCTACTTTCACACCGGTGTGCAGTTTCTGAAATTCATCTGCCAGCTCCCGGATGGTGCTGTCTGCCTTGTCCGTACGGTTTGTCCCGAAAACAATCTCTCCCTTTAACTGTCCCTCCGTATCGTTGGAAGCATCGTTTTGTTCCGATGCCGGCGGGGTTTGCGGTGCATCAGTCTTCTCCTTTTGTTCTTCCCCTCCACAGCCCGTCAATAATGAGGCCGCCATCACAATACCAAGTACTAAAGATGCTAATTTTCTGAATTTCATCCTTATCCTCCTTCGCTCTCGTTTTTTAATATTCATAACATTTTTATTATACAAGCCGGCAGGGATGTTTAAAATGACAGACTTTCATATTTCTTAACAAAAATTCGGCATTTTGCGAACACGGAAGTCGAGTGCATTTAATGCAGTTGGAATATCAGTTATTGGAATAATTTTCTTCAACTAAAATTTATAAACCCTCGGAGATCAGAGGGCGGAAGTCGGAATACAAGCGAACAGGGACACAAAATACGCAGCGGCAAGATGTCGCAAACGGTGGACGGTTCATTCTCAACCCTCAGCGCTCAGCCCTCAACTATATTGCATTCGATGCAAAAAGAAAAACCTGAAAAAATCAGGTCTGAAAAACGGCATGCCTTTTAAAATCACCCTATAACCCTTCGATATTCATTGGGGGATATGCCCACGAACTTTTTAAAGGCCCTGCTGAAAGATACGGCTTCATTATAGCCGACCAGTTCACCTATTTCATAGGACTTCAACCTTGTCTCCTTTAACAGTCTTTTCGCTTCATTGATCCGAATTTCAACCAGGTAATCACTAAAATTTTTACCGGTTTCATTTTTGAACAATTCACTAAGATAGTTGGGATTGGTAAAGACCTTCTCCGCAACCATTTTAAGCGTAATATCCTGTCGATAGTGCTGCATCAAAAACACCTTTGCCATTTCAACAATCCTATTGTTCTTCGCCTGACGAACAAAATGCAGCTGTCTGGTTATCTCATATAGTCCGCTCGTGAGACACCCTTTCAAATCCTGCAAGGTCTTGCATTGATGCACATAAGATAGCAGCGGCGCATTTTCATAGGCTTTGTTTTCCGCCATTTCTCTAAAATCCGGTACAAGCACAAAAATCTTCCATATTAAGGCCGATAGGAAATCGCGGATCTGTTTCGGCTCCACCCTGCCCTGTTCGGCAATCGTGTCAAAAATAGCTTTGACGGTGTTCTTTACCCTGCTATAATCCCCGATTTCCACATACTTCAAAAGACGATCGGACAACCGCTCCAATTGGTCCGCGTTTAAGTCACAGAACCGGTACTGCTCACAGTTGCCGACAAAGATCCTGTTCTTTCCCGCATAGAACCGATTCTCCAACAATAGAAGCATATGGCGATAATTTCGATGGGTATCGCCGATATCGGTATATACATCACTCGCCGCCGCAGAAACGGATATATTGTATTTTGAATGAATAAAGTCCTTGGCAGTATGCAGGAAAGAAACCATTCCCTCTCCGACCGCTTCTCGTTCCGGCCGGTCGGACATAAATAATCCCACAATCTGCGATTGAAGCTTAACAAACACTACCTCCAGATGTTCTTTCCCGTTGGGAACGGCATCGTTTAAATATTGCTCTACAAAATCTATATTTCCAAATTTCAGATGCCATTTTGAGGTATTGTTGTTTTGCAGAACATCGTCGGCCTCCAGCACTGCCAGCATGTAATGAGACCATTTTGAGAAATCCGTCTCCTGGCACCGGGTCTGGTCCTTAAAAAAACGGCTGTCGTTTTGCAGTAATTGTATAAAGAATTTTTGCCGCAGTATATACATGCTCTGGGATACCTTTTGAGAAAAAGCACTGCGGCGCTGTTGAACCATTCTCTCCGCTTCAATGCGTTTTTTGGTATTCTCAAGCAACGATACCAATTCGTCATTGTCAACGGGCTTCAAAAGATAGTCAACGGCCCCTCTTTTCATTGTTTCCCGCACATATTCATATTCGTCATAACCGCTTAATACGATCACTTTAGGGCTTTGGGGCATGATCCCCAATTGATCCACCAATTCAATGCCATTCATCAAAGGCATCTTAATATCGGTGATCACAATATCCGGTTTTCGTTCTTTCACCGCCTCCAGGCCTCTGACACCGTTCGCCGCTTCCCCCACTACTTCAAAACCGGTGGTTTCGTTTTCGATCATTACCTTCAGCCCTTTGCGAATGATGATATCATCGTCAACAATTAAAATACGCAGCATTTTAATCCTCTTCCTTTTCAAAAACCAAAGATATGGTAAATTTTACTTGTCCCTATCTATATTGTATATAGTATTTTACAAAAAGTCCATACTTTTTCAATTTTATGTCCATTAAACTATTTCATACCTGTTGATTATGGTATATACTATTGATAAATACATTTTTGTTGCTCTCCAATCTCTCAAGACGGGTGGTGCCATATGAGTAAACATGGACAGAACATTGTACGCTTTAGGCATGAAGAATTAAACAAAGGTTTTTTTCTTCATCTCCCAATCATCACCAAAATAGCCCTGGTCTACATCCTGCTGCTATTATGCCTTTTCGCCCTGTCTTTCATTAGTTATACCAATTATAGAAAAGATAAGGAAAAAACCACTTTAGCCGCCGTATGCCAATTAAATGCCCAGTCGCTTTCAAAAATAGATGAGCACCTCCAGGCCCTGAGCTATACGTCCAAAATGATCCTGATTGATAACGATAAAACATTGGAAATGCTGGATTCAAGCAACCAAGACGGTAGGCTGACCTATGTGCTGCAGCGAGAGTTGGATCATGTCATCGAAAATATATTCACCATTAACCCCCATATTCACTCCGTCTTTATTTTTAATCTGCACGGAAAAAGCGAGTATAAAATTAGAGCCGACTCTTTGACCCGCCCCTTCAATCCTGTTGATAACAGCTGGTTTCGCGACTGCATCGAAGGCTTTGGAAAACCCGTTTTTATCGATACATTTCTGCTGCCCAACGTAGCGGAACAGACGACCCAACCTACCTATATCTTTTCCGTAGCCCGCGGGATCGTCCGTGTCACCTCTTCCGAAGTGGTGGGCGTTATCCTGCTTAACAGCCATCTGGATTGGCTGAAAAACATCATGCATCAAATGAAGTCCTGCGCCGAGCACCGCGTTATTCTCATCAACCGGAACGGAAAAACGATCTATGATACCGTTGAAACGAATATTACAAAACAGCTGGAAGACCGCTATGCCGTATATCTTGATGCTGCGGTTTCGGACAAGCAGATAGAAAATGTAGAAATAAACGGAGAAAAGGTGTTGTTCAGTTACAGCACTTCGCCCTTGACCGGGTGGAAAATAATCAGTATGATTCCCACCAAGGCACTCAATGAGAATATTGCTCGTATGGGCATCAGGACTACGATTATTACCATTAACATCAGTATCGTTGCCTTTATTGTCTTTTTTATCATCTCTAAACAAATTACCGAACCGATTAAAAAACTGGTTTTATTAATGAAAACGGTAGAAAAGGGGAATTTCGATATTGAATTGCGAATCAATAACCGGGATGAGCTGGGGGAACTGGCCAAGGGCTTTAACCAGATGATCGCTAAGCTCAAACATTTAATTCATGAAAGCTATATCAATAAAATCAGACAAAAAGAGCTGGAACTTCAAATGCTTCAAAACCAGATTAACCCTCACTTTATTTACAATACGCTGGAATCCATCCATATGATGGCAGAGATCAAACGGGATCAGGATACCTCAAAAATGACCAGGGCGCTGGGCAAACTGATCCGGTACAGCATGAGCCGGCGCAACGACATTGTGACTGTCAAAGAAGAACTGGCGCATCTGCAGCAATATATCTTACTGCAAAAAATACGTTTTGAAGATATTTTTACGATTCACATGGATATTGCGCCCGTCATCCTTGACAATAAGATGCTCAAAATGCTCCTTCAACCCCTTGTAGAAAACGCTATCTATCATGGCCTTCACAACAGGGAAAATGGCGGCATAATCACAATCTCAGGGGGGTTGGAAAATAACTGCATCCTTTTTAAAGTAACCGATAACGGCATAGGCATGGAGGAAGAGAAGGTAATCGCCATCAATCGCTGTATCAACGGGGAAGAACAAATCACAAAATGTATTGCGTTACGAAATGTCAATAAGAGGATTAAGCTTCATTTCGGAGAAAAATACGGTATTTATTTATCCGGCAAACCGCATGAAGGAACCGAAGTCAGTGTAAAACTTCCGGTCACATGACATGGACACCCTGCCCCTCAGATTTTGATGAATCACGGGCAGGGTATCCATGTTATGTAAGGACCGAACCACTATCCCCCTATTTAATGCTTTTCCCAAGCCATTGCTCTTTCCACAGCTCTTTTCCAATCGCTATATTTTTCTTCCCTTGTTTTTGCATCCATTGCCGGCTTATATACGTGATCGGATATCCGCCTCTTCCTGATTTCTTCTTTACTTTGCCAGAAGCCTACGGCCAGCCCGGCAAGATAGGCGGCTCCTAATGCAGTCGTTTCTATTATTTTCGGACGATTGACGGTTACGTCTAAAATATCCGCCTGAAATTGCATTAAAAACGGACTGACACTGGCACCGCCATCTACCTTCAATTCTTTCAAGGCAATACCCGAATCTGCCTCCATCGCTTCAAATATATCCCTGCTCCGATACGCAATGGATTCAAGGGTAGCCCGTATGATATGCTCTCTTTTCGTTCCTCTGGTAATCCCCATGATTGTGCCTCTGGCATACATATCCCAATAAGGGGCCCCTAAGCCGGTAAAGGCCGGCACCATGTATACGCCTCCAGTATCGGGCACTTTTTCCGCTTCAACATCACTTTGCGGCGCACTCTCCACCAGCTTCATCTCATCTCGAAGCCATTGAATAGACGATCCGGCATTAAATACGCTGCCTTCCAAAGCATATTCGACTTTACCGTCCACCCCCCATGCAATGGTGGTTAACAGATTATGTTTGGATTTAACGGGTGTTCTTCCCGTATTCATGAGGATGAAACAACCTGTACCATAGGTGTTTTTGGCATCACCTTCTTCAAAACAAGCCTGTCCGAATAATGCCGCCTGCTGGTCACCTGCAATTCCTGAAATAGGAATCTGCACTCCTTCAAAAATTTGCGAATCCGTTAATCCGTACCGGCAGCTGGACGGTTTCACTTCCGGTAACATAGAAGCGGGTATACCTAATGCATCTATTATTTTCTCATCCCATTCAAGGGTTTTGATATTATACAACATCGTTCTTGATGCGTTCGTATAATCGGTTACATGCACTTTTCCTTTTGTAAGCTGCCAGATGAGCCAGGTATCTACCGTTCCGAACAGCAAATCACCGTTTTTCGCTTTCTCTTCGGCCCCTGCTACATGATCCAATATCCACTTGATTTTCGTACCGGAGAAATAAGCGTCCACCACAAGCCCGGTCGTTTCTTGAATATATTCCGTTAAGCCCTTCTCCTTTAACCGATCACAAATCCCCGCCGTTCTTCTGCACTGCCAGACAATCGCATTGTAAATCGGTTCTCCCGTATTCCTATCCCACACAATCGCTGTTTCTCTTTGGTTTGTAATCCCTATTGCAGCAATTTCCTGCGGTTTCGCTCCTGTCTTTTGCAGCACTTCTCCTATAACCCCGCTTTGGGATCTCCATATCTCCATCGGATCATGTTCTACCCAACCGGGCTTAGGATATAATTGGGTAAATTCTTGCTGGGCTGCCCCTGCAATTTGTCCGCTTTGATCGAACAAAATCGCCCTTGAACTTGTAGTCCCTTGATCCAATGACAAAACATATTTTTTTTCCATTTTGTCTCCCCCTTTTTTCTTGAAATAATACTATCTATTTCCCATATATAAACAAAAGTCTACAACAAATAAACCATTGGCAGGTTTATTTCCGTAGACTCTCCTATACTCCTGTCTGTCACCGTATATTTATTATATATAGTATAACACAAAATGATGTGTCCGCAAAGGGGCACAAATATAAATTTAATGCAACACGATCAATGAATGACATGTCCGTTCAGGAAAGTGGCATGGGTACGAACTTCCGGCCTCTGACTTCCGCATGTCCCATGCCTTCTTCGTGCTTCAATATGAATTCTTTATTGCGATTTATATAGGTTGAAGGATGCTGTAGAAATAACCCTATGAACCGGGATCATTTTCTTCATCCAAAATTTATCACCCTAAACTGATTGATTATGTTGGACATTTGTCGAAAAAATTGCTATTATAATACATAATAGCAAAAGTGCGGAGATTGTTATTTTGCTGTTAAAAAGATTATGAGGAGGAGTATATCTATGGGAAATCGTGGACAATGGGGGTCCAGGGCAGGCTTTATCCTGGCTGCGGTTGGCTCCGCTATAGGGTTGGGGAATATTTGGCGTTTCCCTTATACCGTAGCAAGTAACGGAGGCGGCGCTTTCCTGATCCCTTACTTTGTTGCGTTGTTGACAGCAGGAATTCCGATTATGATTTTGGAATTTGGGCTGGGACATAAGTTAAGGACTTCGGCACCAGGCGTCTTTGGCAAATTAAATAAAAAATGGGAATGGATCGGATGGTGGCAATGTGCCATTGCCTTCGTAATTACCGTATATTATGTGGTGATTATCGGATGGACATTGTCATACTTTATGTTTTCCTTCGGACTGCAATGGGGTGGCGACGCTAAAGACTTTTTCTTTAGCAATTATTTGGGAATAACCGGCGGACCCTTTGAAATAGGCGGTCTGCAAATGAACGTATTTATTCCGCTTGTTATTGTTTGGGCTGTGAATTATCTTGTACTAATTGGCGGTGTCAAGGGTGGTATCGAAAAAGCAAATAAAGTATTTATGCCCATATTAATCGTACTTATAGTGATTATCACGCTCAGGGGTATCACTTTACCGGGCGCCGTTGAAGGATTAAATTACCTGTTCACGCCGGATTTCAGTAAAATATTGGACGGCAGGGTGTGGATTGCCGCATACGGGCAAATATTCTACACCTTAAGTATCGCCTTTGCGATCATGCTGACCTATTCCAGTTATCTTCCGAAAAAGTCGGATATCGTGAATAATGCCTTTATCACTTCACTGGGTAATTGCAGCTTCAGTTTGCTTTCGGGAATCGCCGTATTCAGTATTTTAGGCTATATGGCCGGTGTACAAGGCGTTCCTGTCCAAGAAGTAGCCGGTGCGGGGATCGGTCTTGCATTTGTCGTATTTCCAACGGCCATCAGCCAATTGCCGGGGCTGAATGTTATATTCGGAGTGCTGTTCTTTGCAAGCTTATTTTTTGCGGGACTTTCTTCCAGCATGTCCATTATTGAAGCATTTACGTCAGCTTTGATCGATAAATTCGGGCTCAATAGGAAGAAAGCCTTAACTGGTGCGTGCTTGGTAGGATTTATCGTATCAACGATATTTGCAACCGGTGCCGGCCTTTATATTCTGGATATTGTGGATCACTTTATCAATAACTATGGGGTCGCTTTAGCGGGCTTGGTGGAAACCATACTCATCGCTTGGATGTTCAAGCTTACAATCATAAGAGAACATGTAAATGCCATTTCTGATTTCCGCATCGGAACATGGTGGGATATATGCATTAAGTATGTAACACCTATTCTGCTTGGTATCATGACAATATTAAACCTCATCCAGGACTTTACAAAACCCTATGAAGCTTATCCCATCAACGCGCTTTGGGCAATGGGATTTGGCACTGTATTGTTTGCAGTAATACTCGGTTTTATCGTTGCAAAGATAAAAGGCTCAAATGCATATATTGAAAATATCGCTAAGGGAGTTGAAGTGGAATGAATGCCGGGGCAATAGGTTTTATGGTTTTTAGTATAATTGTACTATGGGGTGGCCTGACATACTGTTTAAACATTGCATTAAAGAAACGATAATAATTAAAATAGAAAGGGCTGTCTCAGGTACAGTACATTAAGCTGAAAAATATTATGAAAATAACCTGCTGGAATAATATTTTTCAGCTTAAATTGACGGAAGGGGCTGTCTCAGAACATTTTCCAATGTTTTGAGACAGCCCCTTGCCAGCGTCTTAATGTCTTCCAGATCAATCAATTGTCTGGTATCATCCGATAAGGCCTTAAGGCTTTGGATTTCTCTTTACCGGATTTTGAGCTATCTTCCGCCAGTAATTATAATTCTTCGGAGGCATCGGCAGCATGTTCTTTTTTGCTGCTGTCACCACCTGTATTGCTGTTGCCACCATCATTGTCATCATTTGGGTCTTTCACCGGGTTAATCGTTACATGACAAGTCGCCAACTTGTTTCCGTCAACAGTGGCAGCCGTTATGGTCGCTTTACCGGGCGCACGAGGTACGATTTTTCCGCCTAATATGGAGACAACTTTCGGATTGCTCGTATGCCAGATTACTTCTTTGTTTGTGGCATCTTTAGGGGCAATGTGCTCTGTCAAATAAGCAACTTCATCTTCATTTATGGTAATACTCGATCGATCAAGGGATATATCTGTTACAGGCACAGGCGTTGCATAGATCTCATAAGCTGCTTCCGTTTCGGTTTTAAACAAAAGAGACCGGCTTTCAGCTGTCAGGCTACGGCCCTTTTGGTCTTTAATGGCATCTAAAAGGGTGATTTCATACTCCGTATCATATTCAAGCAACATTTGGGGATCAACGGTAAATAAGGTATGATCTTCTGTCAGTGCATATACACGACTATATGCACTGTCTATCGCCGTTTGCGAATGAACTTCTTTTAACACAATGCCGTTATTAGCGAAGGTTTCCGCATCCATGGGGCTTGTAAAGGAAATTAAAAGATCATCATATGCTTTTACCGGCGACGCATTGACCAAAGATGCTTTAGGGGCGTTATGAGAAGCCGAACCTTGGATATCCGTTTTGAAGCTTATTTTTTCATGACTTGCATCAAGGGTCTGGCCTCCGGCATCTTGGACCGTCTCTCTTATTTCCACTTCATAATTTGTATCATATTTTAAGGGCGCAGCAGGCACCAGCGTATACAGCTTATGATCGCCGCCTATACTGTAAAACGATTGCACAACCTTTTGGGTATCGGCTTCTTTAAGCACAATATCGCTCCCGTTGAGCGTACTTGGGTCCAGTGGGTTTGAAAAACGGATCGTAATCCTGTCGTCAATACCTGCAGGCGTTTTATTCACCAGTGAGGCTTCCAGTTTGACAGGGATTGAGCCTTCAAAGGGCAGATGGTGTAAAAGATCGTTCAATTCTTTGCAGGTCTCATAACTCCAGTTATCCTTGTCTTTAACCCTAAGAATCAAATGACCGCTTTCACAACTCAGAATGGTATCTACCAATCTTCCGTTATGGGCTTTGACATAGTTTTCTACATATTCTTGATAATTTTTTGTAAAGGCGCCCCTTGCAAAAAGTGCACCGCCGGACGCTACAAAAACGACTTTGGCATCCGTACGTCTTAAAAAGTCGATGTCAATCGAACCGAAAAAATGATGGTTCCCCAAGGTATAGTCCGCTCTTAAAAATGCCGGGTGATCTTTAAAAATATCCATGATTCTTACCTGAGATTTTCCATAAATATCTCCGCCGTGGCTGTATTTAAATCCGTTATATTCAATCATCAAGGCCAAAGAGGTATTGTTTTCGTCTTGATCACCGATAAGTTCACCCTGCACATCATATTTACTATTGAGTACGGTCATTTTGACGCCGCCCAAATCCCAAAAACGATGGATCTCGTCCTTCGGCAGCAGCACTTTATTATCCACAAATTGCACATCGCTTAACGCATGGTACCTTTCTTCTTGCGTGGCCGCTACTACATGCGGTATATCATCTTCGGCTATGGCATCCAGATGATTATCGGCTATGATATCGTCCATATACCCTGTATGGTCGTCGTGGTAATGGGTGATCATATAGTAATCCAGCTTGATATTATTTTCTTCAAGAAACGGAAATATGATTTGTTCCGTTTGTTCCGGCTTGCCCGAATCAATCAAAAGATTTTTTCCGCTCGGAAGCTGGAGTAAGGTTGCATTTCCGTGGTCGACATGAAAAGCAACAATATTAAAATCTGTTGCTTCAGGCTGATCTTTAACCGTTAATGTATATTTTTGATAACTTTTATCTTCGAAAGTGATAAACAACTCGTTTTGGCCTTCCGGTAAAAGCTGGAGGTCCTCTTGGGGAAGGACAATCGTCTTTTTATTCAAGGCATAGCCTTCATTGAGCTCACTGGCCGTATAATGCTCTATCCTATAATCAATCAAAGTGCCGTCTTTAGGTTTAATGGTGCTGACGGTATGTCCGTTTTTTTCAAGATGGATATACATATCTCTGGGGTGGGATTGATAAAAGATATCTTGCGTAGGCGAAATGGTTGAAAGCTCATAAATGGGCTGCGGACTTCCCATATAGGTATTGCCCACTCGCAGGTAATCAATATCCATCCAGCCATGTTGTTTTTTCAGCGTAATGGTATTAATACCTTTCTCCAAGTCAGCAATTAATTTTAGTTCGCCCCATCGATGATTGCCTTCGCCCGCCGCGTCTTTCTCTTCAAAGGTAATGGGGAATCCCACACCATATGTATATTCCCCCAGCGTATTTTGAATGATCACATCCTGTACTTTGCTCCCCCAAGGCGAACGATATCGAAAGAATAATTCATAGCGGCCCTTTTGAGGGATATCCACACAAAATTGGACGCCGCCGCGTTTTTCGATTTTGATATACTTCCCTTGTGAGGACTGGGTTTCTTCGATTTTAGTCCCGCCTAAAATCGTTGCATTTTCTGCTTCAAAAATCACACGGTCTGCCGGGGCATCTAAAATCTCAAATTCAAATCCGGGATTAACACCCTTATCAAATGCTAATGTAATTTTTCCTTCATTCTCCGAGGCATTTAAGAAAAATTTGTGATCTATGGTTATTTCTTTGTTTTCTTGATGAATGGTGTAAAGACTGCTTTCAATAGGTGTTCCGTTCAGCAGCAGCCCTTGCAGCGTATTATAGTTATCTTCGTAATGAAACACCAAATCTTCCGGCTTGGCTCTGTAAAACTTAAACTTTACGAAGTCCACTTCCGGGTTGACAATGACTTTCTCTTGATAGACATCAATATAGTCAATATCCATGTAAGTCCATTCCCCTTGGATTTGTATATCGTAGGTTCCCAATTGTTCCATCGGCAAGATGATATCTTTTTCCGTCCATACTTTTGACTGAAATTCACCTTTTGTAGAATAAATCACTTTTTCATTTTTTAATACTTTGCGACTTGTATCCACTTCATACCGGTCCATGGGTTCAATGACTTTAACGGCTTGCTTTTTATAGTCTCCGTTGACTGTCTTGAAACCGACTGAAAGCTTATACATACCGGGTTCCGTTACCTTCAATGCATTTTCAAAAACAATAATGCTGTTTCTTTGTTCGCCTATCTCCCTTGTTAGCTCAATATATTCTTCGTTTTCTCCGCTGGTGCCGCTTTCGGATTTTAAGACTGCATTACTGCCCTGGGGAAGCATGGCATTTTCTGCTTCGAAACGAATTTTGTTGTCTGCCGCCTCTACTGTGGTGCAATTGAAAAAACAGCTCCCCAGTGTGATAGCCAGCAGCAACAGATAAGTGGTAAATGGTTTTAGCTTCATAAAGTGACCTCCTAAATATGATCTCTCGGTATAACCCGAGTAAGATGTCTCAAGGTTTTTTTAGAGCACATTGATTGTACTCCTCAATACCTCTTTGCATAAATACAAGATTACCTTGCAGTTTTCCCTTCTCATCGGAAAAACCTTTATTGATGCCGGGCCAGGCCCTATTATATATCTTGCTTTTTAAGCTGCCCTCCTTTCGCTACAGCCCCTTAATGCTATCAATCTTTTGTTAAATTTTAGTTAACAATTAATGAATTAATTGTTAACTTTGTAAATATAAAGATTTGTATGGTTTTATAATCCGTATTATTTACTCCAACTAAAACTATACTATTATTTGTCAGATATTTTATTACTGTTAATTTGATAAGCGTTTTTTCTTTATTTCGCCAATAATAAGGAGTATAATAGGTAAAAAGACTTGAAGGGGCAAAAAATAATAGGGCCATATCTCGTCGTTAAACTCCATATGATGCATTTTACTATCATATAAAAAATAAGATAAATTAATGGCCAGCAAAGAAATGGGCATTACACTAGATCTATAATCTTTAAGTCCGAATAGTCTGGTAAGCCCCTTGCAGGTACAGAGCAATAATATGCTGATTTTAATAAATCCGCCGATAACAAATGTAATGGATATCACTACCTCTATCCTTTGTATTATATTTGCAACATCTATTCTTGAAGCGGTATCATAGGAAGGATAATAGGAACCGGCTGCAAAATCTGCGCCTACCACCAGCAGGTTTATTAACGTAATCAGAAACATATATAGGCCTCCTGTCAATAAACCGATGGTATACACTTTGTAGGGAGATTTTCTCGTATGGAAGCTAGGAAAAACAGCCATAAACGCTACTATTTGAGCAAGGGGTGTTTCAAAGGCCGTAAAAGTACCTCTTAGAACAGGCGTAATCCCCTCGTAAAATACCGGCAAAAGGTTATTGATATTCATATTAGGAATGGATAAGGCAATCAATGCAAAGATAGAAATAATGGGAATCGTAAAAAAAAACTCCCCCCATCTGCCCAAAACCTCGATTCCCTCCCTGATGCCCCAGGCACATAGTATGCATAGCACGATAATGGGGATGATTTGAGACGTATTGCGTAAGCTCACCAGCCTGATAAATTGACCGTAATTCACCAAAACATCGGCAGCCCAAAAAAAGGTATACCAAATAAATACGATGATGATGCCTTTCCCAATAAACTTTCCGAAACAAATCTCAAACATATCGAATAAATCTTTGTCGGGAAAGATATGATGGAGTCTGGCGAATATATTGACCAAAGGCAGTACGATGATGATGGCTAAAAAAAAAGCTAACCATGCGTCTTTTTTAGCTTCTAATCCCGGAGCAAATATTGAAGTAGAACCTACTAAAAACAAAATGATACTAGCTATTTTTTGTTTGTCGGAGATCATTTCTTTATGCACGCCGTATCCTCCCAAGGTAGCTTTTTACTTAGTATAAGCTATCTGTTAAAATAATACTCATAAATTTTTATATGGCTTACATGCGTATTATTAGCAAAATCGGTACGGATAAAAATTCTGTTTACTCTTCACACCATCTATACCCGTATCCATAGATGGTCTCAATTCTTAATTCGGGTAATTTTTTTCTTACCCTTCTGATTAAATCATCTACAACCCTTTCACTGCCGAAGTAGTTCTCGCCCCACACACTATTAAGGACATACTGCCTTGACATTGCATTATTTTTATTCTTAATGATCGTACATAAAAAATCAAACTCCCTTGAAGTAAGCTCTATGATCTCATCGTCTTCAAACAGCATCCTTTTATTAAAATCAATATAATATCGATTATTCATCAACATACAGTGTTTAGCTTCTGTTTTATAGACTCTGTTTAGCAGCTTTCTGATTCGGATCACCAGCTCCATCGGCAAAAAGGGCTTGGGGATATAGTCGTCGCTTCCCATTTGTAATCCTGTAATAATGTCCAAATCCGTATGTCTTCCCGAAATAAAGATGACCGGAATATTTTCATTATGGGCTTTAATTTTTTTAATAAGCTCATAGCCGTCAACGTCAGGCAGCATAATATCTAAAATCCAAAGATGCACATCGTCTTTTATACACAGCTCGGCTTCCAGCCCGCTGGTAAAGCTCTTCATCTTATAGCCCTCTTTTTGTAAATAGAGTACCAGAATATCATTAAGATTTTTTTCATCCTCCACTAAGTAAACATTAAACATAATATCCCCTCTCAGCAACTGTATGGCATAGGAAGGGGCTTACCAAAATACCTTTTTTTATAAAAAAAGAAGATATACAACTATAGATTCCATATAACAAAACATCATTTATACATATATAAATACTCAAGGGTTCCAGGGGTTCCTTATATGTATAAATAAATGTTTCGATTGAATCTCTATCGTATATCTTCCAAAAACCATTGCTATTGAAAATGTATATTCAGCTAGCCCCCATATAGACAACATACCGAACTTTAAAATTCCCTTTATATTTGAACAAAAGCCGCAGAACCATGGTTGTTTTGGGTACCCTCCAATCCATGACTGATCAAATGTATCGGTTTAACGTTCGTTATCTTCAACACACCATGTATATTATATGTTATACATTATATGTTAAATTGTCGAAGGGGACAAAGGTAATTATTTACATTTTTGCAGGTATCGCACTTTAAAATTTCCTTTATATTTGGATAAAAAGCCCGGAATCATCGCTGTTTCGGATGCAATCCAATCCATAACCGTTCAAGTGGCGTTTTGAAAAAAGTATCCTTTATGATCATCGGACATAACCAAAAAGAATCATGTAAAAATAGCCAACTTTAAACCTAAAAATACCATTTACGCAAACAACGATGGTTTTGCGTTGTTTGCGCAAATATACATTCGATTTTAAAGTTGGATATCTATATTTTTTAAAACACCCTTGTCCGGATATAGTATTAGGTTACAATTGGGCATCTTTAATCATCCGCTGCTTATTTTTGTATAAATAATTGGGTAAACATCGCACCATATCTGCCGCCTTGTTGGATACCTATACCGACGTGTGTATAATGCGGGCTAAGAATGTTTTGACGATGTCCCGGGGAATTCATAAGGGACTGATGGGCCCTCGCCACCGTTTGATTCCCGGCAATATTTTCTCCGGCTCTTCTATAACTTATGCCGAATCTTCTAAGCATATCAAAGGGACTGCCATAGGTTGGGGAATAATGGCTGAAATAATTGTTGTCAACCATATCTTTAGACTTTATTCTTGCTACTCGTGACAATTGGGCATCAACGATTAATGGTCTTACCCCATTTCTTCTTCTAGCCTCATTCACTAAGTTAACCATTTGCTGTTCGGCAGCGGATATACCGGTAGGCGGATTCGGTTGAGGATCCGGTTTCGGGTCAGGTTTCGGGTCAGGTCTTGGGTCGGGTTTTGGGTCAGGCTTCGGACACGGGTCAGGACACGGGTCAGGTTTTCCCGGATTTGGTTCCAATCTTTCTATGGCCCGCGTTATATAGGCCTTAAGCCTTTTATATTTGGATTCACTGATCCAGCCTCGTTTATAAGCGTATTCAACTCTCTCCAGATAGCGCTTTAATCTTTTCACCGCTTCTTTTCGATTGATATAACGATGTGTTTGGGCTTGTTCACAATTGGCCGTGATTGATTTTACCTGTCCCAATGCTTCCTTATCCACTTCGCTTCGGACGCACGCCAAACCGGCTTTGACATCCTGTGAGCCAAACGCATACGCATTAACCGGGATTAAGATATTTGCCGCTATCAGCGTGCTTAATCCCAAAATTAATAACTTTTTCATAGGCATAACTAAAACCTCCAAATTATTATTGATTTAATTACTTGTGAATCATGGTCCGGTTACCTAAATTTTGTACAAAACCTCAATTGATTTATTGCAAGGGATGCATGAATGAGGTTGAAATCATATTCTTCAATTAAAATTGATGCACCTACCTATTTCGCGATAAACCTTTTGCATGGGTTTCATCCAGGTCATTTTACACAGTAAAATCCGGCCAAAATCGAGAAAATGAGCGGCGCTTTCGATTTTACTGCCTATATCGCAAGATATATACCTTCATATATTGAACGCGAAAAATTCAAACATACCCAATGTATATTCTTTTTCGCGTTCAATATAGTTGTAAGGTAATCTTCGGTAAGCAATAAGGTAAATTGGTTTTAATATGGAACATTTTTCTTACACATATTTACGGTTAATCACTCATTGTATCATCTATCTTTTAGTAAGGGGATTTTACAGCTATAAGCTGTACTATACCTTGAAAACATCCTAAGATAACAAGTCCTGCCGATGAAACAGGCAGCGGAAATACACACTGTTCATATTTGGATCTGATGTAATCTATAAAAAGCAAAACACATCTGTTCAATGGCCGCAATCTTATTGCGATAACCGTAAACCATATACCCCATTCGAAGATTTTTGTTTGACTTTATGTATTTTTACAAGTCTTAAAAAAATCTTCTACGGTTTGTCTGCTGTTGTCAAAACAGAATGATTCTTTTGCAAACAGCTTTTTTGGTATATTGGCGGTTATCAATATATTGTCAGCTCATCTTTTGAAACAGTTCCTGCAATTTTTTTGCCTGTAGAACTATATCCTTTTGCAGCAACTGCTGCATACAGATATCACCCTTTAAACCGACATTCATATTTGAACAAAAAGCACAGCACTATTGTTGTTTGTTCAAATGTCTCTATAGGTTTAAAGTAAGCTTTCTTTTACGGGTATCGCACTTTAAAATTGAATTCATATTCGAACAAAAAGCGCAGAATCATCGTTGTCTGTTCAAATGTATAGATAGCTGCCATGCGCTATCTTTAGTCATTTTCAGCCGTCCGGGATTTTCTTTAGAACCATAGCCGTTGTCAAGCGTAAGGGGTAATCATGTAATACTGCTTGAAACATTGTATTGATACAGTCTAAACCCCCAGAACCGGCTTCACCGGTATCACCACCAAATGCAGCCGAAATCCGCTAACCATGCTTGTCCTTTTTTGGGCAGCTCCATATCAGGTACAAAGGGATTATTGATAAACGGAACAAGCAAATGCTGAACACTTGTTGATTACGGTATCATTTCCTTCTTTCATTTTCCCTGTGGAAAATGCTATGCTTTTTATGGATAGGACCCTCTTGATGAACTATTTTGGTTGTGTTGGCTTCAACAAAGATTGCCTTGTCATCTCCTGCTATATTATGTTATTTTATTACATTTTCAAGGTTCATGCTTGTACAAAACGTAGGCAGTTAAAAACATTGTTTTAACTATGCATTTAGTATACATCTAAAATATGTAATAATTATCATAATAATATGTGAAATTATGTGAAGCTCTGTCTAAGGATAACACCCCACCCCTTCCGTCAAAGCAAACGAAAAACCGGCCACAAATACAACCGGTAGGGTCCGAAAAAGCATAAAAATACCCTGCAGGGCAGACTTTTTTCTTTGTCTGCCCTATAGGGTACATGTTAAATCTCCGTTAAGACTTTATCTACTTGCTATTCGGATCGTCCGGGAAGCTGTTGTGATCATATGCTCTGAAAACTTCCGTAGCTCCTGAAGGCAAGGTAATGGTGACATCAATAGCATCACCCAGCTCATCACCGTCATTCACCCCGTCACCGTCGGTATCCGCCTTGGCCGGGTCGGTATATACAATCATACCGTTTTTGAGCCTTAGTCCTCTAATTTCATCAATATCTTTAATGCCGTCCCCATCGCTATCCTGACCAAACTTGGTATGCTCTTGAATATATTCCAGCTGATTTTCGATTTGTACGGCGGTCTCTATCTTATAATACTGCCCGCCGGTTATCTGGGCAATCTTTTGAAGCAGGCTGCTGTCCACACCATCGCCTAGTCCCATGGTAATAATGGTAATCGCTTGTTCGGCAGCATCTTCAATGATATTCCAGTGTGAGGTTTGCGGAGGGTCATTATTTTGTCCGTCGGTCAGCAGCACCATAATCTTTCGATGATCATTCTGTCCTGCATAAGTCTCATAAGCTGCCGTTGCTTCTCGGACACCTGCAAAGATATCCGTACCACCCTCACTATCTATGTAGTAGACTGCATCCGCCACCGTCGTAGGATCGGCACTAAAGCTGCAAAGTAATTCTGATGTAAGGTCAAAATCTATGACCGCAGCCCTGTCGCTCTTCGCATAAACAGTATTGGTAACGGTTTGGTATTGCCCTATATAGCCGCCCCCGTTTGCGTCGTACACTTCCTGATAAACCGCAACCTGTTCGTCTTTGTATGTACCGGACTCCGCATTAAATGCACGGGCCATATCGGCCACCGCTTTTTTTCTAAGGTTCTGCGGGTCATTGCTCGACATACTTCCGGAACTATCAATTACAAAGGCAAAATCAATATATTCGCCCTGATATACGCCTTCCGCTACCGTCAGTTCCTTTCTCCAAGCCTCTTCCCATTTGTCTGCATCTACCAGGAAATATTTACTGTTATGGGTGGTGGTAAACGTAACGCTTCGGCTCTGTTCGTCCGCTGTTGTCGGTAAAAATTCCAACGTATGGTTAGACTCATTCAGATACACTGCTGTCAGTTTACCGATGTCACTCGTAGACGTGACCTTGGAAACATCAAATGTAAGCGTGGCCCTGGAGAACCGCTCCCCATTGGTTTCAAATTCAAAAACCGAGCCCACAAGTCCGGGAACAGCCCTTGTAACGGCTCCTGACTGCTGACTGCCCTCATTTACGCCGTACTCAATCGCAGTAAACGAGACATCGCCTGCATCTCCGGTAAATCCTGCCAACACCAAACCACTGGGCATGACAGTGCCATCCAACCCTGAATTGGCGTTAAATTGTTCCTGAATACCCCGGGCAATCTCCTGCATTGCACCGTTCGGGTCAGTCCCGTCAAGTACAATTGTGCCTCCCCCGGAACTACTGGAACGCCTTCTTCTCTTCTTTTTTGGCTTTGGCTCTTCTTGCTGTTCCTCCTCTTGTGCTGCAAGCAGAACTTCTTCATTCTTCAAATGTCTGGCCAGCACAACCGCTACCTGTCCTCTTGTTGCGGCCTGTGAAGGGTTAAAAAACCGCTTGCCGTCCATTTCAAATCCTTGCAGCAACCTATGGGCTATTGCAATTTCAATGCTGTCATAGGCCCAATGGCCGGCGTCCATATCTTCAAACGCTATGTCCAAACCTTCAACTTGCTGTTCATCTATTTGAAGATCATACGCTCTGACTATAAAGACAGCCATTTCTTCCCTTGTAACCGTCCGTTCAGGCTTAAAGGTCCCATCATTGTAGCCTTCGGTTATTCCTGCCGTCTTTGCCGCCTCAATATAGCTCAATGCCCAGTGATTCCTCGGCACATCGCTAAAAGAGCTGGAAGCATATTCCACTATCTCTATACCCTTTGATAAGACCAGCATTTTGATCATTTGCGCTCTTGTGATGGATTCATCGGGCATGAAGATGAGTTGACTGCCTTTCTCGATACCGCTGATAATCCCTTTCTCTCCGATATATTGAATATCATCCCGGGCCCAATGGTTTTGGATATCTCCAAATGCAGCCCCCTCGTCAGCGAAGGACGGTACGGCACTTACTGCCAATAAGCATGTTACCAGTAAAAAAACCATTGCTCTCTTTCGCATTGTTTCGCCCCCTTTCCTAAATAAAATAATAATACCATGTAGCACCTCTTTGTATGAATATAGATATCACACTTTAAAATAGAATTTATATTTACATAAAAAACACAAAAGCATCGTTGTTCGTGTAAATAGTATTTTAAGGCTTAAAGTTGGTGATCTTTAGTAATGCGCTTGCCATTTGTCGAAAAATGCAATATTATGGCGATATATCCATACTTTTTTATTTTATCAGACACAATTTTACTATGTCCATAGCCCTAAAGCCCTAAGATTTTGGGACCTTAGTCCTACAAGGCATATCCATAGCGCCGGTTAATCAAATTTTTTATGATTCATATTCTGATTTTGTGGTATCAAATTGTTATAATACTGAAATATCGGGAGGTATTGTAATGGAAAAAAAAGTAATTATTGTAGGGGCAGGACCTGGCGGGCTAACTGCGGGAATGATACTGGCAAACCAAGGCTATAAGGTAGAGATATTTGAAAAACAAAATTTTATAGGGGGAAGAACTTCAACTTTCAACATCGACGGATTTACATTTGATCTGGGACCTACCTTTTTAATGATGAAAAACGTTCTGGAGAATGTCTTTATAAAAAGCGGAAGAAATATAGAAGATTATCTGGCAATTAAGGCAATTGATCCTTTATACAGAATCGTATACGGAGACGGAAAGGAGTTCTATCCTTCTACGAACCAAAGCAAAATGATAGAGGAACTTAATCGGGTCTTTCCCTATAATGAGGACAATTATCTTCGGTTTATGGAAAAACAAAAGACAAAATTTGATATACTATTTGATTGTTTAAAGGAAACATACGTTTATCCTAAGGACCTTTTTAAAAAAGAACTGTTAAAGGCAATTCCTCATCTAGGCATTGGAAAATCTCTTTTTGATGTACTTGGCGATTACTTTCGGGAAGATGATTTGAAAATGGCATTTACATTTCAAGCCAAGTATCTAGGCATGTCTCCTTGGAATTGCCCGGGAGGCTATAGTATTATCCCCTATACGGAGCACGCAGACGGCGTACACCATATCATGGGCGGTTTTGGTGAAATTACAAAGGCTATGTCCAAGGTCATTGCTGAAGAAGGCGGACAAATCAACTTAAACGCTCCGGTTAAAGAGCTGCTGATAGAGGATAATCGGGTGATCGGTGTGCAGCTTAAAGACGGAACGCTGCACCACAGCGACTATACCATCATAAATGCAGATTTTGCCCATGCCATGGACAACATCGTAAGAGATGAACATAAGAAAAAATATACTCGGAAAAAATTAGCGCAAAAAAAATATTCCTGCTCAACCTTTATGATCTTTTTAGGCGTCGATAAGGTCTATGATATACCCCATCATAATATTATCTTTTCCAACGATTATAAGGAAAATGTTGCAGAAATATCCGATAAAAAAATTTTGTCCGAAGATCCTTCCATATATGTTCAAAATGCCGTAGTAACAGATAAAAGTCTATCGCCGGAAGGCAAGTCTGCAATCTATATACTTGTGCCGGTTGCAAACAATACAAGTAACATCAATTGGACCGCCGAACGCGACAAGTTTAGAGATAAAATCCTTGACACCCTTGAGAAAAGAGGAGGGCTTACCGATCTGCGAAAGCATATAGTGACTGAAAAAGTAATGACGCCGGACTATTGGGAAAATGAAATGTCTGTTTATAAAGGAGCCGTTTTCAACTTAGCGCATAATATACCCCAGATGTTATTTTTTAGACCCCATAATGAATTTGAAGAGTTTAGAGGCTGTTATTTGGTTGGAGGCGGCACCCATCCCGGAAGTGGTCTGCCTACCATTTTTGAATCCGCCAGAATCACCTCTGATTTAATTATGCATAAAGACAAAATAAACACTACCGCATTAAAAAATCAAGCAGGCTCCATTCCGCCAACAAAGGAACCCAGTCATTTACACTAAACCTTCCAACTGTTCAAGCCCTGTCATACCAAACAGGCGAGGAGGATCATTAAAAATTGAGGGCTAAATGAGGGGATTCATGAACGATTAATAAATCATACGTTGTTTTAGGGCCTGTCAACGCAGTTGAGGGAGGAAGCATCACCACAATATTGCGAACGATGTAATCCACTCTCAACGCTCAGCTCTCAACTGTTTTTCATCGGATGTTGAAATAAAAACTTTACGCATTCACTGTAAATTTTGACTTAATTTTTCCTTCACCTGCGGAATAAATTGGTATACACTATCGATTGCCTTACTCATTTGTTTTATGGTCAACTCTTCCATGTTTTTGTTCCCAAAACCCATTTCTGTCATAATCGTCCGAATAACCTCATCTTTTTCCGCATCCAATCCCACATTTTTTATTTTGGATTTAAAATAGTTGATTTGTTTATCGGAGGCCTTCCTTACAGGAGGCATATTGCCTGCTTCCTGCTTTTCCTGCTCTCTAATTTTTTCCTGTACCTCTTCAAATTCTTCATCCAGCAATGCTGCTTCTTCCGGATAAAGCCAGTCATTTTCTCCCATCAATTTTCTAATCACCCTATCACAGGCGCCTGTAATTGTTTTCTCCAGTCCGAATTCTTTATCTTCAACTAACGCTTTTCCGATCTCAAACCTTTCCCATTCCGTCAAAGATAAGTCCGGATCGGACTGTATTTTAGGCCGCCCGCTTTCCCATATGATCTTACCGTCCGGATCTTTCATGATGTTTTTCTGCTCAACCTTTTTTGCAATATACTTTTGATAGCGATTATAATAATCTATTTGTTTGCCGTCCGTCATCATTTGTTCCGTTTTTATCAATTTTCCTGTGACTTTTGCGATAAATGTAGATAATTCCAATAAGCCGATACCGGGAATATCCGCACTATTCTCTTTCAATGTCACCACCTGTATATCTTCAATGGATATACCTTTTTCCTTTGCCTTTTTAAACAGTCCTTCTGCTTTTAATCTCAATTCGCCTTTGGCTCCTTTATAAAAATCCTTTTCAAGGTTAAATGTCACTTCCCTTTCTTTCTTATCATCCGCCGGTACATTTTCTGTCTGCGCTATGTCCAATAAAACATCATTTTCACCCATTATTTTTCCTCCTTCGTCAATATTGTCATTGATATACCCTTATTTTTTGCTTATCCGTTGATTAATACTATACCTTTTATTGCACGCACTAACCATCTTTGAGAATTTATGAAAATTTTTCAAACTATGATTAAAATGCTTGATACACACGGGTTTTAACTTTTTTCTGTGACTAAGGGCTCCCCGTTCCCCACCCCCAGCCAAAAATAATGCTTCTCAAATCGGGCTTTTAACAGTATAATAGAGATAAGAAGAAAAAAGTGATTGTTGGTGATAATATGAAGATAGAAAGAATCAGCCATAATAAAATTAAAGTAACACTTTCCTTTGAGGATCTCAAAAAATGGGATATTGACATTGATAATCTGACTTATAATTCTCCTGAAGCCCAGGAGATGTTTTGGAATATGATCAAAAAAGCCGAAGCGGAAACGGGTTTCTATGTAGATGACTCCCAGCTTATTATCGAAGCAATGCCTATGCAGTCGGAAGGCTTTGTGATTATTGTTACGCGCGTAGATGAAGATGATGATTTTGAATCCATACACAAATATATTAAGAACAAATTCAGAAAATCCGAACTCAGGGTGAAAAGAAAAAATAAAAAAGTAAGTTCTACATTAATGATTTATATGTTTAAAGACTTTGATGATGTGTGTTTTGCAAGTGTGCGTTTAATTGATATTTATAGTGATAATAGTACTTTATACAAATATAAAAATTTTTATTATCTCTCCCTAACCCGCAATTTTACCATGGAGACCAGTCCGGAAACGGTTGAAGCTATACTAAGCGAATATGGGAGCAAGATTTCCCAGGCTTCTATTCAAGAAGGTTTTCTGAACGAGTACGGGACTGTTATTATTGAAAATGATGCTGTGGATATATTAAGCGATTATTTTTCCGTAAAGTAGGGGAATGGTTTTCATTCCCCTTTTTGCTGCCATACATCCTGCCGGCCCTGCTCCGATCACTATTGCATTATACATGAGCATCCATTCCCCTATTCCTTATCCAAAACGCTGCCGAACACCTTTACCGTTATTTTTTCATCTTGATTTGCTATCAAAATCAGAATAGGAAAGCGCTTATTATTTTTAAAAACAAAATCAATATACGGTTCTTCAATTACCGCTTCTCGCCCCGGTTCGATATAATCTACAGCAAACTTTTCAGAGGTTCGTTCCACAATTGAAATATCCGCTGCCAACAAGGCATTATACAAAGTAGAAACAATCTGGTTGACTCCCGGATTATTAGATAATCCAATGTCCTGATGTGACTGTGTTTTCTCTTGCAGGAGCTGCAATAGGGATATTTCTCCTCCGGATTTTACAATTATTTTGTCAAGAGCAGCAGTCACAATCCTAATGTCGTCTTTATAATGGTCATTGCTTTCAGGTATGGCCGTTGTAAATTCACCGACTACTTCTTGAATACCCGTTAAGTCTTCCCGGGTTACTTCGGGTATGATATCCTCTATTACCATTTCAAGAGCAGCCGTACGCCCTATGTTCTCCCTTATCTTTTGCATTGTTTTTGCAACATTCATTTTCTTGCCTATTACTTCAGGTGTGAGCCGTGTTTCATCCTGTTCAACCCTAAGCGATGCATTGGAGACAGGTACTTCGACCTGGGTTTTAAAAGTTTCAAGCCTTTGTGATAAAAGCTGAGGGTCATATGCAATATTTAACGCAATATGTACAGGCTGTGTCCGCGCCAGCTTGGCTTTGAAAGTCTTAAAGGCCGTGCTTACAATATTTCCGCTTTTCCTTACATGCATTGCTTTATCCACTGAAGCATTTATGTCATACCGGGCTTGAATCCGGTCCAATGAAACAAAAAAGTTTTTTCCCTCACCTCTTAATAAAAGCTTCTGACCCTGCAATTTCCCGGCAACATTTGCGGTTACCTTTTCTATTGCTTGAGATTCAGTAAGATTGCTTACCTCTACATCCCCAATAAATACACCGGAAGGAACGGTCCTATTCGCAGCAACGTATGCCAGGACAACGCCCCCGGTAATTGCAATAGTCAATTGTATGATGAGTATGGAGAATATTACTAATCCTCTTTTTAAATGCATTACAACGTCACCTCAAGCACCTATATTCAGATATCTATATACCATCTTCCCTTTAAAATCAACAATTGCAACCTAAAAATACCGTATTCGTTTTGCTTATGTACAACCATAATAAAATCAGTATAGCATTTGTACCCTTAATTGATGGGCTATATCTTCATTTTTTAATACGGAAACAATGGTCAATGCGAAATCCATTGCCGTTCCGGGGCCTTTGGAAGTAATAAATTTTCCGCTCACATTGACATGGTTATCTTTTATAACGGCTCCCAGTAAATATTTTTCACAGCCGGGATAACAAATGGCCTCCCTATCTTTTAAATATCCCTTCTTCCCAAGAACCATCGGTGCCGCGCAAATGGCTGCAATCCATTTTTGGTTGTCTACGGCAAATTGCAGAAAATGCTGTACTTTTTCATTTTGCTCAAGATTGGTTGTGCCTGGCATTCCACCGGGCAGGATAAGCATATCAACACCCTTAACGCTCACATCATCAATTACACAATCTGCCACAACCGGAATCCCATGTGCACCGGTCACAATCTCATTTCCAACAGAAACCATTTTACTGTCAATCTCTGCCCGCCTCAGCACATCCACTACCGTAAGCGCTTCAATTTCCTCAAAACCGTCCGCCAAAAAAATGTAAACCATATATCTCCCTCCTATTTTTAACGGGGCAGGAAATGGGAAGTGATCTTACATCTCAAACGTCCCACTCCCAACTCCCCACTCACTTAATAACACTCATTTATAAAATTATTTTTCACCTTGAATACTATTTCTGCTTTTTCTACGGCATATACGTCTCCAGCATGCAATAAACCCATCTGATGCGCTTGCACAGGTGATATAAAACCCATTGCCATTTGTGTCAATGTATTGATTGAACAAGATAAATCCGGCTTAACATCCCTGCTTGACATTACTTCACCGTCATAGACCCTAAATATTCCGTTATTCCAGTCTGCTATGGGGTCTTTTACATCAATTGACAGCTCTAACGATTTCGATACATCCTTACAAAGCATCCGAAGGAGCTTCATTACATCTATTACCCTGGCCATTACAAAGGGCTTCAGTATAACACCGCCACTGGGATTGGCCAGAAAAGCAAATGTCATATCATCGGCCGGAGCTTTCCAGGTAATACGGTCGGCTTGGGCCGAATGAGCATATGCAAACCACAAAAGCCCCCTATATGCATCTTTATTCCCATACCCCATTTCAAAAATCTCAAATGTTTTATGCTTTAGTCCATAGAGGATATACCCTTGGCCCGTACCCTTTTCATCCTCAACAATATAGCCTTTTTTCTCCTCCAAGGAAAGGTCGTACAAAATACATCTCCAATCTTCTGCGGTTCTTACAATATACCCATGCCTATGAGACGAAAATTCTCCATAGATTTGCATAATAACGTCCACATCACTATTAAAATCCATAGGTCTCAAGTTTCCATAGGGCGTTGCCAGAGGCTTTAAA
The DNA here is from genome assembly GCA_022360955.1 of Bacillota bacterium. Lineage (GTDB taxonomy): Bacteria > Bacillota > Clostridia > SK-Y3 > SK-Y3 > JAKSBV01. Next base: position 26,687 of record JAKSBV010000463.1, read on the forward strand.
TCATTTGGTTCGAACGTATAGGATTTCTGATAATAACAGGTCTCCCAACCATATCTTCTATAAAATGCGTATCGGAAAGGAAGCAGAAGACTGATCAAATGCCCTCTTTCTTTCATTTCACATATGGCTTTCTTTAATAAAGCCGCTGCATATCCTTTCCCTCTGGCCTCCGGTAAAGTATCGACACCTTCTACATATGAGATATCAATCTCCCGGTTGTGAAAACCCAGCCTATAAGGAACCAACTGCAAGCTGGATACGGGCAAACCGTCCTCATAGGCTACAAGGGTATTGGATGCATTGTATTTGGCATCAAAATACCATGACACAAATGTCTCGCTATCTTCAAAACAATACTGCCATATTGCCATTATTTTATCTTTATCTTCCGGTTTGGCAAATCCGATTTCCATCTTATCCTACCACCTGTTTCATAGTATTTTATGATAACACCTATCTGTCTATTTCCCGTTCCATATGTATAGGATTTTATCCTACTATTCCTGCCATTTCGCAGTATACTTTTCAACCAGTGTAACCGGCCTGTAAGACAGCTTTGCCTTTCGAAGTCCGGGAAGACCCATATCTTCTTCGCGATTCACATACTTCATATGACGCCATTCCCTCTCACAAAACATTTGGTTAATAACGGCATAGGAACCCCGTATATCCGGATCTCCTTTTTCTACATGAACGACAGCCATATTATCCGTGAGCCGCTCGCCAAACGTAAAAGCTGCAATTTTTCCATCTACTCTCAAAATACCGCCCTTAAACTTTAACTTATCAAAATTATGAAGGGCATTTAATATGGCGATCTTCTCCCATCCCAGCCCTTGGTCCTCCTCACAATTTCGTTTTACACACCATTTGAGAGCCGCGGCCGCACATTCGTCCACCCGTTCGGCCGTAAGCGGTTCATAGGTATAATCATACATAGATTTAAACTTATTGATATGGTTTCTCTTTGCATGAAATTTCTTTCCTTTAAGCTCAATAAGGTCGGCACTCAGATACACGTAATCAAATATATTCCTGTCTTCTTCAAATATAAACTTTCCAGGCACTCTTTCCATTAATTCGTTTTTCATTCCTTCTGTCACCCCTTTGATAACAAAGGGATTGCCCTGGGCTTTAAAATGAGCCGCCAGTTTATGCACAACGGCGCCAAGGTCGCCGCAGCCTACGGGCATCAGTACAAAGGGAGAATCCTTTTGAAATTGGGGAAAAATACAAAGAAAATCGTCTACAACCGCATATCGTACGCTATAAGTTTCCCGCCACATAAATAGGTTCGTAAAATTCAAATCACAGATCCCATACTGTTTTATAGCAAAATATCGGTCAAATAATGCTTTATCGTCAACTGTAATGTTCTTCAAGTCAATCATCATTTCTGCTCCTATTAATTAGTATATACTATTTTTACTACTCAATTATAACAATTAAACATAAACTTTTCAATTAGACATAAAAACAATAGGGATGCATAAAATAAGCGAAGAATACTGTTCTTCACTTTTTATCGAGGTTATTTCATTTATATTTCTTCATCCTTCTCTTAATCAGTATATCCTGAATGATAAATCCAACGAAGACTCCAAAGGATATAGCGAGAATCGGCAGCCAAACAGGACCTAATAATATGCCCATCACCCTTGTCTCTCTTGAATAGATTACGCCAATCGTTCCAAAATAGGCAGATAAGGCAAAGGGTAAAAAAGAGAAAGGGGCCCTTTCTTTGACTCCATCTTTATAAGCATCCCATATCACAAACATATAAAAACAGGGATAAAACATCAGCCAATGATAATTTGTTTGTCGAACAGCGGTGAGTGTTTCACCATAAAAACTTGATATAATGACCATATTTAGGTTGGCTTTTGTATTAATTAGAATTTCTAAAGCAATCAGTACAAATGCTTTAATATATTTTCCATTTAAAAGTTGTCCGAAACCCGGGATAGCAATACTCCATAAAATTCTTTCAACTCCGCTTTCTTTATCCATCTTTTATACACGACTCCATTAAGACTTTTGTATTTTTATTCCAGGAAATTATAAACACGTATGCTTTCCTTCACATTCAAAATTTCGTATATATTTTTCTATTGGCAGCCAATGACATCATTGCCAATGATCCTTTTCTTACCTATATACTGCCCTATTTTTTGATTATTATTACAAAAATTCAAAATAAATACTTTTTTGTAATTATTTTTATACTTTTCCCCATCCTGAGCATTTCTAAATAAAATTCAAAATATAGGTAAATCTTCACTTAAAATCATTTTTTTAAAAGACTGTCAAATTCTCTATGTCCATTATAAAGCCACCGGTGAAATCCTAACCAAATAAACCAGCTAAAAAACCATAAAATGTACGAATAATACCATTGATATCCGTTCCCATAGGCCAGCGCATCGGTAAACTTTTCAATAGGAACCTCAACGATTGTTAAAATAGTTGTAGCACCAAACACCCATAACAATTTTTCTTTGAATCGGACCGGATAATATCTAACCCAAAACATAGCTATAATGGGTACCACGACCATATTAACCGGTATGGAAATGTCTTCTGCGATAGGGAAAATACGAGAAGGGAAATGCCATAGATCAAAATATTTTGCAACATAACACCAAACATTTGCATATAAACTTGCAAACATGCCAACAGGTACATACTGTTTCATCCCTTTTCGTTTCAGTATTAACAGCATTATTGCAATCGTCATTGAGCCATATTGAATAAATTCTTCTACACCCATCAAGATTCTCCTATTTCTTTATAGCTTGAATGATTTTAGTATGCCTTATAATGCCGTAATCTATTAAACATATCAATATTTTTACGTTCAATTAAATCCCTGCCTGCTTGCCAAAAATCTTTTCAGCCAGCATACATCCTGTTGGCGTAGAAGCAATCCCGCCTTCTGCGGTTTCTTTCAGGGCTGGCACCATCAGGTTGCCTACCGATTTCATCGCATCAATTACCTCGTCAACCGGAATGACGCTTTCAATCCCTGCCAAAGCCAGGTCTGCGGCTACCAATGCATTCGCAGCCCCCATGGCATTTCGTTTCACACAGGGTACTTCTACCAACCCTGCTACCGGATCGCATATCAGTCCAAGCACATTTTTCAATGCAATCGCACAGGCGTGTGCACTCATTTGAGGTGTTCCTCCCACCATTTCAACAAGCGCAGCTGCTGCCATAGCCGATGCACTTCCGCATTCCGCCTGGCATCCCCCTTCGGCCCCGGAAATACTGGCACGTTTTGCAATAACCATTCCTATGCCGGCTGCCGTAAATAGACTCTTTCCTACTTTTAAACGCGGTATTTGCCTTTCTTCCTGTACCGTAAGCAGGGCAGCGGGAATAATGCCGCAGGAACCGGCCGTAGGTGCAGCCACAATTTTTCCCATGCAGGCATTGACTTCAGATACCGCCAGTGCTTTTACCAGTGCTTTATTTAATATCTTGCCTCCCACCGTTATGCCCGCATCCATAGCCTGTTTTAATCGATAGGCATCTCCTCCGCTCAAACCACTGGTGGACTTTGCGGTTGACTGCGTCCCCTTCCGAACCGCTTCTTCCATCACTTCCAGCTTCTCCATCATTTCCTGCAACAGATTTTCTGCCGGCCGCTCAAGCTGCTCACTTTGCTCCTCAATGATCAGCTCATATATTTTTTTGTCCGATTTAACGGCTTTATTAACTAATGCTTGTACCGAATCATATTTCATAATGGTCGTTTCCTTTCTTGAATATCGTTTAAAATATTCTTCACATATTTCTCAGTAGACTGCTTATTATGGGTTTTATTTATATGACGAAATATCTACCTTCATCATTTTAGAATCATTCATGAATCGCCAGTAATCTCCTTCTTTGTTATTAACTAAATGCCGGTTTAATTGTCGTCACTTCCGTAATTTGGGTTAATTTTTCGATGGACGCAATCAGCTTCGGGTCAACATGCTCATCCGTCTCTATCACCATCATTGCATTTCCTCTGCGTTCGGAGCGATAGACATTCATCTGGGCAATATTAATATCGTTATCTGCCAAAAACTTGGTTACCGCAGCGACTGCCCCGGGCGTATCCTTATGGGCGATCACCAGGGTAGGATATGCCGCAGTGACCTCCACCGACAATCCGTTAATCTGCTTTATGACTATATTGCCCCCACCGACGGAAGAACCCAATACCGTCATCTTTTTCCCCGATCGTCCTACGGCTTCAATCCGCGCGGTATTAGGATGGGCATCCTTCAAGGTCACAGGTTCAAATCGATAGTTTAGCCCTATTCCTTCTGCCAGCTGCATACTATGCCGAATATTCGGATCATCGGGCAGCATACCCATCAGACCTCCGATTAATGCTCTATCCGTACCGTGCCCCTTATATGTCCGTGCAAACGACCCATGCAGCCCTATTACGACCTCTACGGGCTGCTCTCCCAATAAGGCCCTTGTAATTCGTCCGATCCGTACGGCCCCGGCAGTATGTGAACTGGACGGGCCAATCATAACCGGACCGATCATATCAAAAATATTCATCAACATCCGTCCCCATTCCTGATTTTTCGCTATGATTGATAGATTTTGCAATATATTTTCTCCCTAAAGGGGTTGCAAATACCTCAACCATTTCAATATGCAAAACTCTAGGTTCATTATATTGTGTGTCATAACAAAAGTCAATAAACCTATACACCTTGGGTGTATCAATTCCGGTTGAAGAAAATTATTCCAACAAAGATACCGAACTTTATACCTTAAAATTCATTTGAACAAGCAATGATGGTTCTACATTGCTTGTTCAAATATAAATTCAATTTTAAGGTTCGGTATCCAACAACTGATATTGCAAGGAAAAAAGTACTTGAAAGCTGAGAGATGAGGGTTGAGAATGTCCCACCGTACATGACATGTTGTCGCTGATTACTTTGCGTTCCTGCTTCGTTATATTCCGACTTCCTCCCTCTGGC
>JAKSBV010000316.1 GCA_022360955.1 Bacillota bacterium
CCACCAGTGAGCCGGCGTCCAGCACCTCCACATGCTCCGCAGGCTCGATGGCACTGCCGATCTGTGCGATCCTGCCATCCATTATGACCATATCCAGTCGTTCATCGATACCATTGACCGGGTCGATGATGTGCCCGCCTTTGATCAAATAACCCTTCATCTTTCGCTCCTTGTCATCATGTACAGCAGTGCCATTCGGATGGCAACGCCATTGGTCACCTGCTCATCGATGACCGATCGGTCACAGTCGATAACCATGCTACTGAGCTCTACTCCCCGGTTCACCGGGCCGGGGTGCATGATGATGGCATCATCCTTGGCCAACGCCTGACGCCGCTCATCGATGCCAAAGAACTGATGGTACTCCCGCACCGATGGAAACAGTCCGTCATTTTGCCTCTCTCTTTGGATACGGAGTCCCATGATGATATCAGCATCCTTCACCGCATGATCCATATCGGTGGTCACTACAGCACCGGTCTTTTCGATCCCGGTAGGGATCATGGTGGTTGGCCCGCAGAGTATGACATCTGCACCCATGGTGGTCATCCCCCATATATTTGAGCGGGCTACACGGCTATGCTGGATATCGCCGACGATAGCAACCTTGAGACCTTCCAGCGTTCCCTTTTTTTCATGGATGGTCATCATGTCCAGCAGTGCCTGGGTAGGGTGCTCATGCATCCCATCCCCAGCATTGATGACTGCAGCCTTGACGGCCTTTGCCAGCATGTGCGGTGCACCGCCCATGGGATGGCGCATGACGATGACATCGGCCTCCATCCGGTCCAGCGTCCGACCGGTGTCCAGCAGCGTCTCCCCCTTTGATACTGAGGAAGAAGATGCTGAGATATTGGACTACGCCGCGGAAAGATACTTGCATGCCAGGTCAAAGGACACCCGGGTGCGTGTACTGTTTTCATAAAATAGCGTGACAACCGATTTACCCTGCAGATGGGGTGTTTTCTTTGAACCGCTTTTGAGAATCTTTTTCATCTGAAAAGCAGTATCCAGTATTTCCTCTATCTCCGGTCTAGTGATACCACTGAGTCCCAGTAGGTCTTTTCGCATCAATGCCATAACATTTCCCTCTTTTTATAAAGAGAGCAGTCGATGGCCGGCTGCTCTCTTTGTGATTTCATTTACTTGTCGATTTTCTCCGGCAGCACTTTATTGAGTATGATTCCCAAAAGGGCCGCTAATGCTACACCGGCGATGGATACCTGCCCGCTGATTTGGAAAGCCGCACCGCCTAATCCCATGACCAGCATGATGGCCACGATGAGCATGTTTCTGCTTTGCTTGAAGTCCACTTTGTTTTCCACCAATGTACGGAGACCCACTGAGGTGATCATACCAAAGAGAATGATGCTGATACCACCCATGACCGCTGCCGGCATAGTGCTCAAAAAGCCACTGAACTTGCCGACAAAGCTTAAGACGATGGCAAAGATGGCCGCTATCTCAAGCGAAACGGGATTGTAGTTGCCAGTGGCTGCGAGTACGCCCGTGTTTTCGGAGTAAGTCGTGTTGGCTGGGGCGCCGATAGCGCCGGCAAACAGGGTAGCCACACCATCCCCGATGAGTGTGCGGTGCAGTCCCGGATCTTTGACAAACTCCTCTCCAACCACAGCCCCATTGGC
>JAKSBV010000230.1 GCA_022360955.1 Bacillota bacterium
ACTCGCTGGCGCTCAAACAGTTGAAGCCGCTTTTCCTACGCTGCGCAAACAATCTCTAAGATTCTCCATAAGGTTACTTCCATACGATTATATTTCTAGTGCTAGTATTTATTATCTATACTATTTAAAGTAATTTTTTTAAATAAAAACTAAAAGTGGTTTTTTCTTCAGGAATACTGCTTACAAATATTTCACCCTCTTGTTTCTCTACCAATTTTTTTGCAATAGTCAGACCCAAACCGCTGCCACAAATATTGTCTCCTCTTGATGTCTCAGCAGTATATAATCTATCAAAAATAAATTTTTGATCTTTAATTGGAATCCCTTTGCCCTTATCCCAAACATTAACCCACACTCTGTTAGCTTCCTCTTTCAAGGCTATTCCGACAATTCTTCCGTCTTTACCATACCGAAGTGCATTAGATAACAGATTTTGCATAATTCTATCTATGCTGCTGCCATCCCCTAGTACGAACAAAGGTTTATCGGGGATTTGTATAATAGGTTCGATATTCTCACATGTAAAATCATGATAATAGGAAACCAGCGTATTTTGGATCTGTTCAGTTAAATTTATTTTTTGTAATTGAATAAATGTATCATCAGACTCTAATTTGACTAAATCAAAGAACTTTTGTACCAAAGTGTATAAAGCTTGAGCCTTTGTCGAAATAACATTAAAATAAAGGCTTTTTGTTTCATCATCCAAATCCTGTTGTTTTTCCAAAACTTCAACATATCCCAAAAGAGAAGTCAGCGGAGTCCTTATATCGTGAGAAATGTCCGAAATCATTTTTTTTTGAACCATTTGCATCTTTTGAATCTTTTCAACCGTATCATTATATTTATCCATAAAGCCATTCAAACTTACACAAAATTTTTTTATAACGCTAGTATGATTGGAATAAATAAAGAATCTCCGATTAAAATTCCCGTTAATTATATCATCCAGAACCGAAGTCATCCTGTCTAACGTCTTTCTTATTTTAAAAAGTCGATAAACTAACCACAAATTAACAATAATTACTAGAAAAAAAACTGTAATCGGTACATTCATATTTTACACCTCTGAAATCTTATATCCTATTCCCCATACTGTTTGAATATATGTTGGTTTTGAAGGATCAGGCTCTATTTTTTCACGAAGACGCCGGATATGTACCATTACGGTATTTTCGTCCAAAATATAATCCTGCTCCCATACGGTTCTAAATATCTGAGCCTTTGTAAAAACTTTTTTAGGATTTGTCATAAAAAGTTTCAGGATGCCGAATTCCTTGGCAGTTAATAAAATGTGGTTGCCGGAAACCCTGACTTCATAAGTATTCAAATCCATCTCAATATCCATGTGTTTTATCACCGGATTTAACTCTTGAGAGATGTTGTTCCAATATAGGTATCTGCGAAGTTGGGCTTTTACACGCGCGGTAAATTCACCAATCTTAAACGGTTTGGTCATATAGTCATCAGCCCCCAGCCCCAAACCCACAATTTTGTCACTTTCAGCGTCTTTAGCTGAAAGTATAAGAACCGGTATATTTCCTTTTTCTCTTACTTGCCTCAGCACTTCATACCCATCGATTCCCGGTACCATAATATCTAATATTACCATATGATAATCATTTGCACTAAAGAAATGAACGGCCTCTTCTCCGTTATATGCACAATCTATATCATACCCCTCATTTTTCAAATGGTTTTCTATTAAATAATTTATTTCTTTATCATCTTCAAGAAAAAGAATCTTAACCTTTTCCATTCATCTGCCCCACCTTTTAAGGAAGCAACTTTTTTCCTGTTTATGTATAAATTATATACCAAATCCATTAAACATTCAAATTTTCTTGTAATTTTATATATTAAATACGAATTATTTATACTTTGAAGATATCATACTGCCTTTCTGATACGTATTCTGTATACATATCCGTGTTACTGCAAAATGTGCAAGCATAGGTATCACATTAAAAACCTTAGAACCCGAAAATTTGAAGGCATATACGTATTCTTACGGATGGTCTTCATCACGCATAACATTATTTCCCGGATGAAGAAAACAACCTTTAATGACTCGAAGTTAGAGGGAATCGGAACAAAAACACTTGTCGAAAAGCCCGGATACACTAAAATTCAAATTAATGGTCACCTATCACCCTATCAATGAATATTATAATACATATCCTTATGAAGGGGTGATATCTTGAGTGATAAAATTACTA
>JAKSBV010000019.1 GCA_022360955.1 Bacillota bacterium
ATTGACCAAAAACATTATATCCACAACACTTCACCTTTCCATCATTCATTATGAAAAAGGTATGGTAACTACCACATACAATTTTTTTTATGCCTTTCAATGGTAAGTTCGCTATCGTACTGACCGGATCATTCCTATGACCTAATCCTAATTGGCCGTAACCATTATCCCCACAACATTTTATACTTTTATCATCCATTATGAAAAAGGTATGATTAGTCCCACACACAATATTTTTTACATCGCTCAACTGTAGGTCTGTCACCGTACTAACGGTAGTATTTTTATGACCTAAGCCTAATTGGCCAGAAGCGTTATATCCACAACATTTCACACTTCCATTATTCATTATGAAAAAAGTATGATGACCACCACATACAATTTTTTTTACACCGGCCAACGGCAAATCTGTTACCATACTGATAGGATGAGTAGTATGTCCTAGACCTAATTGACCGTAAGTATTAAATCCACAACATTTTATATTTCCATCATCCATCATGAAAAAGGTGTGTAATGAAAAATTCACACTATCTCACCTCCATAGATGTAATACGCATATGCGAAGGAATAGGCACGGACCATAATTTCCCTCTTCCCAACGCCCCTTCATCGGTCATATTCATTGTATTCATTAATAACCGTGCTTCCGGGGTACTGTCTGTGACTGTCATTTGGTTTATGCCTGACCGGTTAAAGGTATTGATGGGAGAGCCGGTTATGATTTGCGGATCGGTGTCGTATACACGTATGAGTACATTCGTCCAATGATTAAAATCATTTATGCCGGTAAAGGGTAAGTCCGTTGCCGTAGGCACCGGATTATTGGTATGGCCTAAGCCTAATTGGCCACCAAAATTAGCTCCACAACATTTTATGCTTTCATCATCCATTATGAAAAAGGTTTGATAATAACCACATACAATATTTTTTACACCACTCAACGGTAATGCAGTTACAGTACTGACCGGATTATTGGTATGGCCTAATCCTAATTCTCCGTAATGATTATACCCGCAACATTTTATACTTCCATCATCCATTATGAAAAAAGTATGCTTACCTCCACATACAATATTTTTTACACCGCTAAAGGGTAAATCTGTTACCATGCTAACCCACTGCTTCGTATGATCTAATCCCAATTGGCCTTGACTATTAGAGCCACAACATCTTATACTTCCATCATCCATCATGAAAAAGGTATAATCCCTTCCACATACAATATTTTTTACACCGCTCAACGGTAATTCTGTTACAGTGCTGATTTGATTATTCGTATATCCTAATCCTAGTTCTCCGTA
>JAKSBV010000055.1 GCA_022360955.1 Bacillota bacterium
AATCCGACAACGTTGGCAATAAATAAAAGTAAAATGGCACTTCTTGGGTCAATGGGCAAGTTTGCCTTTTTTATGTTTTTTACGCTCATACGATACCGGCTTTTTTAAAGTGTTTTTTAGTCAGGGTCTTTGCAATGAAAGAACCGATAATCGCCAGGAAAAAAGGGGCGACTAACATGACAAGAAGCATCTCCGTTGATGCAAGGGACTCTATACTTGCAAGATAATTCGCCGGCATACCCTGCTCGCGAATCTGCGCAAAAAATCATCTCGGAATAACCAGACAGGAAGGGGTGAGCCCGTCATACCCAGGGAGAAGAAAGCAAAGGCCAATGTATTGCCCCAAAAGCTGTTGTATTTTGTGGCCGCACGGCAAACTTCCGCAAGCATACAGGAAATCACAAATGTAATGAGAATCACCATCGTAAACTGTCCGGTTGCAAAATAGATGAGCGCAGTAATAGCCCCCATGATTACCACCGCAAAGGGTTTTTGCACCTTTGCTGCCATAATCATAAAGGGAATGCCTGTAAAAAGGGCAATAAACGCGGGCATCAAAATCCACATGATCGGATGAAATCCTCCCGAAACCATAAATACGAAATTGATTGCAAAATAGATTGCCGAAAAGATACCGATAGTGATCAGTTCTTTTCCTTTTAAAGTCCTGCTTTGTTTTGTCTCCGACATGTTTTCTACCTCCTCCGTAATATCCAAATGTTAGAATAAGCTAACTATAATGTTATAAAAAATAGCCTTTTGGCTATCCTGTCATTTCGCGGTATAGGCAGTAAAATGACCTAACCTAAGCCCATGTAAAATAACGAACACGAAATAATGTACCAATAAAGTATACCGCAAAATCACAAATATTTCAGCTCCATTTCGTCTTAATTGTACCATTTGGACGAAATAACGGACCTGCCTGAACGTAAATCCAATATTCAAAAATGATCTCTTTACACCCTTCATCCCTATAGAACCAACCTTTTTATTTCCAAAAAATAGTACATACATATTGACATTTGGGATATACTAAGTTATTATGGAACAAAACGAACACGAACAAAATGGCGTTGACAAGGAGGAGTACATACTCTCCCGAAGCCTAGAGAGAAGATGGCCGGTGTAAATCTTCGTGAAGGAAGTATGGAAGTAGCCTTTGAGCTGTGAACCGAAAAGACTTAGTCTGAGTAGACTTCAACGGATATTTCCGCCGTTACAGGGAAAGCGATATCGGATCATGTGCAGCAGGTTATCCCGTATCGACAGAGTGCAGATCATCATATCTGAATTTAGGTGGTACCACGGACGCATACAGTTCGCCCTAAGCAAAACATTAGAAAGCTTTCGGCGGACTTTTTGTTTTGTGTTCGTAAAATATTAGGAGGTATTGCCATGCAGAAAAAATATGATTTTACACAGGTAGAAAAAAAGATGCAGCACTTTTGGAAAGAAAATGCGATTTACCGCTTTGACACTGACAGCCAAAATGAGACCTATTCTATTGATACACCGCCGCCGACCGTCAGCGGTCATCTGCACATCGGACACATATTTTCCTATACGCAAGCGGAAATGATTGCACGGTTTAAGCGTATGCAAGGATACAATGTCTTTTATCCCTTCGGCTTTGACGATAACGGCCTCCCAACGGAAAGGCTTGTTGAAAAAGATGAGGGTGTTATCGCAAAGAACTTATCTAGAAGCGATTTTATCAAGAAATGTATGAACACTACTGAAAAATATGAAAAGAAATTTAAGGACTTATGGCAATCCTTGGGCTTTTCCGTTGACTGGTCGCTGCAATATGAGACCATCAATCCCACTGCCCAACGCATATCGCAGAAATCTTTTATAAAGCTTTTTAAAGAAGGAAAGGCATATATGAAAGAATCACCGGTCTTGTGGTGCACCGAATGCCAGACCTCAATCGCACAGGCTGAACTGGAAACGATGGATAAAGACACCAACTTTCATGATATTCAATTTATGGTAGGCACAGAAAAGCTGCTTGTTGCCACAACAAGACCTGAGCTGCTTTATGGGTGTGTTTGTCTATTTGTAAATCCGGCCGATGCCAGGTATACGAAGTATATTGGCAAAAGTGCCGTTGTTCCTCTATACAATTACACAATCCCTATATTTGCAGACGAAAAAGTGAGTCTTGAGAAGGGTACGGGTGTGGTCATGTGTGCTACTTTTGGTGACAGCACAGACGTTGAGTGGTATGAAACGCATAAGCTGCCTTTTAGGAAAGTCATATTGCCTGACGGTACAATAGATGAACCTGTGCCGTTTATCGGAGGATTAAAGGTCATAGCCGCACGAAAACAGATCATCAAACTACTTGCAGATAGCGGATTACTGAGTGAATCCAAAAATATAATCCATTCTGTTGCGGTACACGAACGCTGCGGAAAAGCAATAGAGATTCTACCGTCAAAGCAATGGTATATTGACATTCTTTCCAATAAAGAATTGTTTTTAAAAGCTGCCGATCAGCTCAACTGGTATCCGGCCCATATGAAAAGCAGGTATATCCTATGGGTTGAAAACCTTAAATGGGACTGGTGCATATCCCGCCAGCGTTATTTTGGCGTTCCCATTCCGATATGGTATTGCAAGCATTGCGGCAATGTCATACCTGCAAGGGAAGAAATTCTGCCTGTAAATCCCCTTGAGACAACCCCCAATAGGCCTTGTGCTTGTGGATGTAATGAATTTATACCTGAGCATTCTGTCCTGGATACATGGGCCACTTCCTCGGTTACGCCGCAAATAAATGCAAAATGGGAAGAAGAAAACGACCTGTCCGACAAGCTTTTTCCGATGAGCATGAGAACACAGGCTCATGAGATTATCCGTACATGGGCATTTTACACGATCGTCAAAAGCCTTTACCACACCGGCAAAATGCCTTGGAAGGATATAATGATTTGCGGCTTTGTGCTTGCAAAAAAAGGAGAAAAAATAAGCAAATCCAAAAGTAATGCCGAGCTGTCACCCCCTGCTCTCATTGAAACATACTCTGCCGATGTTATAAGATATTGGGCTGCTAATGCCAGGCTCGGTACGGACACCTTTTTCTCGGTAGATGAGCTAGGCATTGCCAAAAGATTTATCACAAAGCTATGGAATGCGTCTAAGTTTTCTATAGCTCATTTACAGGATATTGACCTGACTGCCGATGTAAAATTAATGCCTGTGGACAGGTGGATCATCCATCGCTGCAAACAGACTATTGTTAAGGTGACAAAGCTTCTGAACCGGTATGAAATTGGCTCAGCCCGACATGAAATAGACGACTTTTTCTGGAAAGACTTATGTGACTATTATCTCGAAATCGTGAAAGAACGCTTGTATCAGCCTGAGATGCACGGATATGAGCAACGCCGGTCGGCACAACATGCACTATATGATTGTATGATGAATATGCTAAAGTTATATGCTATTTATGTTCCGCATATTACGGAATATATCTATCAGGCATTTTTCAGGCAGAATGAGGACAGTATTTCCTTACACACCCTTTGTTGGGAAAAGGAGATGCTTATTGACGAGGAAATCATACTGTTTGGAGAAAAGCTGAAGGGTATTATTGCCGAAACGAGAAAATACAAATCCGAGCATTCTTTGTCAATGAAAGAGGAAATTCCGGAGGTTGTGGTCATGACAGATGATCAGCATGTGGATTTGTTTAAGCAAACCGTTAAGGATATAAAGGCCTGCTGTAAAGCTAAGGAAGTTAGAATTCTGACATAGCGTTTGGGGACATCCCTTGTCCCTAAACGCTATAAATCTTTTATTTCCACAATTATCATTTTCTATTTTTTTAATCAATGTTACGGCATATTTCTATTATCTTCAAAGATGTGATATACGCTAAGGGTATCAGCACAAAAATGATAAAGAATAAAGAAAGAATATCTGTCATGGGACGCATTGGCAGCAAGTTAACTATTCTTTTTAATATTATAAAATATATCCTGAAACATACTAAAAACATAAAAATACTAATAACCTTTTTTTTCATCAATATCTCCTCGGTTTCATGCATCAGGCGAATAGATAACAAAAAACACAGAATCCGCTTCATACTCAACGATGGTGTATAATATGATTAGCCTCATGGACATTTTCAGCCTTTACTAAAATTTCGTAGTAATCGGAAGCCGTCCCGAAGGTTGTTCCGCGTGTGCGCCCGCCGAGATCTCTCGCATCGCTATTTGTAAACTTCGTCTTTACTGCAATATGATTGTCTGCAAGCCTTTGTTTTATCATCGCATAATCATCTACTTTTTGAGTAAAATAAACAGTTTCCCACTTCTCCCTGACGAATAATTTTGAAAACCACTCAAACATCAAAACACTCCTTTTGTAAAGCATGACTTTAGTTTTATATTCTTGACCGGTATAGGAAAATCCTTCAAGCTTTTTGATTTTTTTATCAGATTTTCTATTTTAAAAATATAAAAAACCGACCTCATTGCGGTCGGTTTCTCTATATTTTAAAGGCTTTATGCCTATCAAAAAGAGGAGGAGTAAATGAAAAAAAGTTTTATTTGTGGTTTCTATGAATAAATCATAACACTTAAATAATAATATTCTATGAACAAAGTGTTAACATTTTCATAATTTGACTAAAATACGACATTTTTTTCATATGGACATCTCACTTTAGCATCAAATTTATATTGAACAGAAAAAGTAGAACCATCGTTGCTTGCCATACGCCCTTTGCCTGTCATTTATCTCCTCAATCTAAAACCTGTGGTATTTGATCGAATTTATCTCTCAAAAATTTATGATTACGGATTAAAATATCTTGCCAATTATTATTTCCGGTGTACCAAAATTCTCCAACAAACATCCTAACACCAATATCCCATAATTTCTCTATGCAGGATACAAAATTAACATGACCGGCACCATATTCCACTTCTCGAAAAACATCCGGTACGGTTTCCTTCAGATGACAGGCATTGATGCTGCCTTTGCCTATTTCCAAATCATCTAATAAATTGGTATTATACATCAAATTTGAATTCGTCAGATTCCCTATGTCTGGATAGACTTTCAAATAGGGTGAATTGATTTCGTTAACATATTTCATTGCTTTTTCTACCGTATTCATAAACGCCGTTTCCATTGTTTCAAAACCTAGCACTACACCATTTTTGGCTGCAATTTTTACACATTTTGCTAAATTGGTTTTAAATCTTGCAACAGTTTTTGGCGTAGACTCTTCATAGTAAACATCATATCCCGCAATTTGGATTATTCTAATCCCTAAATCACAAGCAAGTTCGATGGCTTTCTCCATAATAACCAGACTACGTGCGGCTGTTTCTGCCTCACTACTGCCAAGGGGATATTTTCTATGTCCGCTCAAACACATTGTTTTGATAGGTACCCCGATTTTATTGCATAAGGTCACTAGTTTTAATCGCTCCTCTTGACTCATATTAAGACGAGCTTGTTTTTTATCACTTTCATCTATACTAACTTCTAAAAAATCATATCCCGCCTCTTTCGTAAAATACATTTTTTCTTCCCAGCTCAAATGGTTCGGCATTGATTTTTCATATAATCCTAAGAGATATTGCATATTTTTCACCTCGAATTATTGCCCATAGTAGGCATTCACACCGTGTTTACGCAGATAGTGCTTATCTAACAACTCTTTTTGCATTACTTGATTGCTGTCATTGGTGACTATACACGTATTAAAGGCCATCATTGCCACCTCTTCAAGTACCACTGCATGGTGAACTGCATTCTTACCGTCCGTTCCCCAACAAAAAGGCCCATGGCTGTTAACCAGCACCGCAGGCATACTGTCGGGATCTATGTCTTTGAAAGTCTCTACAATTACTTTTCCCGTCTCAAGCTCATACGCTCCGGCAATTTCTTCGGGGGTCATTTTTCTGGTACATGGAATATCACCGTAAAAATAATCGGCATGGGTTGTTCCGAGGGCCGGTAAGCTTTTACCGGACTGGGACCAAGCTGTTGCCCATCTGGAATGGGTATGTACAACACCACCTATATGGGGAAAATTTCTATACAGTTCCAGGTGCGTTTCCGTATCGGAAGAGGGCCTGTACTTCCCTTCCGCCACATTACCGTCAAAGTCTACAACCACCATATCCTCAACAGTCATTGCATCATATTCCACACCCGACGGTTTAATAACTATCAGATTTTTTTCTCTATCAATACCGGAAACATTCCCCCACGTAAAAACAATTAAATTGTATTTTACCAATAGCATATTGGCCTCATATATTTCTTTCTTCAGTTTTTCTAACATGCTTAATCGCCCCCTATATATTTCGCGATAAACATTTGCTTGGATTTTATCGGGGTCATTTTACACCGTCAAGCCCGATCAACACTGTTCATATCACACAATATATTCCTTCATTCACGTCCAAAGCAAAAAATACAAACTATTTATTGTCCATTCTTTTCGCGCTCAATAAAGACAACCAACTTTAAACCTAAAAATACTACTTACATAAACAACGGTGCTTCTGCGTTGTTTGTGTAAATATAAATTCAATTTTGAAGTTGGGTATCTAATAAACAGTAACGTTGGAAATATAATCGTACTCCAGCAACAGGTATTCCGAATCTAAGAGCTTGTAATGCTTGCTTCGGGCGGGCTCCAAAACTCGCTGCGCTCA
>JAKSBV010000085.1 GCA_022360955.1 Bacillota bacterium
AAAGATAAACCGTAATTTGTACTGTTCTCCGGCGTCAAAACCGTGGAAAAATGCTCAAAGGCCCAGCTTTCGCATAAAGTAACCTCTTGAATATCCTCGTTCGACTCACTCATTTCTTCGCTGTTTTGCGAACAACCTACCGCTAATGTTAAAATCATTAGTACTGCCATCACCAAAAATATCTTTTTTATCATTAATACCCCTCCATTTGTCTTTCAAGTTATATTTTTACTTGCCGGTGGCCCGGTGTTCGCGGTGGCAGAGACCTAATTAACACCTTAGAATAATCATGTTTAAATTCACTCAATGCGCTTATATTTTCTACCTGCTCGACAATCTTTCCGTCCTTCATAATCAATATATTTCTGGACATGTACATGGCCGCATCAATATCATGGGTTATGAAAAGATATGAACTCTGTATTTCATCTCTTAACCTTAACAATAAATCAAGTATTTTCTTTCTTACCGTCATATCAAGTCCGCTGACCGCTTCATCAAAAACAATAAATTTGGGCTTTACGCTGATTGCCCTCGCGATGCATACGCGTTTTTGCTGTCCGCCGCTGATTTCATGGGGGAATCTATCCAGGATCTCTAAGGGTAGTTCTACCTTGCTCATTAAGGCCTCCACCCGTTCTTTCTCTTCTTTTTTGCTGAGCTTGATAAAGTTTCTGAGCGGCTCCGCAATACTGTCATAGATCTTTAACCTGGGATCAAGTGAGCTTTGTCCGTCCTGCATCACCATTTGTATATCCGCCCTTTTGTTCCTCAGCTCTCTTGAGCTCATTGCGGATAGATCCAGCTGATCCATCTTGACTTGGCCGCCGGTCGGCTTTTCGATATATAAAATTAAACGGGCTAAAGTGCTTTTCCCGCTTCCGCTTTCCCCCACCAGGGCATAGCTTCTATTTTCTTCCAGGACAAAAGAAACATTATCCACTGCTTTAACCCTGGTTTTTTTCCCTTTTTTATCTTTAATAAAGTAATGTTTAGACAGGTTTTCTACCCTAAGCATAATTCACCTCATCTACCAGAAACCTTGCCTCTAGCAGCTCTTTTGTATACTCGGTTCTGGGGTTATAAAAAATCTGATGCACCGTACCTCTTTCAATAATCTCTCCGCCTTTCATTACCAGCACCTCATCAGCAACCTTGCCGATTACACCAAAGTCATGGGTTACCACCAATAAACCAATCCCGCTGTCCCGCATTTTTTGGAATTCGTCAAGGATGATTGCCTGGTTTTTAACATCAAGGGCTGTTGTCGCCTCATCTGCTACGATAACACGCGGTTTGAGCATAAGTGCTATGGCGATCATAACCCGCTGCAGCATACCACCGCTCAATGTATGCGGATAGCTGTTCATGATCTCAGCCACCCGCTGCAGATTCATCTTTTCCAGAACTCTCATTCCCACTGCATAGGCCTGCTTTTTCGATAATGACGTATGGGCCTTGAGGGTTTCGACAATATGATTGCCCACTTTCATCATCGGATCAAAAGCGGTCATCGGGTTCTGCATGATCATTGAGATATCTTTGCCAATAAAGGCTCTGCTCTGCTTGTCATCCATATTGAGGATATCTGCTCCATTCAGCTTCACCTTGCCCCTTACTCCGAATACTTTTTCATTGAGGAGTTTAAGCATCGCTTTGCAGGTCAGTGTTTTACCGCTTCCACTTTCTCCAATGATCCCTAATACCTTGCCTCTCCCAACATCAAAAGAAACGTCCTTGACAATGGTACTATTGTTTTCTAACAAACTTATATTCAAGTCCCTAACTTCTAAAATATTATCCATCTCCTAGACCTCCTCCGGTGAAACAATATCTCTCAGCGCTTCCCCAAACAGGTTAAAGCCTGCTGCCGTAAATAGAATACAAATACCCGGATAGATCAGGAGTAAGGGACGAGAGTATAAATATGCTTTGCCGCTGCTGAGCATTGCCCCCCATTCCGGAACGCCTGCTTCTATCCCCAGTCCCAAAAAGGAAAAACCTGAGATCATCAACATCATACCTGCAATACCCGTACTAAAATACACAAGAAGTGACGGTAATATATTGGGAATAATATGTAAGGCTATTATTTTAATATCACTGCAGCCGGCAATTTTAGCTGCAATGATATATCCTTTCTTTTTTTCCAAGAGAACATAACTCCTGACTACCTTGGCAAACCATACCCACATCGAAAAGACCGCAGCCACCATAATATTGAAAATCCCTTGACCCAGTGCACCGACTAAAGACAAAACTACCAGCAGGGGCGGGAAAGACATAAATATATCACAGATCACCGTAAAAACCCGATCAAATCCCCCGCCGATA
Source organism: Bacillota bacterium (assembly GCA_022360955.1). Classification (GTDB taxonomy): domain Bacteria; phylum Bacillota; class Clostridia; order SK-Y3; family SK-Y3; genus JAKSBV01. The sequence continues at coordinate 2,335 of JAKSBV010000085.1, forward strand.
TAGGCTGATATTGTACCTGTCAAGATACTGACCACTGCTAGAATGAAAAGGACCGGGACAGCGATTCCCAGGGAGTATCTTGCCCCATAAATAAGCCTGGAAAAGATGCAGCGCCCCAGTTGGTCTGTCCCTAAGGGATATTTTAAACTCGCTTCGGCAAATTTTTCAGCCGGATCAATTTCTTCTGGGTGATTGACCGCGATAAAAGGAGCAAAAATTGCAATAAACGCTATCACAAGTATCATCAGCAGCCCAAGCACTGCCTGTTTATTCTTTAAGATTTTTTTAACCATTACACTTCCCCCGCTTCACTTAACATTTTGGGGTTAATCGCACTATTCAGTATGTCGGCCAGCAAGTTAAAGAAAACAAAGATCACCGCTATTATTAAAAGACAACCATTTATTGTAGGCAGATCCCTCGCAATGATTGCACTTACCAAATGGCTGCCGATACCCGGCCAGGAAAAAACTGCTTCTACAATGGCACTGCCGGCAATCATATATCCCAAATATTGACAAAAAACAGTGATCATCGGGGGCAATGAATTTTTTAAAACATGCTGCCAGATGATCTTGTTCTTGGAGATCCCCCTGGCTTTGGCATATGTAACAAAATCTTTCTTCATATTTTCCAGGATTGTCGCCCGTAAAAGCCTAATCGAAGATGATGCCATCGGTATGGCAATGGTTAAAGAAGGCAAGATCAAACTCTTTAAACTTCCATAATCGACTACCGAAAAAATTGGTAACATGATCGCAAAAGCAACCAGCAAAATAAAACCTAACCAGAAATTAGGAATTGAAATGCCAAAAGTAGTTACTATTCTCAATGTATGATCAAAAAAACTATCTTTATTTACTGCCGATAAGACACTGAGCGGCACAGTTATTATAATTATCCAAAAAGAAGCCAGACCGACAATTGATAAAGTAGCCGGTATTTTTTCAGCCAGATCGACCCTGACCGGATTTCTGGTCAGGAGAGAAGTCCCCAGCTCACCCCGCAGCACCCCCTGCAACCAGTTAAAATATTGCCGGTATACCGGTAAATTTAATCCCATTTCTTCTCTGATCTCCTCAATTTGCTCTGGGGTGGGATTGAGTATATTCCGTCTGGCAAACGCCTCGGCCGGATCAACACTCGATATATTTGAGAATATAAACGCAAGCACCGTTACCCCTATTAAAACAATGATCAAGCCCATAATTCTATTGCTGATATATCCAAGCACCCGCTTAACCTCCAATTAAAAATATTCATAGACAGCCCTGCAAACAAACAGCTTGCCTATACTTCGTTTCCGTCATTTTTTCATAGCTGACCCGCCTTAAAGCAGAATCATCGTTATTTGGTTCAAATGTATTTAAGGTTTACAGTATGTAATCTATAAACCCATCTATGGATTACCTGAGATTGGGGTAAAAGCCCCAACCTCAGGTCCTATTTTTACTTTAATTCTATTCCTGCTATATCAACATTGAGCGGTTGACCGTTAAACCGATAATCCGTTATTTTTTCAGCATTAAAAACGACTAATTCTTTCGTGTAAGAAATGGGAACAAAGGAAGCATTATTGTGTATTTCCTTTAAAATGAAATCATATTGATCCTGTATTTCGCTTTCGTCTACCAAGCCCTTTAAGCCTTTTATGATGCTATTGCCGTCTTTAACATGAGCAAACCCTTGCGCTAAGATATTATCTATTAATGGGTCGGAATTCATATTGGAAATAGTTACATACGGATCAAAAGGAATCCCATAAGTTCCTTTATAAACCATCGTAAAGCTGCCGTCCTTGGTTTCCGAATACCATGCCATCATATCAAGTACGGTAACTTTTATGTCCATTCCGATTTCTTTTAAAGATGATGCTAACGTTAAAACAAAATCATCATCAGCCGAACTACCTGTCATATAGAGAATCTCTCCTTCTAATTTTTTGCCGGCTTTTTCTCTAATACCGTCACCGTCAGAATCAGTCCAACCGGATGTTTCAAGGCGCTGCTTTGCCTTTTCCACATTGTATTCATAAGGTTCTATCGCTATATCACAATAAGGTAAGGACCTGCTTAAAAAGGTATCGGCTTTTGTTTCAATCCCGTAGAATAAATTATCACATATGCTCTGTTTATCAATAGCATGACTAACAGCTAATCTTACCTGCTTATCATTAAAGGGCTCTTTCTCCAAATTAAACCCTAAAAATCTAGTCTTAACGTTTTCATCGGATATTTTGGCACCATACTTGCCATCTTCCGACAATTCCTTGAATCCGTCATAGGAAATTTTATCTGCACCAAAAATCATATCGATTTCACCGTTTCTCAACGCTAAGGCTTTGGCTTCATGATCCGGAATCACCTTTACATTGAATTTATCCACATAAGGCTTTTCTCCCCAATAGTTGGGGTTGCGCACAAAAGTATAGATATTCCCGCCGCTTTGGCCTTCAGACATATAAGGCCCGGTTCCCATGGACTGAGTCAGTAATTTATCGGACAAAGTTCCGTCTTCGTTAAAAGCATTAGGGGACATCATCGCCATCGGCACCAGCTTTGCAAAGTCCTGCAAAGCTCCATAATAGGGTGAAGTCAAATGCACTTCTACTATATGTTCATCAATAACCTTTGATTCTTTAAAAAATGCGGAAATCTGCTCAAAAGATCCTTTATGCCCTCCCAAAAGATTTGGCAGCATCTCTAAATTCTTTTTCACGACAGCCGCGTTAAAATCTGCTCCGTCTGAAAACTTTACCCCTTTTTTAAGCGTAAAGGTATAAACCCGTCCATCTTCCGAAACACGCCAGGACTCTGCGAGTCCGGGGACGATTGTCCCCTCTTGATAATTGACCAATGTCTCATAAAAATTACCTAAGTAATAGGCTGGCTGGTAGTTTGAAATCCTCTCCGGCGTAAAAATCGCATGAAATCCGTCTTTAAATCCCCAGCTGTCGCCCAAAGTAATTTCTTTAATATTCTCTGTCGGATTCTTGACTGCTCCCGTATCTTGAGAACAACCTACAGCTAATGTTAAAATCATGAACACCGCTGTCGTCATTGATAATAATCTTTTTATCATCGTGATCTCCCCTTTGATTTTTTAAATGATTTACATTACATAGCACATAATTTATGACCTTTGATTTTGAAAATGATTTTCTTTATCATTATAAACGCAAAAAATATCTTATTCCGAATGCATATTTCGCAATAAACATTTATATGGGTTTTAGTCAGATACTTTTACGCCGTAAAATCCGGCCAAACGCGAAAGGCTTCGATGCCCTTTAGATTTTACTGTAACTATTGGGAAATGCATATCTTCCTTCATACAACGTAAAAAAGCCGAAATGTTTAAGGTACAGTCTTTCTCACGTTCAATCTACCTCTATGTATCCGGATCATCGTTGATCTCTTTTGCCGTACAAGCAGACCCTTTTTAATTATAGCAAGATGCCTTTGTTTTGTCAAACAATAATCATTTTCATCATGACAGGTATCCTTTGCAAAACAGCAGGCATATATCCTTTCCCACAGCATATGCAATGCACTAAATGTCTGCTTGAACTCTTGAATGCATCGGATTTGTTCTGATTCTGTACAGATTTTCACCTTTACACCGCAATATATATTTCTATTGCATCAAAAAAGCCGGCATAAAGAATATCGCGCTTTTAAATGAGTTTAAAGTGCGATATTCTTTTCAACCCTGCTTCACTTCTGAATCTTCCAGCTTCTTGCCTTTATACGCCTTTGCCAAAAATCATGATATTGACCTTTTTCTTTTAAGAGTTCATCATGGGTTCCTTTTTGAATCAGTTTACCGTTATCAATGACTAGTATTTGATCGGCGCTTTTGATAGTGGACAATCGATGGGCAATCACCACAAGGGTTTTATCTTTGACAAGTTCCGTGATTGCCATTTGGATATGCTCTTCATTATCCGGGTCAACACTTGCGGTAGCTTCATCCAGCAGTATAATAGGCGCATCTTTCAGAATGGCCCGGGCAATTGAAATCCTCTGCTTTTCACCACCGGACAATGACGACCCGCCTTCTCCGATTACTGTGTCATACCCATGCTCAAGCTCCATTATAAAATCATGGCACCTTGCTTTTTTACAAGCATCTATCACCTCATCCAAAGCAGCATCCTGTTTGCCGAATTTGATATTGTTTAAAATAGTATCATGAAACAAATACACATTTTGAAACACCATGCTGATATTTTTCAGAAGACTGTCACAGGTCATATCTTTAACATTCACGCCGCCTACTAATATTTCCCCTTTTTGCACATCCCAGAATCTTGCCGTCAGATTTGCAATCGTCGTTTTGCCGCAGCCGGATTTACCGACAAGCGCCGTCATACTACGCTCCGGAACTTTAAAACTAATATTCCGAAGTACTTCCTCTTGTTCATAAGCAAAGGCAACATCTTTAAACTCAATATCAAAATGATTGATCGCTATATCTTTTCCCTTTTCATCAATAACGGCTACATTATGAATGGCTTCATATCGATTGAGAGCAGCTTCCATAATACGAACCTGACCACTTAATCCCCCTAATTCTTTAAACGGAAGATAGAGTTCAAAGACAAATATTAACATCATCAGCATAAAAGCCATATCCAGCGTTTGATTAAAAGCAAAATATGAAGATGCCAAAATGGTCAGCCCTATTCCAAAGGCAAAGCAGCTTTCATAATTTAACAGAGGAGGATTAAATTTCTTTTCAAAATCTATAGATACATCCCTGTATTTTTCAAACTCATTGTTTATCTTTTGGGCCCGGTCACCTACCATATTGAATGATTTAATAACCGTAATCCCTTTTACATACTCTAAAACAGAGCCAATAAGTCGCGACTGCGCTTCTTGTCTAGCCCCCGAGTGATACTCGGCCACCTTCTGAATTCTTTTAAGTCCCAGGATAGCCAAGATAATTGTAGCAATAGAAATAATCCCCATCCTATAATCTAAAACAGTGAGCATACCCACCCCGATTGCGGTGCTCAAATAACCTGTAACGATTTTTGAAAGGGTATGGATCGCATGTTCTTCTATGAACACCAAGTCAGACGTAATAACCGCCGTAACATTCCCGATATTCCCTTCGGAAAAATATCCCATCGGTAATCTTTTTAATCTGTCCCCTATCTTCATTCTTTCTCTTGCTAGAACTTCACGCCCCGTACCGGCCTGAAATCCATCTACCAAGCGTCTTGAGACGGCCCTCAAAATCACAATTGCAATGCCTATAATACCAACTATCCACGCATCTTGCACCGTGGCGCTGTCGGATACCATTTTAATGAGAATATACAGCACCAAAATGATAGGCACTTTAGCAAAGATTCCTTCGAAAATACTAATGACAAAAGCGATCTTTATTCTGTTTGCAGATTCTCCGGCAAGGTTTAAAATTCTTTTAATGATATTAAGCATTTTGTACCCCCTTGACATTAATATCCCAATTCATTGATTTTATATGAGAACGCCACAGCGATTGATAAGTTCCGGATCTTTCCAATAGTTCGTCATGACTGCCTTGCATCACCAGATTGCCTTTATCCATCACAATAATATTGTCGGCCTCTACAATTGTCGACAGCCTATGCGCTATAACGATAAGTGTCTTTCCGACGACTAATTGATTCAAGGCTTCTTGGATTTTATCTTCATTTTCCGAATCCGTAAAAGCTGTCGCTTCATCCAAGATAATGACAGGGGCATTCTTTAATATCGCTCTTGCTATCGTAATCCTTTGCTTTTCACCGCCGGAAAGTTTATCTCCGGCCTCACCGGCATTTGTATCATAGCCCTTGTCCGTATTCATAATAAATTCATGACACATCGCAAGTTTTGCAACAGCCATGACCTCTTCGTCGGTTGCCTCCGGTCTGCCAATCCGAATATTCTCCATGATGGAAGCATTAAAGAGAAATGTATCTTGGGAAACATAACTGATTAAATTCATCAGGTTTTCAAAAGACATATGGTTAATATTGACGCCCCCTATTGTAATTTCTCCCTCTTTTACATCCCAAAAGTGAACCAATAGTTTAGCCAAGGTGCTTTTACCGCTTCCCGACTCACCGACAATTGCAGTTACCGTATTTTGTTTTGCACAAAAGGAAACATTTTTAAGCACATCTTTTTGATTATAGGCAAATGTAACATTTTTAAAGTCCACATCGTAATGACCCGGGGTAATCCCCTTATCGGCAACCTTTAATTCCTCCCCTTCAAAAGTCTTCTCAAGCTGCTCTATTTTATAGGCAAGCTGAGGTATGGTGGGGAAAAATTCCACAAGTTTTATTAAGGGCAACCCTAAACTCATCGCTAACAGCAATGCAAAAACGAATGTAGAAAGTGACAGCGTGCCATTAACATAAAGTACCGTACCGACGGGCAGTAAAAACAGAATCGTGCAGGGAAGCACGGCTGAGTATATTGCCACATAAGTCCAGGATTCCTTAATCCATGCTAAGGTATACTTTTTATAATTCTCTACCGACGACACATATTTTTCATAGGAATTTGTCGTTCTGTTAAAAATCTTAATCACTTCCATCCCGGAAATGTATTCTACTATGTTGGAATTCATTTTTTGTGCAGACCGGTAATATGGGCCCATCTTCTTTAAACCGTTACCCATCATCAGGACCACGACTGCCGCACCGATGGGAATAGAAGCCATTGAAAGAAGCGCAAGCCTCCAATCCAGTATAAATAAAAGGCCAAACACTATTATGGGAACAATCACATAGGGTATACCTTCAGGCACCATATGTGCAATCAGGACTTCAACGCTTTCGATATCATCTACAAAATTTTTCTTGTAACTTCCCGTTCCTTTTTCGTTTATATCCCCAAGAGGTAACTTGGTCATCTTCCCGGCAAATTTTTGCCTCATTCCCATTAACGTATCATATGCGGCTTCGTGGGACGCGCTCAACCCTTTCAAATACAAATAGGACTTTAGCCACAAACAAAATACAACACCTCCGGCGGTGAGCAGTAAATAACTCATTGTAACCGAATGTTTTTCCACAAAACTCAAGATAATATGATAAGTGATCATATAGGGTATAATCCCCACGATTACACTGCAAAAAATGAGAAACATGGCTAAAAATATTTTATTTTTATATTCTTCCGCATATATCAAAATTTTCTTAAAGGCACTCATCTTTGACCTCCTCTTTGATTATAGATACCCAACTTTAAAATTGAATTTATATTTACACAAAAAACGCAGAATCATCGT
>JAKSBV010000187.1 GCA_022360955.1 Bacillota bacterium
CCGCGGCATTGGCTTTAATGAATACCAATACGGCCTCAGCTGCTGCTATGTTGGCTTACTTGTTTTACGATATGGCCAAAGGTAAAAAGCCATCAGGAATGGGGGCATCAATTGGTTTGGTAGTTGGTTTGGTGGCTATTACCCCAGCTGCCGGATTTGTAAATGTGGGCTCAAGTATTTTTATTGGTGTTGTTGCTGCACTTGTTAGCAATTATGCGATCGAGCTACGTTCAAAAACAAGACTGGACGATACGTTAGATGTATTCCCTGCTCATGGTATGGGGGGGATTGTTGGGATGTTATTAACTGCTGTTTTTGCTGAAGAAGTTGGTTTAATTTATGGTGATCCGACTACATTCCTTTACCACTTACTGACCCTTGTAATAGTAGCTGTAATTACTTTCGGAGGTTCATACCTGATGTATAAAATTACCAATTTAATCGTGCCGTTAAGGATTTCTGCACACGGTGAAAAAATTGGCTTGGATATGAGCCAGCACAACGAGTCTTACGACTTTGAATATAAAAGCGCATAGCTTATAAGGTATTTTGCCATTATTAAAAATTGAAAACTTCCTTTTTAGGGAGTTTTCTTTTTTGTACACTTTGAATTTGTTTTGCCTATATTGCACATCAAATAAATTGTAAAATGAATCAAGTTTCTACTCCTGAAATTCTATTTATCATCAATCCCAACGCAGGAGGTAGAAAAACAAAAAGGTTGCTCAATAAGCTTGAGAACTTAAAATCGAAAATTGATGTTCAATTTACTGAATACCCCAAACATGCAAAGCAAATAGTAAAATCAGAATTTGATAATTATGAAACTTTTGTAGCAGTAGGAGGAGATGGAACAGTTAATGAAATTGCATCAGGATTAATTGGAAGTAAGAAGAAACTGGCTATTTACCCTGGCGGTTCGGGTAATGGTTTTGCAAGGGAATTTGGATTTGGAAAGAGTGTTAAAAGACTAATTAATTCTATTGAAAAAGGTAAAATCCTCAAAGCGGATGTTATCCGGTTAAATGGCAAATCATGTTTCCATTTTGCAGGTGTTGGTTACGATAGTGC
>JAKSBV010000276.1 GCA_022360955.1 Bacillota bacterium
AACAGAATCATGCCATGAAGATGTAATTAATAAAATGTTTGTTCATACGCTTGCCTCTACCTATGTCAGCTTTTTGGAGGAAATTGTTTTACATGAACCCGAAAGAAAAGAAGTGGATGATTATGTTGAGCAAATGGCGATTTTTGTTCATTCCGGTATTGAAAAGCTATATTTCTATCAAATCCGATCAGAAAGATAAAGCCGTATTGAACGTGATAAAGGAGGAATGGCACTGAGAAACCGTCCTTATGTATCGTTCCTGAATGGGTATGCAAAAGGTACAAAGTTATTTTTTATTTGGAAGGACTATCTGCAATATTTCGATGAGAATGATTATTATATTCATTGGCCGGGCTTCTTAAATTAAAAAAGAGGAGTTGATAAAGATAACCAACTTTAAACCTTAAAATACTATCAACATATAGTTAATCGAAAAGGCATTGAAAAAAACATAAATACCGAAATCATGGCTGATGATGATTAATAAAGTATTTTTAAACATACTTGGATAGAGGAGGATAAACAGTATGCCAAAAGAGAAAAAAAGTTTTGTCTTAAAAAGATTTACGCCTTATATGGGCAAGAAAAAAGTACTATTGCCTTTGTCATTAGTATTGTCAGGAATTTCCGCAGTTCTTAACATTTTGCCTTTTGTGCTTGTATGGTACATAACACGTGACATATTATCGGCTCCGCAATCGATTGATGTTTCCAATGTCGGCTTTTATGCGTGGCTTGCCTTTGCAAGTGCAATAGGAGGAATAGTGGTATATTTTTGTGCACTTTTGAGTTCACATCTTGCAGCCTTTCGTGTAGAGGTGGGAATGCAAAAAGTGGGCATGAAAAAAATACTATCTATGCCCCTTGGTTTTTTTGATAAGTATTCAAGCGGAAGAATACGAAAGATTGTAAACGACGGAGCGGGAACAACGCATACATTTTTAGCGCATCAGCTCCCGGATATGGCAGGGAGCGTCGTTTCCCCCATTATTCTGATAGCGCTGACTTTTATCGTAGACTGGAGAATGGGTCTTGCTTCTCTTGTTCCGATTATTTTGGGTTTTATAACAATGCACTTTATGAGGAGTGTTGAAGGTAAAAAATTTCAAAAAATGTATTATGATTCTTTAGAAGAAATGAGTTCCGAATCCGTGGAATATATCCGCGGTATTCCGGTTGTAAAAACATTCGGTCAAAGCATATTTTCTTTTAAGCGATTCTATGACAGCATCATCAAATATAGAGACATGGTTTACGCGTATACTGTTCTTTGGCAAAAATCTATGTCATTTTATACCACAATCATGCAATCGGCCGCATTCTTTTTAGTTCCTATGGCGATCTTTTTAATAGGAAGAGGAGAAAATCTCCCCCTTGTGCTTGCGGACTTTGTCTTTTACATCCTTATATCTCCAATTTTTACTATGATTTTGATGAAATCGATGCATTTTCAGCAAGATACTTTAATTGCAGAGCAGGCTATTGACAGGTTGGATAACCTTTTAGATTATCCAAGCATGCGCTATATCGAAAACACAAAAAATATCAAAAATCACAGCCTGGAGTTTAGGGATGTGGTGTTTTCATACGAAGGAAGCGACCAACGCGCCATAGACAAGATCAGCTTTACATTAAACCAGGGTGAAACGATCGCACTTGTCGGAGCTTCGGGAGGAGGAAAAACGACAATTGCCCGTTTAGCCGCTCGCTTTTGGGATGCAGATGAAGGTGAAGTACTAGTCGGGGGAATCAATGTCAAGGATATTCCTAAAAAAGAGCTGATGGACAATATTTCCTTTGTTTTTCAAAGTACAAAGCTATTTAAAGCTTCATTAAGAGAGAATATAATCTTTGGAAAAGAAAAAGTAGACGACGAAGAAGTAAATAAGGCAATAGACTATTCGCAGTCAAGAGAAATCTTGGATAACTTACCAGATGGACTTGATACG